>CAYQJL010000075.1:0-21836 GCA_964417675.1 uncultured bacterium | reverse complement strand
TAGATCCCGACCTCGGGGGTTTCATAGCCAATCAGGCCGATCAGCTCCGCGTCGACGGTGCGCGAGGTGAAGGGCAGGAGCCCTTCGGCCTCCTGATCGAATCCGGTGGGCAGGCGCAGGCTCGGCCGAATCCCGAGAGAAAACGGCTGGGTTGCACCGGCCGGGGCCCGCAGTTTGAAGAAGACCCGGGTGTCGCTGGGGCCACGCTTGTTGAGCGGCTTGCCCGCGGCACCCATGCCCCGATCCAACGCGAAGTGGCCGGCGCTCACACCAAAGGTCGCCGACGGATGAAGCGTGTATTGCAGCGTGGCCACCAGGCTGGAGTAGGACTCGCCCCGGTGGTCCCGGCCCGTCATCCGCGCCTGAACGGCGAAGGCCCCTACCGGGGGACCGGCCGTGGAGGCAACTCGCAGGATGTCCCCACCCAACGGATCGGGAATCTCCCCGTAGGTGGGGGGCTCGGCGGCAAGCGGACCGCCAGGGAGGATCAGCAGCAGGGCCGTGCCGAGAAGCGCACACGCGATCGCCTTCGGTTTCGGCCCCCAGGACGATCTGCGCCTGGAGGGCAGGCATGCAATCCGGCGTAGCGGTCGATTCATGGCTCCACCATCCTTCGGAGTCCCGAGACTCATCCATCCGTATCCGGCATTCGCCGGCATCCTCCAGCGGGATTGTATGCAACCGGCGTGCCGCGGGGCGCAGGATCCAGTCCAGGAGCACCTGGCGTGTCACATTCGGTGTAACAACTCTGCTCGAAACAGGTTATGCGATGCGGATTTGGGGGAGAGGCTGGGGCCGGCCGGTCCCGGCGGCCATGCTGGGGCTCCCAAGTGGGAAAAATGCAGCCACCACTAGGCAAAGAAGGTCCGGACCCAGCCGTTGCAGGCCGGACCCGGACCCCTTAGAAGCGATCAGCGTGGGTTGCGGCGGCGGCCGGATACAGCGCGCCGCGCAACCCAGGGAATGTCACTAGCGGGTCACAAGCAGCTTGCGGGTCATGGTTTCCCCGCCCGCCCGCAGCTTGTAGAAGTACACGCCGCTGGTAACCTCATTTCCGGACTGGTCGTGACCATCCCACTCAACGGTGTGGACGCCAGCATCCTGCGGTCCGCTGATGAGCGTGCACACACGGCGACCGGTCAGATCAAAGACCGCCAGGTCGACCGGCTGCTTGCTCGGCAGCGTGAAGACGATGCTGGTGTTCGGGTTGAGCGGGTTGGGGTAGTTCTGGCACAGAACCACGTTGCGGTTGACGCCATCGGTGAAGGCGTCGAACTCGCTCGAACCGCGGCTCAGTACCAGGTTGCGCGAGTCGCGCAGGTCGTAGACGTAGTTCAGTTCCCTGGTCGGCGGCGTGCTGATGCGGAAGGTGAGCGTCGCCAGGACGCCGTCACCGCTCACACCCGGTTCGGCCTGCGAGAAGCGCGTCATCGACAGCTCGCAGGTGCCTTCCCGGCGCGTACTGTTCATCATCAGGTTGCCGTCGCCCTGAGCGAGGAAGGCGCCCCGCTCGACGCTGACCAGGGAGAGCTCGGCCGGGTCATAGGTCACACGGACCATGGCGCCGGTCAGATCCCGAACGTTCTTGGCCTGGATATCGACGGTGACCATCTCGCCCGGAAGCGGATTGCCGAAGTCGGCGTCCAGAGTGATCGAAGCTTCACCCGCCACCGCCTCGCCCAAGGGGGTGAAGCTGGCGACCGGCGAGGCGCCGTGCAGTGCCGGCGTCAGATAGCCGTTGGCCGCAAACCAGGACCAGTTGCCGGTGAAGGCCTGGAGATCCCAGACGTCGAACTGCTGGTCACGGCTGGGAACCAGATTCGGCGCGGTGCCGGTGAACGGCCCCATGTCGGCAATCGGGTCACGGACGAAGCTGGTGGCATCTCCGTTCCATCCGACGGTCAGCGCCATCTGGTCAGCGAAGTTGATGTAGCCGTCCGGATTGGGCTGCTGATAGGGCACGACCGAATCGGTACCGGTGATCGAGTGAGCGATATCACCCACATAGGCCACCTTCAGACTCAGATCGCGCGCCACCCAGCTCTCGAGCGGCTGGTTGTCGTAGTCGGTCACACCACTGTTGGTCTGGTCCACCGTCCAGGTGCCGGACAGGAAGCGCGTCTCTTCGGTCAGCGCGTCGTTGGCCTTCACCTTGACATAGGCCATGTCGTAGGGACCCGCGCCGGTCAGGCCGTTGGGCACACCGGTGACCGCCGTGTAGACGGCGTAGGTGCCGGCATCGTTGTCCCAGGTCGCATTCCAGATGTGGTTCGTGTAGCGGGTACCCAGCCAGCCGGGTCCCGGCTCGATGCCCAGGACCTGATACATCTCGGTCGGGAAGGTTCCCACGAACGAGCAACCGATCACGCTGTCCGGATAGGCGAGCTGCAGAGCAACGGCCTGCTCCTCGTTCGGCGCCAGCAGCTGCGTCGGGTCGCTGTCGAAGAAGTCGCGCGCCTGAATCCCGGGGGTCAGGCGGCTGTCGATCGTGAGCAGTTCGTTGCTGGCCGTCGCGTCGGTGGCCAGCTGCGCCCCGGTGGCATCTCGCAGGATCGCAAACAGGTAGTAGGTGCCGTCGGCCGGCATACCCGCGGGCGTGCCCGAGAAGGTCCAGGTCTTGGGGCTGCTGGCGCTGGTCACACTGCCCGACGTGAAGCACAGTGTCGAGGTCTGAGAGCTGTAGGTGCTGGCGGTGTCATAGTAGAGGTCCACATAGGCGCCCGCCGGCGCATTGACCGTGGTGAAGGTGAAGGCGTAGCTCGACGAGGGCGGGAAGGCCTTCGGCAGCTCGCTGGCGGTGCCCGGGGTGAAGTAGAGGGTCACCGTCGGCGTGGGCGCCTTCACGTACTTGGTCACGCGGCCGCGGCCGGCGTCGGCCACGTAGAGCTCCAGCTCGGTGCCGTTCTTGACCATGTCGATACCGGTGATCAGATCGAACGAGCCCAGCCGGTTGCCGGTGCCGCCGAACTGGGTCTCGTAGGCCGGCACGGTCGTGCTGAAGGAGTTGAACCTGGTATCCTTGTACATCACAACCCGGTCGTTGTCGGTATCGACCGCGGCCACGAAGAAGTCGGTGCCGTCGGTATCGACATCGATGTCGGTGGGGTTGCTGAGGTAGTCGGCCGAGTTGCTGGCCGTCGACCACTCGCAGACGTATTCCATCCGCGGTGGGATGCTCAGCGCGGCGTCTTCCGGATAGAAGTGGAACTTCTGAATCCGATTGTTGCCGCTGTCGGTGACGTACACATTGAAGCAGCCCAGGCTGGCGCTCCAGCGCGCGCAGACACCGCTCGGGTCGATGAACTGCCCGTTGCCGGAACCGCGGCTCCCGTAACGGATGACGTCCGGGGTGGTGGTGTAGGTCAGGCTGAAGGTGGTCGCGGCGTCCGGTTTGGCGCCCCGCACTCCGTCACCGAAGGTCACGATGCCTTCCCACCAGTCCACCGTGTAGACCTTGTCCGCGGGGCCCGCCAGCGTGAGGTCGTTCACCCGCGTCCAGGTCACCGGCGTGCCGGCCGGATCCTCGATCAGGGTGACCGAGTTCTCCTTGAGCGGCCGGGTTGCCGTACCGGACTGCCAGTTCTCGGGAATCGAGGCCGGCGTCACGAAGTAGTAGTCCTCGTCGGCCGTCAACCCGATCGTGCCGGGGCCGGACGGCTGCGTGACGCAGGTGTGCACGTCGCCGGGAAGGTCGTCCCCGGTGGTCGTCGAGATGTCGCCGACCGCCAGAACCTTGATGCGATCATTGCCCGCATCGCAGACGAAGGCATAGCGGGCCGGGACCTGGCGCGTCGTGGTGAAGATGTCATCGGTATCGTTGGGCACCGCTGTGTTGAAGTCGAATCCGATGCCCGGAACGACATAGCAGGTGTTCGATCCGGTGATGAAGTCGGCCTTGGCGCCGCCGCTCACCAGGACTCGACCGGTGGTCAGATCGACGATGTCGACCAGCGCGCCGGTCATGTTGATCGAGTACGTGTGGCCGGTGACCTGGTTCTCGTCCACGACCGCGATTCCGTCAATGTGATCGATCGTCCCGTGTGCCTCGGTGGCGGCGGCCGTGGCCGCGGGACCGGAGGCGACATAGACGTCGCTGGGGTTGCTCAGCAGATCGTCATAGGCCTCCAGGAACGCCTCCGTGCCGCCCTGTGTGACGGTGTAGACCCGCAGGTACTCGTCGGCCCCCGTGCTGCTGTCGGCCGCGTCGATCACCCACAGTTCGTCGGTGGTCGCCGTGGTTTCATTGGCGATCGTGAAGATGGCGCGCATGTCCTGCAGCGAGATCGCGCTGGGGGAGGCCTCGTCCAGGCGCACCTCGACAATGGCGGCTCCATCGGAGTTGCCCCAGTCGATGTCGCCCAGGCCAAAGGCCGCCGTGCCGCCTCCCTGGTAGTCGGTGACGACATAGGTCAGCTCGATCGTGCTGGTCGCACTGAGCGAGTTGGCCGGGAAGTCAATGACCGGACCGTTGGCGATATCATAGTCGATGGTGTAGACCTGGTCCGTGGCCGCGAAGCCCGTCAGGTCGGCCACCCACGTCCAGGTCAAGCCATCGACCTTGACGATCGCCGAACCGGGAATCATCCAGTTCGTGGCGCCGGCGGCGTACTCGGGCACCCAGATCTCGTCATCGTCCCAATCCGCCGCCCCCGCCACGGGTTCGGTCCACGTGAGGTCGGCGTCGGTGAAGTGGCGAATGTCGAGATTGGTCTCGAATCCCTGGATGCGCTTGTTGCCGCTATCCAGAACGTAGTTCATGATACGTCCGCCACCCTCGATGCTGACGGCAATGTCATACGGTGTGATGAAGTGTTGCGTTTCCACCTGGGGGTTGTCCACCAGTTGAGCCACGGTGGGTGCGTTGGCTACCCAGAAGTAGGGACCGCTATACTCGGCCACTACCTCGTACGAATCTGCGGCGCTGGCGGGCCTTGGAAACGTTAGCGCTGTGGCCGCCAGGAGCACACAAAGCAACAAGACCCTGTTCTTGAACATCGTTTCGTCTCCCTCCGCTTCATGTCCGCCGCTGGTTCGCATTGTGCTTGGGGCCCTATCCATTTGGCCCCCCCAGTCTCGAACCGCAGCCGACGTCCTTCCTTGAACCGTTTGGCCAAGAAGGCCACCGACCGAAGTCGGCCGATCGCTTCCGTCGTTACCTATCGGAGCGCCTCATTTCGTTCTTGACCTTCTTGATTGCAAAAGGCACGAACCGTGCGAGCCGGACGTTCCGGCCGGCGGCGCCCCCGCTTCCTTAGGGACTCTCCAGCGATCCGACTTCGCTGTGGTACCACACCGCCAGGTTGTGGTGATCGTAGAGCGTGCTCGTATCGTGAATCCTGACAGCACCTTGTGTAGCCGCGGCGTCCAGGCGCATGGTGATCGTGCAGACCTGGATATCTCCGTCGGCCTCGGTTCCCAGGGCCACGCGGCCCGACTGGTCGTATTCAACCTCCCAGGTGGCTTCGACCAGAATCCCATCCCATTCGGCCGGCAGCAGCAGGTCGTCCGGCAATTCGCTCACCATGAACATGTGCCCCAACTGCTCGGCCCGGAATTCGGAGGTGGTCGCCACCGCGGAGGTGCGGCCCGGCACGCGCAGCTTGTTGCGTTCCCACAGGACGGCCACCGACATGGCATGCAGATTCACCGCGTTGTGGATGCACAGGGTGATCTCGGCATTCTGATCCGGAATGGCGGTCACCGTGGTCGGACAGAAGCCGATGATCGGCTTGGCGAAGGTCGTGAACTGCAGCGCGCTCGAGTAGGTCGTGAGTCCCGCCTTGTTCGTAGCCTGTACGGCGAACCCATAGGTCGTGCCGTCGTTCAAGCCGGTGAGCACCAGCGCGTGCCCGTAGGTGTACTTATCGGGTTCGTCCGCATACTCCGCCGCGCTCAGGTCGAAGGGCGCCGCGCCGTCCGGATCGAAGTGCACGGCCCCACGCGTGGGATCATCGGTCCGCCAACGGATCTCCGCCGAACTGGAGGTGACCCCGGCCACGTAGATGTCGCTGATCACCGGCGGCGTCGTGTCATCCAGATCGGCATCCTGCATGGTCTGAAACGGGGTGCCGCGCTGCGAGGCGGTGTCGCCCTGCGCACTGAGCGCCGCGACGCGGTAGTAGTAGCGCGTGTGGGGAATCAGGTGGGAGAGCTCGACCTGGTGGTCGTACTGGAGTGCGGTCACCATCGTTTGCGTTGTGAGCAGACTCGACTGCGTGTCGAACTGCAGCGTGCCCACGGTGGCGCGATCGGTCGACCAGGTTACCTGTGCGGTCGTGTCGGTCACGGCCGCGACCTGCAGGTCACGGATCATCATGCCGGTTTGGCTGCCCGGATCCACGGGCGTCGCGGGCGTGTCGCTGCTCATGCCGCAGCCGAAGCCGCCGGTCGCGAGACCGGCGCAGGTGAGCATCCAGAAGCAGAGCGCGCGGGGGGCGCTAGAGATATTGCGGTGAAGCCTACCGTCCATGGTCTCCTCCCGGCTTGGTCGTGAATCGCATGCGGACTGCCTGTCCAGTACGGGGCGGTACGGAGCGCCCCCCAACTCAAACCCCTGTGGTTTCATACATGGTGGATTTCCGCCACGTCCTGTGGCGCATCCCAACCAGTGATTCAGGATAAGGATCGTCCGCCCGGGGAGGGGGCTTTAGTGCGAAAGAGGCCGGGTCGGCAAGGACCGCGGCACGCTCATTAGAAGAGTAGGGCTGGAGGTGGGGTTGGAGGTGGCGCTGGAGGCGGGGTTGGAGGTGGGGCTGGAGGCCGGGCTGGCAGGGTGCCGCTCACGCTCGCGGGAGGGAATGGGAAAGGGGACGCCCCCGATGACGTCCCCCAGAACGGTTTCTGCGCAGGGAGGGGAATCGGCCCGCCGCGCCCAGGATCATTCGCTCCCCATCTCGCTGCGTTTCGTAACGACTCGCGAGACCAGCTTGTATTCGAGCGCCTCCGCGGCCGTCATCCAGAAGTCGCGGTCCGCGTCCTGGTCGATCCTTTCGATCGACCGGCCGGTCACCTCGGCAACGATGCTGTTGTAGCGCTTGCGGAGCCGCACGATCTCATCCGAGGCAATCTGCAGATCGGAGGCCTGCCCCATGCTCTGCGATGAGGGTTGGTGCAGGAGAAATCGTGCGTTGGGCAAGGTGAAGCGCTGGCCATCGTCGCCGCCCAGGAAGATGATGACGGCGGCGCTGGCGCACAGTCCGGCGACCAGCGTGCGCATGGGCGTCTCGATGAAGCGGAGCATGTCGTAGATGCCAAACCCGGAGTCGGCCTCTCCACCCGGGGAGTTGATGATCACCGTGATCGGCTTCTCCTTTGAATCCGCTTCCAGGATCAAGAGCTGCTGGTAGACCTTGCGGGCCAGCTCATCGCTGACCGGCTCACTGATCAGGATGGTGCGCGTCTTCAGGAGCTTCTCCTGGAGCTTCTCATCGTCTTCGCCGCGCCCTTCGCCGTCTTCCTCCTCATCCTCGTCCTCGTCTTCATCTTCATCATCGGCGCGCAGCCGGCGCTCCTCGGCCAACCGCCTCTGCTCCTCGGGATCGAGTTGCCACTTCATCTTCGACGGATCTCCTTTCCCTGATCAGCGACCCATCCGGTGATGGGCGCGGCTCATCCCGGTTCATTCTCGTCATTGCAACCATCGGCCTCCCGGCGGGAAACCTGTAGCCCGCCACCGTGCAACGGGGCGCCAGCGGCTGAGATTAGCACGGCCGCCCAGCCCGGGAAACCGGTGAGAATCGGGCCCACCACAAGGGCCGTCCCACGCGCTGCCATTTCAGTGAGTAGTTGCTCGGCAACTGGAGCGGCCCGTCTTGATCCCAGGCGAGCGGCTCGAACAGGTGGGCATGCGCCGCGAAGAGCCGCTCGATCACCTCCCGGTAGCCGGCATGGTCGGTTGCCAGGCGCAACTCGCCGCCCGGCGCGAGAGCGCGCTGCGCCATGCGCAGGATCTCCGGCCGGAAGATGCGCCGCTTGTGGTGGCGTTTCTTCGGCCAGGGATCGGGGAAGTAGATGTGCAGGACCGCGATGCTGGCCGGCGCGATCCAGCGCGAGAGCAGATCGGCCCCATCCCCGCCCAGCATGCGGACATTGCGGTGTCCCGCCCGGGAGAGACGCTCGACGGCCAGGCGGTAGTACTTGCGGGCGCGCTCATTGCCCAGGAAGTTGCGCCGGGGATGCAGCCGCGCCATGCCCTCCAGGAACATCCCCTTCCCGCACCCGATTTCGACCTCGACCGGTCCCGCATTGCCGAAGAGCGCCGCCCAGTCGAGGGGTGGGGTCGTCTGGGTTGGGTCGATCTCGATCGGATCGCGGGTCACGGCCAGCGGCAGGCGACCCTCCCGGAAGGCCGGCTCGCCGGGGAGGCCTTCCGCAGCGAACTCACGGCTGAGGCCTTCACCATCGAACGCGCGGCTCATGCCTTCTTTTCCATTGTGGTCCTGATCGTGGCCGCCAGGCCTGCGAAGGCTTGCGCGGCGGCGCTGTCGGGGGCGGCCATGATGATCGGCTGCCCCGAATCACCGCCGTCGGCCACCCGCGGATCGATGGGAATCCGTGCCAGTGTGGCGGCGCCGATCCGTTCCATCTCCTTGCCGAGGACCCCGTGCGGGTAGATCTCACTGCGTTCGTGGCAGTGCGGGCACTCGAAGAAGCTCATGTTCTCGACGATGCCAAGGACGGGGATCGCGACCTTCTTGAACATCTGCACACCCTTGAGGGCATCGATGAGCGCCACGTCCTGCGGCGTGGTGACAATGACGGCCGCGCTCAGATTCCCCTTCTGCGCCAAGGAAATCTGGATGTCCCCGGTGCCGGGCGGCAGGTCCAGGACCAGGAAGTCCACACCGCTCCAATCCACATCGGTCATGAGTTGCTCAATGGCGCGGCTGGCCATCGGCCCCCGCCAGATGACGGGGGTGATGCCTTCGGTGAGGAAGCCCAGCGAGACCACCTTCATGCCCTCGACCTCGATCGGAGCCAGCTTCTGGCCGGTCATCCCCGGGCGTTGTCGGCCGACGCCGAGCATGGTGGGCACACTGGGACCGTAGATGTCCGCGTCCAGGAGCCCCACCTTGGCGCCCAGGCGGGCCAGGCCGAGCGCCAGATTCACCGCCACGGTAGACTTGCCGACCCCGCCCTTTCCGCTGGCGACCGCAATCTTGAAACGGATGTCCGGGAGCAGGTCCTGGAACTCGACCCGGGGCGTCTCAGGCCGCGAAGGCGACTCCGGCTCCGGCCCACGGATCGTCAGATCGTAGAGGAAACCCGCCCGGTCGAGCTGCGCGCGCACGTCGCGCTCGATCTGCTCCACGGCGGCCTGCTCGGAGCTCTTGATCTCGAGCACGACCTGCCAGCGATCGCCTTGCCGGCCGACTTCGCGGACGTACCCCAGTCCCACGATATCCTGATGGAGCCCCGGATAGTTGACCTTCCTGAGAACTGCGAAGACGTCTTCGGCCCGAGCCATGATTGCCTCCTCCCTGGATTTCGACAGCACAAGAGAACACCATAGCGCAGTTGCGACGGCGGCGTAAGGGGGCAGTGACGGCTTCCGCTTGTCGACCCGACCGCGATCCGATAGGCTCACTCCCGCCATAGGCCCCCCTGGGGCGCAGCGCGCCCCGGAAGGCTCGGGCAGAGGCCTGGGAAGCCGGAGCGGGGGAGGGTCGGAAGGACCGTAGATGAACGCGGACGATCTACAGAAGCGGGACCGCGGCCGGGAAACCGATGCGCAGCGGATCGATGGAATCCCGCGGCGGCAATCGCCCATGTTCCACTCGGGGATGGGCAGCGCCAGCCAGGCGGGAAGCGCGGATGCGCCCGGCTCCTGGGTTCGCCGACTGCGCCTCCATGTTCTCCTGTTCCTGGCAACGGTCGCCAGCACAACCCTCGTCGGCTTCTACTTCGCCGGCACCTGGAGCGGGGCCCTGGGGTACTCGGCCGCGATCATTAGCATTCTCCTGTTTCACGAGATGGGACACTTCGTGCTCTGTCTGCGGTACCGGGTGCCCGCCACCCTGCCCTACTTCATCCCAATCCCGGCACTGCCGTTCGGCACGATGGGGGCCGTCATCCGCATGCGCGGGCAACTCCGCTCCCGGCAGAGCATCCTGGACATCGGTGCCGCCGGGCCCCTGGCAGGCTTGATCATCGCCATTCCCTTGCTGTTCTGGGGCCTGCAGCGCTCGACCCTGGCGCCGGTGGGCGAGCTGAGTGCGCAGGGCGGGTTTCGCCTGGGGGAGTCGCTGCTGTTCGGATGGATCGCCGGCCTGGCGCTGCCGAATCCGGGCGGGGATCTGGAGATTCTGCTGCACCCGGTGGCCATGGCCGGTTGGGCGGGCTTGTTCGTGACGGGATTGAATCTGCTGCCGATCGGACAGCTTGACGGCGGCCACATCCTCTATGCGCTCCTGGGCACTCAGGCGCGCTGGGCCGGACGGCTGTTTCTGCTGTTCCTGGCTGGCCTGACGCTCTTCGTGCACCGGGGCTGGTGGCCCTTGATCCTGTTGCTGCTCTTCTTCGTCCGCACGGGTCACCCGCCGCCGATCGATCCGCGGCCGTTGGGGCGCGGGCGAACCGTGCTGGCGCTGGCCATGATGGCTCTCTTCGTCGTCACGTTCGTTCCCCGTCCCTTGGCGTGGGTGGGGCCCTAGCTGGCGCCGGGTCGCAGCGTCGGCGCCGCTACCGTGACTGCGATCGCTTGGCATGTTCGGCGCCGGCGCCGAAGGATAACGAGGATCCTGGCGGTCCTGCGGCAATCACGGAGGGAGTCTGCTTGTGAGGGCTTCGGTCATCATTCCGGCCTACAATGAACGCGCGACGATCGCGGAGATCATCGAACGAGTCCGTGCCTTGCCCCTGGAAAAGGAGATCCTGATCGTCGATGACGGATCCAACGACGGGACCCGCGAGTACTTGGAGTCGCTCGTGGCAGCGGATGTGCGCGTGCTCCTGCATGACCGGAATCGGGGCAAGGGGGCGGCCATCCGCACGGCGCTGCCGGAGACGACCGGGGATGTGGTCCTGATCCAGGATGCCGATCTGGAGTATGATCCCAGTGAATTGCTCACCCTGATCGGCCCGCTGGAATCCGGCGCGGCGGATGTCGTCTATGGCTCCCGCTTTCTGGAACATGGCCGGGGCAGCGCAGGACGCTTGCACTACACCGCCAACCGCCTGCTGACGATGCTCTCGAACCTGACGACCGGGCTGCGCCTCACGGACATGGAGACCTGCTACAAGGCGTTGCGCGGGGAGCTGGCCCGTGACCTGAGACTGTCGTCGAACGGTTTCAATATCGAACCGGAGATCACGGCGCAAGCGGCCCTGCGGGGGGCGCGCTTCGTCGAGGTACCGATCGGCTATCGGGGGCGCGCCGCAAGCGAGGGCAAGAAGATCCGGCTCAAGGACGCCTTCGAGGCCGTGGGGACGATTCTGAAGGTCGGGCTGTTCGGGCGCCTGCGCCCACGGTCCCGGAGGTGTGGCTGATCAGCGGGTATCCACTTGACATGCCTTGGATCGACCTACACAACGATATCCTCTGGAACATGAGCAAGCTGGGTGTCGACCCGCTGTCGGTCGATCGCCGGTTGCATTGCGACCTGCCGCGTCTGCTGGCGACCGATGTCCGCGCGGCGGTGTGGGCGGTATTCGTCGAGCCGGAGGAGGAAGGCGAGCAGCAGACCCGGGAAGCGCTGGCCCGCTGCGCGGACGCCGCCCGGCTGGTCGAGCGCGCAGCGGGGCGCCTGGTGGCCGTGCGCCGCGCGGCGGACCTCGCTGAGGTGGTGCTGCCCGGCCCGATCGCGGGCCGGCCGGCGGTCGCCTCCGTCCCGGCCCATGGCCTGGTCCTGGCGATCGAAGGCCTGCACCCGCTGCGCGGAAGCCTCGAGCTGCTGGATCGCTTCCACACCCACGGCGTGCGGCTGGTGACGCTGACCTGGAACCACGGCAACAGCTTCGCCACCGGATGCCGCCACCCGAGGGCTGCCGAGCGGGGCCTCTCCAGCGCGGGCCGGCGGCTGCTCACGAGGCTGGGTGAGTTGGGAGTCATACTGGATCTGGCGCACGCCGGGCCGCGGGCGCTGCGCGAGGCCCTCGACGGCGCGCCGGGGCCGGTGCTGGTGAGTCACGCCGGCTGCCGCGCCCTGTGCGAACACCCGCGCAACCTGGCCGACGATGATCTGGAACGGATCGCCGACCGCGACGGGTTGGTCGGGATCACGATTCATCCGCCGTTCCTGCGTTCGGACGGGGGTGCGGTCACCGTCCGGGATGTGGCCGCGCACATTGGGCATGCGGTCCGTGCAATCGGTGTGCGGCATGTGGCCCTGGGTACCGATTTTGACGGAATCACGCGCACCCCGGTGGACCTGCCCGGGGTCGCGGCGCTGCCCAGGCTGCTGGCGGCGCTCGCGGCCGAGGGCCTGACACCCGAGGCGGTGGCGGCGATTGCCTGGGGCAACGCCTTCCGATTTCTGCGCGAGGCCCTTTCGGCCGGAGGCGGGTACCGCGAGGCGGGGGGGGACCGGCGGGAATGATGCGTTCCGTGAGACAGCGGCTGGACCTGAGCGATGTGGCTCCCGGCCAGAGAATCTATGTGAATCGAAACCTGCGCATGGCCAACATCCAGGCGATCGGTTTCGACATGGATCACACGCTGGCTCGTTACAAGTCGTTGCCCTTCGAGCGTCTGGCCTTCCGGCAGGCGGCCGTGAAGCTGGCCGCCGCCGGGTATCCGCGCGCCATCCTGCGGATGCGGTACAACCGCGATTTCGTGATCCGCGGACTGATCGTCGACCGCCGGCGTGGAAACATCTTGAAGATCGACCGCCATCATTATGCCGTGACCGCCTATCACGGAACGCGCAAGATTCCGCCCGAGATGCGCAAGCGCCTGTACGCCAAGCGGCGCATCCGGATCGGCTCCGGGAACTTCGTTTCGGTCGATTCGCTCTTCTCCCTCCCGGAGATCAGCCTGTTTGCGCAACTGGTCGATCTGCTCGATCGATCCGTGGCCCGGCCCGACTACCGGAAGCTCTACGACGATGTTCGCCAGGCCATGGATCTGGCGCATGCCGATGACAGCATCAAGAGCGTGATCGCGGCGGCGCCGATGCGCTATCTGCACCCGGATCCGCTGCTGGCCGAAACGCTCGATCGGATGCGGCTGAGCGGCATCCGCCTCTTCCTGCTGACCAATTCCGAGGCCGGCTACACCGCCCTGGTCATGGATCGGCTGCTGTCCGGCAAGAACCCCCATCACCCGCACTGGACCGACTATTTCGACCTGATCGTGGTGCGCGCCGGCAAGCCCTCCTTCTTCGGCCGGACCGGCCCCTTGCGGCCGATCAGCCCCACGATCCTGGGCCTTGCACAGAACACCCCCCGGCGCCGCCTGGCCTTCACGGGTGGAGGTGTCCATGCCCTCGAGAAGGCTCTGCGGGTGGCCGGGGATCGTATCCTCTACTTCGGCGATCACACCTATGGCGACATCCTGCGGTCGAAGCGGCTCAGCGGGTGGCGAACCGCCATGATCGTCCAGGCTCTCGACGGCGAAATCGAGCACCTCGACGCCGGCCGGGAACTGCGCGAGAGCATTCAGCAGAAGGAGCGCACGATCGATCAGCTCGCCGCCCAGCGCGATCTGCTGGAGCGGGCGCTGGCCGGGCACATCCCGGCGCGCCGCGGACGGGCGCCCCTGCAGCGCAGCGGGATCCGAATCGGCGCCGGCGGGCTCCGGCCCCAGCTGGAGTCGATTCGAGTGGCCATCCATCAGGCGGGCAAGGAGTTGCGCGACATCGAAGATACCCTGGAGAACGCCTTCAATCCCTACTGGGGGTCGGTGTTCCGCGCCGGGCGCGAGATCTCACACTTCGCCAACCAGGTCGAGGAGTTCGCCTGCATCTACACCACGCGCGTGAGCAACTTCCTGAACTACCCGATGGACAAGTATTTCGTGGCCACCCACGTCTATATGCCGCATGAGCAGTAGATCATCTCGGCGCGTTCCGCCTGGCGCCGGGCATCGAACTCACGCTCCATCCGGGCCCGTCCGGCCTGTCCCATCCGCGCCCACGTTTCGGGGTGCTCCAGGAGCCATTCGAGATTGCGCGCCAGGGCGTCATCGTCGAACTCGGGGGACAGCAGGCCACTGACGGTGTCCTCGACCACCTCGGGAATGTCGGCATGGTGGGTCGAGATGATCGGCAACCCGGCAGCCTGGGCCTCGATCAGGGCCACCGGGGCGCCGCCCTCCGAGTCTCCGTCGGGCGCGGTCCGGCTGGCCGCGAGAAAGAGGTGGGCCTGCTGAAGCGCTTCCAGGTGCCGCTCATAGGGAACGTACCCCTCCAGCGTGACCCGCTGGCTCAGATGGCGGCGACGGATGCTGTCCTCGATGAGCCGCCGTTGCGGGCCGTCTCCCAGGATGCGCAGATGGGCATTCGGATAACCCTTGGCCAGCTTGTCAAAGACCCGTACCGCGGCCCGCACGCCCTTCTTCGGCCGCAGGCTGGAGCTGACCAGGATCTGGATCGGATGTCCGGGTTCCAGCCGGCGGGGACGAAACCGAATGCGGGAGATGTCAATTCCCAGATGAACGACCCGAATCTTGTGGGGCGGGCAGCCGAGCCCCTCGAGCGTCCGGCCCAGGTGCGGCCCCTCGACCATGAACAGGGTCCCTTCCTGGAACAGGGTCCGGTACCAGGTCCTCCACCAGGGATAGCGCTGCGGCATGTAGCCGGCATCCCGCCCGTAGAAGGAGGTGACCAGGGGCAGCCCACGGCGTTGCGCCACCGGCAAGGCGCGCACGCCTTCCCATCCCATGTGAGCGTGAATGAGCGCCGGCTGTTCCCGCTCAAACACCGGCTGGCACAGAGTTGGACTATACTGCCCCCGGTAGTAACGAAGGCGCAGGGCCAGACGCTGCCAGCGGTTCAGTCCGGCGGTCACCAGGTGAACCGGCTCGAAGGGAAACCGCTCGGGGTGATCGAGCCGGTGCGTGATCACCACTGGCCGGGTCCGCCGGGCGTGGGTGAGTTGCGTGTGAATCCAGGATCCGGTCTGGAACAGGTAGGGCGTCACGAAGTGGGCCACTGTTTTCCGTGTTTCGGGCATGTTCTTGGCGGTCCCTGTGGGGTGATCCCAGCCGGAGGGCGTGAGACGCCGCCGGCCATTGCATCGTCCGGGCACGGTAGCAGGGGGGGGCACCGGCTGCAAGTCGATGTCGGGGTCGGCGCTTTCGTTGACACGCATTTTCGCGCCGTGCTACGCTTCGTCGCGAATTCTGTCAGCACGCCCTGACACCCAAGGTCGTGGGAAGGGCGGGGGAACGCGGAGGTACGCATGAAGCTGTCACATTGGGTCGTCGTGTTCGTGGCGTTGGTGGTTCTCTGCCCGGTGGCGGGGGCCTATGACCCCATTGGCAGAGTCAGCTTCGGTGCCAGCGGTGGGTATTCCAGCTATGACCTGGGTGCCGTCAATGGGCGCATCCGAGGCGCCGGCAACGACTTTCTCACGGAGAAGGGCTGGTCGACCATCGAGGGGCTCAAGTATGGCTGGACCTTCTGGGCCGACCTGCGGATCCCGATTCCTCTGGGTGATCTCGAGCTGCCCCTGCCCATGGGAGCCCGCCTACCCATAGAGCTGTCGCTGGGCGGCGGGTACGGCGTCTCCGCGGGCATGACCGGGGGCGAGGACTACAACGAGTTAATCGAGATCGACGTGAGCCAGACGGCCTATCACGCCCGCCTTTTCTACACCGTGCCGTTTCGCTTCCAGGATAACACGCGCATCTTCCTGGCCGGCGGTCCCCTCCTGATCCAGGAACAGAAGGTTACCGCCAGCCACACCGCGCGCACCAGCGCCGGGGGAAGCGGGGGCGTGCAACGGCTGGAACGTAAGGAGGAGGTCACCTATACGGGAGATGGCCAGGGATGGCAGCTAGGGCTGGTGCTCGAGCACATGATCCAGGATCGCATCACCCTCAGTCTCGATCTCGCCTACCGCTGGGCCGCGGTCGAGTTCAAGGATTGGGTATCGACCGAAGATGTGGCCATCAGTGATACCGACCCCGTGGATCTTCAAGATGGAACCACCTCGCTCGATCGACTGCGCCGCAGCACCAGTTATGTCTTCCGGGGCTTCCTGGATTGGGAAGCGACTGAATCGATCGAGTTGTCAACCTCACCCGAGTTGCACGGTTACGGGCCGCACCGGCTGCAACTGCAACCGCTGAGCCCGCGCGATCTGGACATCGATCTCTCCGGACTTCAGGTCCACTTTGGGTTCCGCCTGTACTTCCTGTAGCGCTGGACCGCAGCCGACCGGCCTGTCCCACCCACGGCGCCGCCCGGCGCGGCCCACGGCGGTGGCCGCGGGCGGCGGCATGCCGCATGGCTTTGCCTTTCGTCGGGATTCTCCTTCGAGAGAAAGGGCCTCCGGTTGCCGATCGGGGGGTTAGAGGCAATCCGCGTCCACAAGAGGAAACGATTCCCATGCATCGCAACATTCCGGGTGTGCTGTTGGCCGCTGCTCTGATCCTGGGCGCCGCCCCGGCGCACAGCGTGGAGTTCTTCCCCCTCGAGGAGGTCCGTCCCGGTCTCGAGGCACACATGGTGACGGTGTTGCGGGGATTCCAGGCCGACACCCTGGCGCTGGAGATCCTTGATGTCTATGCCGGATCCACCCCGGAGAGTCACATCGTCTTGGCGCGCGGACGGGGGGAGTTGGAGCGAACCGGCATCGCGCAGGGCATGAGCGGCAGTCCGGTCTATGTGGGTGACCGGCTGCTGGGAGCCCTGGCGTTTGCCTTCGTCGACGCCCGCGAGCCGATTGGGGGCATCACGCCGGCCGCGCAGATGCGATCGGTCCTGCAGCCCTACTTCGATTCCGCACGAACGGAGAAGATGTCGAGTCCTCTCCTCTTGGGAAAGAGCGGCGGGGGCGCGATGCCGGCCTTTCCCGAGTGGATGGAGATGTGCCGTAGCGGAGAGTGGATGCAGCACCTGCAACCCGAGCCGTCCCGGACGCCCGGGCAGTGGGGTACACCCATCGCCCTGCCGGTGATGTGGTCCGGGCCGGAGGCCGTGTATGCGGATTTCGCGGCAGGGTTCGCGGCCTGCGGCCTCCATCTCATCTCGGCCGGCAGCGGTTTCGGCTGGCCGTCCGCGGCTGCCTCCGGATCCGGGGATTGGAGCGGCTGGCCGTCCGATCTGGGTCCGGGAGATGCCATCGCGCTGAACATGCTCTGGGGGGATGCCACCGCGGCGGCGATCGGGACCGTGACCTGGACCGAGGGCCGCCAGCTGTACGCGCTGGGACATCCCTTCTTGCAGACTGGATTCATGGCGGTGCCGGTCAGCAGGGCCAAGATCCACGCGGTCATTCCCAGCCGCCGGGTTTCGTTCAAGATGGGGACGGCCGGGCCGGCGCTGGGAAGCCTTGTCGCGGACACGGCGCCGGGGGTGGCCGCGCGGCTCGAGGAGGTCGCGCCGAATGTCTCCCTGAAGCTGACGATACGCAACGCCGGGTTGAGTCGGGATCCGAAGACGTTCGAATTCTTCACCGCGCGGCATCCATTCCTGACGCCTTCCTTGCTGGCGATGGCCGTTGCCAGCACGCTGACATTCCAGGAGTACGCCTTGGGCCTCTCGACGCTGGAGAGCCACATCCGCGTTCTCCTGCCGGGCGGCCGGGTCATCGAACGGGAGGATCGATTCCGCACCCTGAGTCCTGCCCAGACCGTGGCCTCCGAGATCCTGGCGCCGGTGAGCTACCTGGTCACCAACACCTTCCGCCCGTTCGCGCTGGAAGGCGTGGAGCTGGAGCTCGATTTGCATGACGAACTCCTGGCCCTGGAGGTTGACCGGATTCGGCTCCTACGGGATCGCGTGCGGCCGGGAGAGACATTGGAGTTGGATGTCCACCTGCGCCGACACCAGGGTGACGAACTCGTCCGGCGGGTCGCGATCGAGGTGCCGGCCGACCTGGCCGCGCAAGAGGTGGCGGTGATGGTCGGATCGGCCAACGCGTTCTTCGAGTGGGAACGCGATCAGGTTCCGGAGAAGTACCGGCCGAGGGATTTCGAGCATCTGCTGTCGTTGATCGAGGAGTTTCCGCCCAACAACCGTCTCTTCGTGCGACTCTACGGCGCATCGCGCGGCCTGGTCATGCGCGGCCGCGAGGTCAGCTCCCTGCCACTGTCGAAGTGGCAGGCCATGCGCCACTCGTTGAGCGCCGGAGATCTGGCGCGGCTCGATCACCGCCTGCTGGCCGAACAGATCCTGAAGACCGAGGAGGTCATTGTCGGGGGAGTGGCCACGACGGTTGCCATCGAGCCCTCCGGCCGGCGGTGAACGGCGCCCATTCTCCGGTGAAGCGTGAGCCACTGAGCTCTGGGCACAAGAAGGGATGAAGCATGAAAGCAGAGGTCCAACGTGGGATGCCGCTTGCCGCGGGAATGCTGATCACGCTCCTGACGATCAACCTGCTGCCAGGGACGGTGCCGCGGGCCCACGGCGCGCGCAGCCAGGAGTTCGCCATCGATTCCCTCAAGGAGGTGCTCACCGGGGAGTTGATCGACATGGGCGTCAGCGCCGCGGGCGGTCTGCGCCCTGCGCCGGCGACCAAGCTGCTCTTCAGCGGGGAGGCGAACTACGTGTGGTCCTTGCTGGCCGACGGGCAGCGCGGCGTCTTTGCCGCTACCGGCAGCGGCGGTGTGCTCTACCGGATCAGCGCCTCTGGGGAGACTGAAACGTGGATCGAGACGTTCGAGTACGAGCTGTTCGCCCTCGCGCGCGATGATCGCGGCAACCTGCTGGTCTCGGGGGCGCCCAATGGAACCATTCTGCGCGTCACGGCCGCCGGAGAGAGTGACACGGTCCTCGATCTCCCGGAGGGTCTCGTGTGGGACTTGCTGGCCGCTCCGGACGCAACGCTGTACGTGGCCACGGGGGAGAGCGGTGAGATCTACCGGGTGAAGCAGGACGGCAAGACCGAACGCGTCGGCCGGCTGCCGGACGTCCATGCCGTGACGCTGGCCTGGTGGAACGATGGGCTGTTGTGCGGCACGGACGGCCGCGGATTGCTCGCCTGGCTGGATCCCGCCTCGGGGGAGAGCGAGATTCTCTACGACAGCACCCAGGAGGAGATTGTCGCGCTGTTGCCGCTCGAAGACGGGCGGATCCTGTTCGCGGCCAACGGGAGCACGACGGGACAGGTAAGCGAGGGACGCGACGGATTCAGCATGAGCACCTTCGAGATTCGTCCGGAGGGACCCGCCACGGCGGTCTTGTACGAGCGCGATCGCAACGGCCAGGTGCGGGCGGTGTGGAACTGCCCCGAGGAGAACATCCTCTGCCTGGCCCTGGCTCCGGACGGTGGCATCCTGGCGGGCACCGGCCAGACCGGGATCCTCTACCACCTCGATGAGCGTTGGACGCCCACCCGGCTGTTGGACCTTCGCGAGGCACAGGTGCTGACCCTGGCGGCCAGCGGCAGCCGTGTCTTCGTGGGCACGGGGAACCCCGGCGCCGTCTACCTGCTCGATTGGAAGGCCGCGCGCAAGGGTGTCTACGAGTCGAAGGTATTCGATGCCGCACAGACCGCGCGTTGGGGGCGACCCCACTACCTGCTGGTCGGCAAGGGTGAGCTGGAGATCTCCACGCGCAGCGGACAGGTCAAGGAGGCCGGGGACGCGTGGTCGGACTGGGCGGCGCTGACCACGGGCGCGATCTCCAGTCCGCCGGCGCGCTATCTACAGCTTCGTCTGGAACTCGCCTGCCCAGCCGAAGGTCATGTCGAACTGCGGGATCTGCGGGTTCCCTACCGGGGTCCCAACCGGCAGCCGGCGGTCTCTGACCTGGCAGTCTCGAGCCAGGCGGCCGACCTGCAGGGCAGCGCCAACAACCGGGGCGGCAGCGTGCGCCAGGTTCTGCCCGGGGGTGTACAGGTGGACTTCACCCTGTCGGACAACGGCCGGCCCGCCTCCCTGTCGCTCGAGCGGGCCGGGCATTGGGCGCGCAGCCTGCGCACCGCGATCTGGAGCGCTCGGGACCCTGACGGTGACCCGCTGACCTTCGACCTGTATCTGCGGGAACTCGGTGAGACGGTCTGGCGCCCGCTGAAGCGAGAGCTGACCGAGCGCGCGTACAGCTGGGATGGGTCGGCCTGGCCCGAGGGTTGGTACGAACTGCGGGTCGTAGCCCACGACGATGCCGGCAATCCTCCCGGGGAAGAGCTCGCCGGCGAGGCGGTCAGTGCGCCCTTCCAGATCGACAACACGCCGCCGATCCTGGAGAATGTGAAGCTGACGCCGGAAGGGGATGGCGGCTGGCGGATCTCGGGCCGGGCCCGCGATGGGCTCTCGCGCATCATGGGACTCGAGTATTCCCTCAATGGCGAAGGCTGGAAGATGGCCTTGCCGGCCGACGGGCTGTTCGATTCGCAGACCGAGAGCTTCCAGATCCTGATCCCGGCCCCGGCCGACGGGCAACCGCTCTCGGTCATCGGACTGCGTGCGGCCGATGAGGCCGGCCACCTGGCCGTCACGCGCCTGGCGGTGCCGGAGGAAGCCGGGAAGCAGTAGGCCTACGCCGCTTGGAAGGGGGTGCGGGGGATGAGCATGCTCCACAAGGATCGAACCAGGGACCAGGGCGGACGGACGATCGGGTCGGCCGTACTCGGCATGCTGCTGTTCCTACTGCTGGGTTGTGCGGGATGTGGTCGTCAGGCGCTGCGCGAGACCGCGCCGGCGGCGAATCCGGCGTCCGCTCAGGAAGGCGCCTCCGCGCTCCTCGAGCAGGGCGACCGCACCTTTCAGAGCCGCGAGTATGACGAGGCGCGCAGGCTCTATGAGCTGGCTGCCGCCGAGGCGGAGGCCGCGGGGCGGCGCTCGATCCAGGTCGAAGCGCTGGCCCAGGTGGCACGCTGCTTCAGCATCCAGGGCCAGGGAGAGCGCGGGGAGTCGGTGCTCAATCGCGCCGCGGCCCTGGCGCGGGAGAGTGAGCCGCTCGGTTGGTCGCGGTACCGGCTGGTCTTGGGGGTCTATCTGCGGGAGTCGGGTGACCGGCCACGGGCCACCGAGACGTTCATGGATCTTTACGAGTACTGCCTCGGGCGCGGGTTGCACGAGCGGGCGGTCAACGCGGCGCACATGGTCGCCACCGCGGCGGACCTGGAAACGCAGCTGGTCTGGGGTCGCAAGGGAATCGCGGCCGCCGAGGCCGGCGGCTTTCAAGACTGGCTGGGGCCGCTGTGGAACAATCTCGGCTGGACCTACGACGACCTCGGGCGCTACGAGGAAGCCCTCCATGCACTGATCCGGGCCCGCGCCTATCACTACTCCGGCGGCGACGATCACGCCAAGCTGGTCGCGGACTGGTCGGTGGGCCATGCACACCGGATGGTGGGGGAGTTGCCGATCGCCCGCGAATGGATGACCGATGTCTATGTCCGCGCCGAGCGGCGCTACGCGCAAGAGCCAACCCCCAGCCGCGCCGAGTGGGTCGGCCATGCGGCGCGCGAATTGGGCGAGATCGAGTTCGCGGAGGGGGATGTGCAGCGAGCCGCGGATCTTGTGCGGACGGCGCTGACCCATTTGAAGGAAGCCCGCATGATGGAGTGGGACCCCGAGGGATTCGAGGCCCTGCTCGAGCGATCCCGCCAGCTGCGTGCTCGTTAGACAGAAACCCGCGCGACGTGCAGGCCATACATCCCTGTCCATGGCCGCCATGTTTGCGACTTTGTCTCATCTATCGTGCCCCGGGGCACGGACTTAACTAGTTGATATTGAATGCTTTACAGACTTCAACCGTGACGAAATGGGGTCCCAACACATGCCC
>CAYQJL010000074.1:0-7414 GCA_964417675.1 uncultured bacterium | reverse complement strand
GTTTGCCACCGCCCGTTCGGGCGACCCGCAGCGGATGAAACGAGTTTCTGCCTAAACGCCCGAGATCGCCATCTCCGCCACGCGGAAGGTGGGCGCACTGGTCTGGCCCAGGAATTCCAGATCGTTGCCCACCATGTCGATCGAGCCGAGCATGTCTCGGAGGGTTCCGCCGACACTGATTCCGCGAACCGGATAGGCGATCTCTCCATCTTCGATCCAAAACCCCATCGCGGCGGAGGAAAACGTGTCGTTGGCTGGAGAAAGGCCGACCCACCAGCCGGACAGGCTGGCCAGCAGGAGGCC
Organism: uncultured bacterium; assembly: GCA_964417675.1. Lineage (GTDB taxonomy): Bacteria > Eisenbacteria > RBG-16-71-46 > CAIMUX01 > WJJG01 > CAYQJL01. The sequence continues at coordinate 7,111 of CAYQJL010000074.1, read as the reverse complement.
GCGCTTCGTTTGAGCGATGATCTGATCCCGGGAATGGGGACCCGGTTCCATGTAGAAATTGCTCGTGCCGATCTCGGGACGGGCGGCATACCCACCGCGGCCGGCGCTTCCCGTCGGCGCCAGCCCGAGCTTCTTGGCGCTGAGCAGGTCGGTGAGAAACGTCGTGAGGATGCCATCCTCGACGACTGCGAGGTTGTGCGTGGGCGTTCCCTCCCCGTCGAAGGAGCGCCGGCCTGCGCCCTGATGCAGGAGGGCGTTGTCACGAATCGTGACGCCCTCGGCCGCGATGCGCCCGCCGACCGCATCCGCCAGGTAGGAGCGGCCGTGAACCACATGGTCCCCTCGCAGAGGCGGCGCCAGGGAGCGCAGCAGCGCCCACCCGGTGCGGGGATCGAAAATGACCGGGGCCTTCGTGGAAGGTAGCGGCCGGCACCCCAGAAGCGCGACGGCGCGCTCGCCGGCCGTGCGGCCCAACTCCTCCGGCGGCAGGAGATGCTTGCGCGCCGGGACGGTCACCTGCCGGCCGCCCGAGGCACTCTCGCCATTGCGTTCCGCGATGGCCTCGGCGCCCATCTCCACCTCGCAGAATCTCGATTCGAGCTTGACGCCGTTCGAGTTCGCCAGCGCGACGATCCCGACGCTCTCGCTGTACCAGACCCCGGCGGAGTTGGTCACGCCCGCCACATCAATCATGGCTCGTTCGGCCTCCACGGCCCGCGCAATCTTGGTCTCCTGCGGCTCATCGGCAAGCAGCGGATCCGGATGCGGCATGGGCAGAACCTCGTGCGGTTCGGCATAGAGGATCGGATCTTCCGGTTCCGGAAGCGTCCTTGCCATCGCGAGCGCCCGCTTGGCGAGATTCATCAAGGTGAGCTGGCCCATGTCGCTGGTGTGCACCATGGCGGTGCGGCCCGCCACGGTCACGCGCAGCCCCAGCCCCATACTTTCGGCCCGTTGCAGGGACTCGACCTCTCTACCGCGCACATCGATCGACAGCTGCGAGGCGGTCCGCACATAGGCATCGCTGGCATCGGCGCCGGCTTGCAGAGCAACATCGACGATCCCGGCCGCCAGGGCGCTCGGATCAGGCATCTGGCTCATGGATCAGGCTCCTTCCGCGTCTCTGATTCACGCCCGGCCGCGCAAGACAGAAGACTCGATTCGTCCATTGCGGGTCGGCCGAACGGGCGGTAGGGACTAGGCCGTCCCACCCACCGTGATCTTCGAAATCCGCAGCGTCGGGCAGCCGGAGGTCACCGGCACCCATTGGCCGCTCTTCCCGCAGGTTCCCGGCCAGGTATCGAAGTCCGCGGCCACGCGATCGATACGGGTAAGCACCTCGGGTCCCGAACCCACCAGGACGGCCCCCTTGATCGGCGTCGTCACCCGGCCGTTCTCGATCAGGTAGGCTTCGCGCAGACCGAAAGTGAACTGTCCGTTGCCCGGATCCACCTCGCCGCCGCCGAAGCTCACGGCGTAGATGCCCTCCGGCGTCTCCCGGATGATCTCCTCGGCCGCATGCGTGCCCCGCGCAAGGTTCGTATTGGTCATGCGCGGGATCGCCGGATGCCGGAACGATTGCCGGCGTCCGTTGCCGGTAGGCTCGACGCCCATGTTCATGGCCGTACGGCGGTCCTGCATGTACGCGCGCAAGACGCCATTCTCGATCAGCAGTGTCTTCTTGGAGGATACGCCCTCGTCATCGATGTTGATGCTGCCCCGCGCCCCCGGGATGGTGCCGTCGTCATAGAGCGTCACCAGTTCGGAGGCCACCCGGTCTCCGACCCGGCCGGCGAAGACGGTGGCTTCACGCAGCACCGCATCGGCCTCGAGTCCGTGGCCCACGGCCTCGTGGAACATCACACCGCCGCCGGCGGCGACCACCAGCGGGAGCTCGCCCGTCGGAGCCGGGCGGGCGTCCAACATGCGGACGGCTTGCTCGGCGGCAAGACGGCCGGCGTCCTCGGGAACGCTGCCGGCCAGCAACTCCATTCCCTGGCGGCCCGACAGGCGATACATGCCCTCGGCCGTGGCGCCCTCCCGCTCGGCATTCACATTCACCCGCAGGTAGATGACCGGGAGTTCGTCATCGTAGAAGGCCCCCTCCGAGTGTGCCACCCGGAAGGTCTGCACATCGTCCTGATAGTCGACGTGGACCTGCTTGATATGCGGCGACACGGCACGCGCGGCCGCATCCACCCGGCGCAGGATCTCCACCTTGGCGGCCACCTCGACATCCGCGATGGCTTCCTTCGCACTGATGATCCGGGGGCAGACAGCCTGTACAACAGGGACGGCATTGCGCCCCCCGCCCCCCGAGGCAATCAGCGCCGCCGACCCGGCGATCGACTCCAGTTCACGGACATCGAAGGATTCGGCGTAGGCGAAGCCGCTCTTCTCACCCACAATCGTGCGTACTCCGCCACCCCGCAAAACCCCATACTCGAGTCCATCGACCTCGCCGGCCGTCAGGGATATGCGCGTGCTCAGGCGTGTCTCGAGGTAGAGGTCCGCGTACTGGCCCCCGCGCGAGAGCGCTCTGGTGAGGATGCCCTCCATGGCAGAAGGACTCGGCAACCCGGATCGGTTCATGGCGTAGGTTTCGCGGACCCACGTCGGGCAGGCCAGCAGCGCCGCCCCCGCGCCGATGCCCTTGAGAAATGTTCGCCGTGACAATCGGTCCATGGTTCCAGTCTCCTCCTGCTCCCGTGGCGCTCGCCGGCGCTCGTGACGCTCGTCGGCGCCCCGGCCACCCGAACCGGATCCCCCGGCTCGCGCGCGCCTAGCGGACGATGACCAGCCGCGTGCTGCGGGCCCCGTCCTCGGTTCGCATGCGCACCCAGTAGACACCGCCGGGAAGCGGATGACCACGATCATCCCGCCCGTCCCAGGCCACCTCGCCGGAGGCCGGGCGGACGTTGCCCGAGGGATCCTCCCACAAATCGCGTACCCGCCGGCCCGCGATGTCGAAGACCTCCAACCCACGAAGCTCCGCCGCACCGGCGCTGTAGCGGATCAGCGTCCCGCCGCGAATCAGATGGCCGTTCGACACCTGCAGCAGCGGCTCGCTCTGCGCGCCGGGCGCATGGAACGTCTCACCGATCACCCGCTCCTTGCCATAGCGGTCGATTCCGATCATCCGGTAGGCATAGCCTGCTTCCGGATCCGCGGTCAGGTCGGTGTACTGGCCCGAGGCGGGCGCCAGCATGGCCTCCGGCAGCGCTTCGTACAGCGTACCCGTGCCGGGCACCGGCGACGATCCGTCCGCCAGCCCGGCACGCTCCAGGCGGAACCGGCTCAGAGGGCGTTCATCGTCGTAGTGCCACTTGACCTCGAGCCCCGCGGTCCGGCCCGCCATCCCACCCGTCGCGCGGACATCGAAGCGGGCCAGCTCGATGGCCTCATGCACGGGCGGTTCTGTCGTGAACTTGATGGCCAGACCCGAAGCCAGCGGCGCGGCGCCGGGTGCATAGGAATTCGCATAGACATACTGGATGCCGACCGTTTCGGTGTGATCCTCGATCCCGACGGTCGAGTACATCTTGATGTAGTCGTCATCGACAATCTGCTTGTACTGGAAGATGATCTCGCCGTCCCCCGTCGGGGTCACATAGTGATCGGGATGGCGCAGCACGACCTGGAAGGTCTGATAGTCCTTGCGCGGCAGATTCTCCCAGTTCTGCAGCCGGCTCCATTCGACGACGAAGCAGTTCTGCCCCTCGTCGTGGTAGATGTAGATGCCGTCACTGAATGGATCATTGGCGGACAGGGGCGGCACGAGATTGTCCCAGAAGGGCGCCACTTGACAAGCGCTGCCCCACTCGCTGGGCATGGCCCAGTTGCGGATGTCGTACCAGTAACTGGTATCGAAAGCGATCCAGCCATTCTCATGTACCCGGATCGAGTCGTACTCGACACCGTAGTAGGTGAAGGGGAACGGAAGCTCGAGCGTAACTCCCAACAGGTTGTCATAGAACGGCCCGATCTCGGTCCCGCGTCCACCGAAGCGCGGCGAACACTCGATCCAGCGGTAGGTCGGCGCCTGCCCGGGGTAGTCGATGTCGGCGCTGTCATAGCAGTAATACCCATACTCATCCGGACCGGTCGGCGCGCTGAAATCAACCTGTCCCACCACCAGGCTGAACGGCATCCTGGTGATCGCGCCGCTGGCGTGCGTCGCCTCCAACTCCATCGCGATCGGGGTTCCCACGGCGATGTGCCGGTCGATCTTCAGCGTGAAGGGGTCGCTCGAATGCGTCCCGGTCTCACCCGGCGGAATCGCCGGCATCGTCGCGGTGGAATCGGAGATCGTGATCATGTCCGGCACCCGCGCGCGCAACACCAGGATCATCGCGCCCGCCTCCACGCCGGCATTGCCGAGCGTCATCGTCAAGTTGAACTGCTCTCCGGGGTCGAAGATGTCGTCATCGCCGTCGGAGAGGCCCTCACAGCTGAGCGCCGGCGCGGCCACCAGCAGCCAGCTCTCGCTGGCAAATGACTCGCCGCCCGCGGAAGATTCGATCAGCAGACGCAGGTGCATCCCGTGCTCCAGCATGGGATCCACGACCGCCCGCAGGGCGCCGGAGACCACTGTCTCGGCACCGGCATCCAGGGCGGCGATGGAGAACGAGTCGTTCAGGAGCGTGACCCCGGCCGGCGCGGCCGCCACCACACTGATACCGGTCAGCGATTGCGTGCCGGTGTTGGCGATGGTCAGATCGATGTCCACGGTGCTTCCCGCCGCCACCCGGTCACCACCCATCACCTGCGCATCGGTGCAGACCAGGTAGGCGCCCTCCGCATGGATCGCGAGGTCACGCTGGTAGGGATAGAGATTCTCACCCGTGACGGTCACCTTGACATCGGCATCGCTCGTCAACATCAGACTCACATCCGCGTGGCCGGTCGCGTCCGTGATCGCACAGCCGACCGGCGAGCCGTGTTGAGACACCGCAACCTGTGCGCCGGCAACCGGCGTGATCCCGTCGCTTTCCATCACGATCACCGGAAGGAAGTCCTGCCCGACCGCGAGTTCATCGACGGTCACGGACAGCTGGCGGGGCATGTCGGTCCATACCGTCAAGCTGGGATCTCCCAGCAGGTTGTAAATGTAGTGGTAGTACTCGACCGATTCCTCTTCGCCCGCGGGTCCCATTTCGAGTTCAGTGGGAAACTGCTTCACCAGCCCGTTCTTGGTCGCGACCAACAGATGGCCCATCTCATGTACAGCCAGATTCGTATACGCGTCGAAGATGCCGATGATCATCTGATCGTTCCACCGCGAGTGGGACCAGTGCTCACCGGTTCCGATGAAGCCCACAGCGCCCTTGGGATCGGTGGCGGAACCAACCTTCATCCACGCTTCGCCGAAGCAGTCCGTCTGCGGGTTTCCGTAATTCCCCGTATGGCACACAAGGCTGAACACGACGGGCAACATCCAACCGTTGTTGATGCCCGGGAGCTCGTCGTTCGTGAAACGCGGGGGCTCCCAACCGAGATCCCCATAGGCCCACCCGCGATACCCCACCAATCCGACGCCCGCATCGAGCACCTCGGTGATCTTGCTCGTGCCGTTGCGGATCGGCGGGAAGTAGCAACTATCGGCCCGCTGGTACCCGATATCCTCGAGCTGATCGGCCACCCACCGGCAGGTCGATACCGGCGTCGAGGAACCGGAGTTGCCCGCCACCATCAACGCCCGGTTGAACCAGTTGGGCCCATCGATGTACGGGGTTTTCTCATAATGTACGGTCTTGGTGATTTGATTGGCGACGTCTGAGATGGTCTTCACCGAAAGGCGTCCGATGTATAGATCCGCCAGCCAATCATCGCCATCGACACAGGCGTACGGATGATCCGATACATTGCCGAGCACATCATGGGTGGGTACGTGTTCAACATCACCGACAAGCAGCACGTACAGCGGGGGATCCTCCCAGGTGTCATAGGCCGTTTGGATGAACGCCTGCAATTGAGCCACCGTGTTGCCGATCTCGCTCATGGCATACACGCGAACGTCGAAGCCCGATTCGCCCTTCCAGGCGACCAGATCGTCGAGGCCCGGCACGAAGAGATCCCCGGCGATGATCAAGTAGACACCGACGTGGCGGCTGGGCGCGGCCCCCGAGGTGCCCTGCGTCTGATACCGCGAGGCGCCGCCCTCCGGATGCGCCCACTGGATGCGTGGTGGATCATCCCGCTCCGGGGATGTACGCCCCGGCGCTTCAGCGCCGAGATCCGCGAGAGTGCCGGGCGCGAGTCCCAGGTGCTGCTCCAGAGTGGACTCGAGCACCGAGACGGTACAGACGGCCTGCCCGCGCATGATCATGACGCGGCTGATTGTGGCAGTCCCCGGCAACGTGTACGCCTGTCCACCCATGATCAGCTGGAAGTCATCGACGCTCACAGTGCCTGTGCCCGCCGGCAGATGGACCCACTGGGTCAACCTGGGCTCCTCACTGCCCATCGATCGAACCAGCGATCGGTCGTGAGCGATGAGCATCTCGGCGTGCGACTCGCAAGGCAGCGCCGAGATCGCGATGATGGTGAAAGCAATCGATGCCAGCACGGCCCAAGATAGGCCCCGAGCACGGGTCATGGTCCCCCCCCGCAATAGTGATGTATGCCTACTGAAGGCCGCGGCCCCTCAAGCATCAGACCGCCTGCCCACCACAGCCGCCCGCTGCAGCTTCCCCCGCAGCAATCCGGGCTGCGAGCCACGGGCGCGATCCGCGCCGCAAGCCGCGGGTGCGATCCGCGCTGGGGAAGGCCGAGCGAATCGCCATTCTAGCACGGCATTTAGGCCAGATATAGACCCTTCAATATAGCCCCGCGGGAGGCAAACCGCCACCCCACTGCCTGAGCCCCACGCGGGGGTGGTCCAGTGCACGCCAGCGATGCAGCAACCGGCGCGGGTAGGATGCGACCACGCAGGCGGGCAGGGCACGGCTATCCGGGCCGGGCGGCAGGCGCGGCGTGGACGCGAAAGCGGCACGGCTATCCGGGCAGGCTGGCAAGCACGGCGGGGACGCGGGCAGGGTGCGGCATGGACGCGAAAAAGGCGCGGCGATGAGATCGCAGGAATCTCATCGCCGCACTAACACCCTCTTGG
>CAYQJL010000073.1:0-8744 GCA_964417675.1 uncultured bacterium | reverse complement strand
TCGTCACAATGGAAGTGATAGTACATGTACTGGTGGATGGCGGCCAGCTCGTCGGCCAGCGCCTGGTTCAGTAGATCGATGCTCTTCTCGTGCATGGCTCCTCCCCGGGGTGAATCCGTTTCCAACGAATCCATCCTAGGGAGAGCCAACCGGGATGGCAAGCCCCCCTTTGCATCCGGGGGCCCCGGCAAGAGCAGCGCGGGCCGTCAGCGGATCAGGATCAAGCGCCGGGTTTGTCCGCCGGCCGGCGTCATCAAGCGCGCGAAGTAGGCTCCCGCGGGACAGGGTCGGCCGCGCTGGTCGGCACCGTCCCAGGAAACGGCGTGGTCGCCCAGCCCGACCGAGCCCAGCATGAAGCGCCGAACGGTGCGTCCGGTCGGGTCGAAGATCTCCAGGCCCACCTCCGTGGCCTGCTCCACGCTGAATTGCAGCTGCCCACCCGGGCTCAGCGGATTCGGCCGCGCTCCGTAGAAGCGCATAGGCATCGCGAGCATTCGCGGATCCTCGGCGCTCGAGTAGGCGGCCCCGGTGATGGCGAAATCGTCGATGGCGGCTTCGACGGTGGAAATCCCGCCGACATCGGCGGCGATGAAGCGGATCCGCATGCTGTCGCTCAGGTGGACGGCGTTGATCAGCTCGATCTCGACGAGACTCCAGGCATGGTTGCCCAAGACCTGCTGCATCAGCGGATGCCAGGAGGCGCCGCCATTGTTGCTCACCTCCACCTTCAGCGTGTCATCCGTGTAGGGTCCCGTGTCATTGCTGTACCAGTACCAGAAGGACACCACCGGCTCATGGTACCAGGATCCGTCGAACAGCGGACTCGTCAGGGTGGTCTGGCCGCCGTCGACATCGTTCTGATTCGGGCCGGAGCCGGGCTCGCCGTTGGCCGTCAGATAGCAATGCGTGCCCGGATAAGGGGTGTGATCCTCATCGGGCTGGACGGGAATGCCGCCGGACCAGGTTCCCACCGGTGCACAGCGTTCCCATATGCCGACCGTGGCGGTATCGGCCGGATCCCCGACGATCCAGCCCTGATCAACCTCGAAATCATCGAACACGCCGTGCTCCATGACCAGGTCCAGCACCGCAGAGGAGTCGGCTTCCACGGAGATGAAGGACTCGGTAATCAGATTCCCGAATCGGACCGCCCTGACCAGGTACGGCTCCCCGGCCGGGAAGCGATCGATCGAGTAGGCGCCGATCGAGTCGCTGAAGACCGCCGCCATGGGCGTGTTCGCCAGGTCCACGCGGGCGCCCGCGAGCGGATCGCCCGAGAAGGCGTCGGTCACCAGGCCGCTGACCCGGCCGGTGGGCCAATACTCCAGCGCGGCGTCCCAGCTGTACATCCCACCCGGCTCGGCCGAGATGAAGAGCGTGTCGGGCTCATACCCGAAGGCCCGCGCCTCCAGCGTCACCAGGCCGGGCGTGGCGTAGAGCTCATAGACCCCGGCGCCGTTGGTCTCATCGTAGCTGGGGGTGCCCAGCACGGTGACCCTGGCCTGGCGGAGCGAGTCGCCGGTGGCCGCATCCACTACGGTCCCGGAGATCGTTGCCAGGATGTCGACCCACTGGGCCTGCTGCAGAGCCTTGGGCACGTTCAGCACCCCGGCGCCATAGTCGTTGTCCTTGCCCACAGGACCCCAGTCATCGGCCGAGCGCTGCAGGGTCATCGCCATCTGATCCGGCGTCAGATCAGGGACGGCACTCAACAAGAGGGCCATCACCCCAGCGGCCTGCGGACAGGCCGCCGAAGTGCCCGAGATGGTCATATAGCCACCGCCGAGCTTCGTGGAGTAGACGGCGTCGCCCGGCGCCAGGACATCGGGCTTAATCAGACCACCGGATGCATCCGAGAACGGGTAGTCGTGATATTCCTCTGGCATGGCATGCAGGTAGGACGGCCAGACTGCGCCAATGTCTTCCCATGCGCAGGGCCCCCGGCTCGAGTAGTCGGCCAGGTACTCCAGGGAGGTGATCGCCCCCACGGTCGTGACCGCGCTCATCCCCCCGCGAACCTGCTGGTCCGGAGACACCCAGGCGGAGGGACACACCCCCGGGGCGCCGACATTGAAGGGAACCGGGGCCAGATGCATCTCATCACCCTCATTGCCCGCGGAATTGGTGTGGAAGATCCCGGCCGCCAGTTCGTTGTCGGTCACCTGCCGCCAGAGCGCGTAGTCGGGCTTGGGACTGAAGTGCCATTTCTGGGTCACCGACATGGAGATGATATCGGCCCCGTTGTCGATGGCATATTGAATGGCGTCGAAGAGCAGATCCCAGCTGCCTCCGGCCGCCCGCAGCGGCATGATGGTCGCTTGAGGCGCAACCCCGGTGGCAATCCCACTGGTGCCATCCCCGGCCACCAGGCCGGCGACTCGGGTGCCATGATCCGTCGGCCCATTTCCCATCGGATCGTTGGTCCCGCTGACGAAGTTCCATCCCAGGGTGTCGTCGACGAAGCCGTTGAGGTCATCATCGATTCCATTCCAGGGGATCTCGCCTTCGTTGACCCAGATGCGGTCGGCCAGGTCCGGGTGGGTGTAGTCGACCCCGGTGTCGATCACCGCCACGATCACCCCGGCCCCATAGACGCCGCTGGCCCAGGCTGACGGCACGCCCAGGCGATCGAGGTGATACCCGATCTCCTGGCGATCCCCGGCCGGCAGGCTCGGGCCGGTCAGAGTCGGACGGCCCTCGGCGGGTATGAATTCGTTGACCTGCTCATCGAGGCTGACCTCTTGGTTGGCAAGAATGCGGTCGACCTCGGGAAACCCGGCCAGTTCGATGATGACCGCGGGCTCGGCGCGCCCAACGATCATGTTGGCGATCCACAAGCCTCGGAAGTGGACCACCCGTCCCAGGGCCCGCTGCTCTTCCAGGAAGCCGAGCAGCGGGCCCTGGGAGTCCGCGGCGATCTGCTTGAGCCGATCGGTGGAATGCTCGCGGGCCGCCGCCTTGCCCTGCTCATGAGCCACCGCGCGTGCGGAGAGCATGAGCTGAATCGGATCCGACTGCTCAATCAGCACTGCAATGAAGGGAATCGCTCCTGTGCCGGCCGGATCGATCGCACCCGCCAACCACTCCGGCGGGAGTTTCGCGGCGATGTCGGCGAAACTCGAAGGGGGCATCGTCGCGTGGGAGCAGAGCGGTGCCAGCAGCGCGAAGAGCAGGAAGACCCCCCCAAGGACTGGCCGCGGCGAAATCCTGCTGCGTCTGCCATGACACCGGCGCATAGGCCCTCCCTTTCCGCAAAACCCGCTGCGAACCCCTGTCGATCCGTATGGCATCCATTCACTGGACTGCGCGACGCGCCAGCGTGCCGGGCGCGAGTGCGCACATGAACAGATTATACCGGGGAATGCCGCCTCGCCGCAAGCAGGGCCGCATTCCGCAACAAACGATTACACTGTAACTTAGAAGATCGCAACCTGGCGCAGATGAGCCACGATCGGGCAAGCCCAGGTCCCGTCGCAGGATGCCGGACAGGCCGGACGGCAAAGAAAATGAGAAGAAAAGAAACAGCGGATGACACCCAGGATGGTCCCTCGCCTACCAGGCCGGATCGCAATCCGCGCGGACTGGCATCTACTTCTCGAAATCAGCGTCGCTTGAGGGCCAGGGCAATGAGCGTGGATGTGTCCAACTCCTGGTCGCTGGAGCGTTGCACGGCCGCGATCAGCTCGGTGGCCTCGGGCCGCGCGATGCCCAGCGCCACCAGGGCATCGGTCGCGTCACCGGCCGGCCGGCCCACGCTGGGCGGCTCCCCGCCGGGGGGCTGCTCGAGTTTGCCCGCCAATTCGACCACGATGCGTGCCGCGGTCCGTTTCCCGATCCCGGGCACCGATTGGAACCTGGCGACATCCTGGCGCCCGACGGCGGCGCACATCTCCTGCCAGCTCATGTGCGACAGGAGACCAAGCGCCAGCTTCGGGCCGATCCCGGGGATTCCCAGGAGGGCGCGGAAGACGGCGCGCTGCGCCGGATCCCGAAAGCCGAACAGCAGCCACTGCTCCGGGCGGATCACCACATGGACATGCAAGCGGACCTCGGGCGTCTCCCCCGCGCCCACCAGAAGCTGGCCCAGCGCCTCACAGACCCCCCGAGGACACTCGAGGCGATATGACAGACCGCCGGCCTCCACGACGACATGCTCCTCCATGGCGGCCACCAACCTGCCACGAATTGCCTCGATCATCCTTGCCGTCCCATGCGAATTGCCTCGATCATCCTTGCCGTCCCATGCGACTCGCCTCGATCATCCTTGCCGTCCCACGCGACTCGACCTGGTTCGAAGGGATCCCAGGGTCATCTCTCCGGACGCGGGAAGGCTCATGCGATGGGCGTGGCAGATCGCCACCGCCAACGCATCCGAAGCATCCGTACCCAAGCCCTCGGGTGCCCCCTTGAGCAGGCGCGGCACCATGATCTGCACCTGCTCTTTCCGGGCGCATCCCACCCCCGTCACCGCCAGCTTGACCAGACGGGGGGCATACTCGTACACCGGAATCGCGCGCGCCAGAGCCGCCACCATGAGAGCGCCGCGGGCGTGGCCCAGCACCAGAGCGGCGCGGGCATGGCGGCCGAAGAAGCACTCCTCCATGGCGAGCACCGCGGGCAATCCCTGTCCGAGCAAATCCGCCAATCCGTCATGCAGGAATTTCAGGCGCTGGGGCAACGGCTGTGAGCGCGGCGGCTTCAGCTCGCCGGCCCGCAGGAAGCGGAGGGTATTGTACTCCGCCTCGATCAATCCGAATCCGGTGGATTGCACGCCCGGATCAATCCCGACAATGCGCATCGGGCCTCCTTACCCTGTATCGACGATCTGCGGCGGCCGTTTGGCAGCGTACCACCGATGGCTGTACGCCGCGGCCGTAGAGGACCGCATGACAACGGCCAGGTCTGCTCGCGACCTGGCCGCATCGTACCCCCGGCGTGGGTGGCTGGCAATCGAAGGCTCCCCGGCTGCGCCGCGGGCCGCCACGGGGTCGCTCACCCGCGCCGTGGGCCGCCGCGGCCCGCGGCGGCCCACGGCGCGGGATCGAGACGAACCCCTACGTCGCGCTCAATCTGGCCATCACCTCGGGGTCGATGTCGAAGTTCGAGTAGACCTTCTGCACGTCATCATGATCCTCGAGAATCTCGAGCAGGCGCATGATCTTGACGGCCTGCTCCTCATTTACATAGACCGTGTTCTGCGGGATCTTGTCGTACTCGCGGGCCTGCACAGGAAGTCCGGCGGCCTCGATCGCATCCGCGACCCCCTCGAGCTCCGAGGTCGCGGTGGTCACCACATAGGCATCATCCGACTCGGTATTCACATCCTCGGCACCCGCCTCGATGGCGATCTCGAAGAGCTGCTCCTCATCCACGCCCTGCTTCGCCACCGTGATGATGCCCTTGGGATCGAACAGCCAGGCGACACAGCCATTCTCACCCAGATTGCCGCCGTACTTGCTGAAGATATGGCGGATCTCCGCCGTCGTGCGATTCTTGTTGTCCGTGAGGACCTCGAGGAAGATCGCCACGCCGGCCTGTCCATACCCTTCGTAGGTGTTCTCCTCGTAGGTCGCCCCGGGGAGATCACCGGTTCCCTTCTTGATCGCCCGCTCGATGTTCGACGCCGGCATGTTGGCAGCCTTGGCGCCGTTGACCGCGGTTCGCAGGCGCGGGTTGATCTCCGGATCTCCGCCGCCGTTGCGGGCCGCCACCACGATCTCCTTGATCAACCGCGTGAAGAGGCGCCCGCGCTCGGCGTCGGCCTTGCCCTTCTTGCGTTTGATCGTACTCCACTTGGAATGTCCACTCATGGCAACCTCACTGCGTGGGTGAGACAGACCACTCGCCGATGCGCGCCGTGGGACGGCTACGCGTTTGCCTCTTCCATCTCGGCCTTCAGAGCCTGAACCAGTTTCTCCTGCACGTCCCGGGGCACCAGCTCGTAGTGTGAAACCTCGGCCCGGAATCGTCCGCGCCCCTGTGTCATGGATCGCAAGCTGGCGATGTAGCCGAAGATCTCACCCAGGGGCGCTTCCGCCTGAATCACCTGGCGGTTTCCCTGCCGTTCCATACCCTGAATCCGGCCCCGGCGGCTGCTCATATCACCCATGATGTCACCGGTGTACTCCTCTGGAGAGAGAACCGTGAGCTTCATGATCGGCTCAAGCAGAACCGGTTGGCATTGCAGGAAGCCTTCCTTGAACGCCATCGTTCCGGCCATCTTGAATGCGTTCTCGGAAGAGTCGACATCATGGTAGGAACCGAAGTGCAGCGTCACCTTGACATCCACGACCGGATAGCCGACCAGGACGCCGCGGTCCATCGTCTCGCGCACGCCCTTCTCCACGGCCGGAATGAACTTCGAGGGAATCACGCCCCCCACGATGGCATCGACGAACTCGAACCCCTCGCCGCGCGGCTGCGGTTCGAGCTTCAGATGCACATCGCCATACTGCCCGCGTCCCCCGGTCTGCTTCTTGTACTTTCCCTGGATGTCCTCGACGCGTCCCTGAATGGTCTCGCGATACGGAATGCGGGGGCGCTTGGTTTCGATCTCGACCTTGTTGCGTGCCTTGAGGCGTTCACTCATGACATCCAGGTGCTGATCCCCCATCCCGCTGATCAGCGTCTGTCGAAGGGCCGAATCGACGGTGACCCGGAAGGTGGGATCCAGATCCTGCAGCCGCGAGAACCCGCCCGCCACCTTCTCCTCCTCCCCGCGGGACGTCGGCAGGACAGCGACGGTGTGCAGCGGTTCCGAGAACAGGATCGGCTTGACGATCGCGCGGGCATCCTTCGCGCCGAGGGTGTCATTGACACTGGCGTTCTTCAGCCGCGGGGTGGCGCCAATGTCGCCGCACGGCAAGGCTTCCAGATCCACGCGCTCCTTGCCGCGGATGGCGTAGAGCGCCCCCACTCGGACCGACGTCTGCTTGCGGCTGTTGTAATAGTCGCCCGGGGTGAGTCGTCCGGAGTAGACCCGCATCAGCGTGAACTCACCGAGACGTTCGTCGAAGTAGTTCTTGAAGACAAAGGCCAGCACAGATCCATCCACGCGTCCATCCAGCTCGACCGGCTCGTCCTGCCCCTCCTTGAGGGCCGGCGGCTGCGGGGCCTCGAGCGGCGAGGGAGCCCACTTGATCAAGAATTCCAGGAAGCGATCGAGACCCACCATCATTTCGGCGGACATCGGCAGAATCGGATAGGTCGTTCCCGCATGCACTCCGGCACGCAAACCCGCCAGCATCTCGTCGGCGGTCAGCTCACCGGCCTCAAGATACTTCTCGAGCAGAGCGTCATCGCTTTCGGCGGCGGCTTCGGTCAGCGCCGCGCGACGTTCATCGCATTCCGCCTGCAGTTCGCCGGGAATCTCGCCGGCCTGGCTATCCCCCTTCCCGGCATCCAGGAAAGCCTGGCCCGAAACCACTTCCACCAATCCCTTGAACGAAGCGCCCGTTCCGATCGGGAGTGCGAACGGAACCGCCTTCGGCGTCAAGGCCGACTGGATCCTCTCGACAACCGCGCCGAAGTCGGCATCCTCCTTGTCCATCTGGTTGATCAGGAAGAGCGCCGGCTTGCCCTGCTGCTGAACCATGTCGAAATAGCGTTCGGTCTCCGGCTCGACACCGGCGGTGGCATTGACTACGATGACCGCCAGGTCAGCCACATACAGGGCGGCCTCGGCCTCCCCAACGAAATCGGCGAACCCGGGCGCGTCCAGGATGTTGATCTTGCAGCCTCCGACCTCCACGGGAGCCAGGCCGAGGCTGATCGAGATCTTGCGCTTGATCTCCTCCGGACTCGAATCCATGGTCGACGTACCCTCTGCCGTCCTGCCCAGCCGCGTAGTCGCACCGCTCTTGAAGAGAATCGCCTCCGCCAGAGTGGTTTTGCCGGTCCCTCCGTGTCCGACCAGGGCCACATTGCGGATTTGCGCAGAATCGTACGTCTTCACTTCCTCTCCCCCTTCCCGTGAGCCGAGGTATAGGTGACCGAAGCTCTACTGATCATGAAGGAATCTCTGAGCGCCCACTCCCCCGCCGCGCGCGTGACATCCGAAAACCCTAGCAAAGCCAGACCCGTCACGCAATCCGTTCCTCTGTCAACGCGCCCAGAGCAGTCCATGCTGGGCGCGCCCCGCCGGGCGCACATGAAGAAAGGGCGCTGGCTTTTCACCAGCGCCCTTTCATGCAGAAGATCCCCGGCGGCGTCCTACTCTCCCACGCAGTCACCCACGCAGTACCATCGGCGCTGGAAGGCTTAACGACCGTGTTCGGAATGGGAACGGGTGTCTCCCTTCCGCCATTGCCACCGGAAAAACCCGGGATGCCCGCGGATCTCGGATCCTACGGACACCAAAACCTGACAACCAAAGATGATGCGGAAGCTGAACGTGCGAGTATCGTGCACGAAACGCTCGACCAAGCCTCACGGCCTATTAGTACCACTCGGCTGAACACATTACTGTGCTTACACCTATGGCCTATCAACCTCCTAGTCTCGAAGGGGCCTTTAGGGGCTTGCGCCCGGGAGACCTCATCTTGGGAGGGGCTTCGCGCTTATATGCTTTCAGCGCTTATCCCGGCCCAACATAGCTACCCGGCGATGCCGCTGGCGCGACAACCGGTACACCAGAGGTTGGTCCATCCCAGTCCTCTCGTACGAGGGACAGCTTCCCTCAAGTCTCCTCCGCCCACCAGGGATAGGGACCGAACTGTCTCACGACGTTCTAAACCCAGCTCACG
>CAYQJL010000072.1:0-7152 GCA_964417675.1 uncultured bacterium | reverse complement strand
CGTGATCGCCGCTGTCAGCGTCGTCTTCCCGTGATCCACGTGACCAATCGTCCCGATGTTCACGTGGGGCTTGGTTCTTTCGAATTTCTCCTTGCTCATGCGTCCCAATCCTCCTTAGTTCCGTCGGGACCTACCCAATCGCGCGGATGACCAAGTCCGGTGAGGTCCGTCCCCACGACGAACGTGCGGCTGCACGCCTACCGTACAATCTGAGCCCGCGAGCAGATTTGAACTGCTGACCTATTGCTTACCATGCAATTGCTCTACCGACTGAGCTACGCGGGCGTTCACGCCTCAGACTCTGAGCGGGAAACGGGACTCGAACCCGCGACCCTCAGCTTGGAAGGCTGATGCTCTAGCCAACTGAGCTACTCCCGCTTATCAGAACTTGACTCGCGACGGTTGCAGCCTCCTCACGAGCTATCAACCTGGTCAATGTGGCGGGGGAAGGATTCGAACCTTCGAAGCCGTTTGGCGACAGATTTACAGTCTGTTCCCTTTGACCACTCGGGAACCCCGCCCGAAAACCAAAAGGCCAGCGGTTCGAACGAGTTTGCCGGCAAACCGCTCTCGCCAGCCTTCACGCACGCTAGCTGGCGAAGGGATTCGAACCCCCGACCTGCTGATTACAAATCAGCTGCTCTACCAACTGAGCTACGCCAGCGCAATCAACTCACGACCGGCATACCTGCGTCCACACAAACCTCAAGAAACCCAGAGGGTCACGGCGCTGCGGACGGAGCCACCCGAGATCCCGGACATAGCTGTTTCGAGTGCCAAAGCAAGGCATCTTACGCCTCGAAACCCCAATCGTCAAGACGCAAAAATCGCGGGCAAGCGCATTGGCGAGACAGGCCGACCCCGGAGGAAATCTCGGGACGGCCGCCAGCGACCTTTAGGGTTCATGCCGAGCCGTCGCGGACCGCCCAGGCAGCACGCCACCCGGCCGGTCGCTTCGGTGGCTGGCCGGCGATTCGGGTGATTGGCCGCCCTGAGCTCCCGCGATCGACTACCCGGCGGCCATGGCACTGCGCGGCTCTCGGTCAAGCGCACAACGGCAGATGCGCTCCAGCATGCCCCCGAAGTCCACCCCCACGGCGGCCGCCGACTTGGGGAGCAGACTCGTCGCGGTAAGACCTGGTATGGTATTGAGTTCCAGGCAGTACGCTTCTCCGCCCGGCGCCATCCGATAGTCGACTCTGGCCATGCCCCGGCACCCCAAGGCCGCGAACAGCCGCCACGCCTGCTCGCAGAGCTGCTCGGCCAATGCAGAGGAGATCCTGGCGGGGACCTGGTACTCGCTGGCTCCCGCCGTGTACTTGTTCGCGTAGTCGTAGAAGCCCGCCTTGGGAATGATCTCGAGCACCGGCAGGGCGGCACTCCCCAGGATGCCGACCGTAAGCTCCCGGCCTTCAATGTACTCCTCCACAAGGAGATCGGGGTTCTGCCCGCGGGAAAGCCCCCCGGCTTGGGAGGCGGCCGCAAGAGCCGGCTCCCATCCCTGCAGATCCCGCACGATGGTGACGCCGAACGAACTGCCTTCGGCCACCGGCTTGACGACCAGTGGCGGCTCCCAGGGTGGCCCAATCACCTGCGCGCCGGGTCGCTGGGGAGGCAGCGTCATCCAGCGCGGGGTGGGTATGTCCAGGGCTTGCATCAGCCGCTTGGTCAGGACCTTGTCCATTGCGATCGCGCTGGCGGCCGGCCCGGATCCGGTGTACGGGAGGCGAAGGGTATCGAGAAGGGCCTGCACGGTTCCGTCCTCCCCACCGCCCCCGTGCAGTGCCAGAAAGGCCACATCGATCTGATCGCGGAGGCACCGTCCACTCCGCAGGAGACGTTCAGCCCAGGAAGGCTCGCCCGCCAAGGCCGCCACCGCCGGCTCGGCCACCGGGGCGGACGCCGGCTCGGCCGCCGGGGCTGTCGTCGGCTCGGCCGCCAGGGCGGACGCCAGCCGAACCTCCAGTCCCGCGGGAACATCGCGCGACGACCACTCTGGAAGGAACGCGCCCTCGGCCAACTCGTAGGTCAGAACGGAATGTCCCTTATCTCGAAGCGCTTCCGCCACTGCCTGGCCGGACGCGGCCGCGACCTCACGCTCCGCCGAGAGCCCTCCGAGGATCACCCACACCCGCAGCCGATCCATGCCCCACCCTCCCGTCACCATGAGCCCAGTATTGCGGTCCGCAGCAGCTCGGGAAGCCGATCACGCCCCTCCAAGCTCACCTCAAGCAAATGAACGTCCGGCCGCTCCCGCAGAGTCCGTATAAACGGGGTGCCTCCGAGGGGAACCGTGGCGATGGTGGGTGGACCCACATCCATCAGCCTCCAGACGCGTTCACGAAACGCGGCCGAAAGGCATTCCATCTTGCCGATCTCGTCGAGAAGTACGGGACCGCCATGCCGCACCATCCTGTCCAGCAGCGGAAGGACTAGCGACTCAAATGGTTCCAAATCAATGACATAGGGACCTACACGCATCTCGCTACGCCCTTCCTTCTTCCTGGCGAGCGAGGCGCGTCGGCCGTCGAGGGTCACGACTTGAAATCCGACCCGGCGGCCCTGCTTGTAGAGGGCCTCGGTGAAGAAGCCCAGGCAACGGCCGGGCGGCACAGCCTGGGCGACCTTCATTAATATAGTGGTCTTGCCAATCCCGGGCTTACCTGTCAGCAGGACATGCCGCCGGGGGGACTGCAGCAGTTCCATTGCGACCTTCATGTTGTGGGATGACAGCCATACACCACGATGCCCACCCCGAACTCATGCTCGTGAAGCCATGGGCGTCCCCCCCGAGTAGAACGGATTGGCGCGGTCCGGGCAACCCCAAGATGCGGACCGCGCATGGTGCCGGCCGGTGGCGGCCTCGGATGCCGGCAGAGCGGCCGGCGGCGACCCCGGGGGGGGCGGCCGCACGGATGCCGGCTGCATGGGGCCTAGTAGGCGCTGATGCCATGGCGCTCCGGCTCGAGCAGGACCCGGTTTCCGGGATTGCGATCCTCGTTGGCGCTCGTCACCCGGATGGCCGGCAGATCCTGCACGGGACACTTCGTCTCACAGATACCGCACCCGATGCACAGCTCGGGGCTCACATGCGGCTGCTTCACGATGCGCCGCTCGCCGTCTTGGCGCAGCACCTCGACCTCTTCGAACCAGATCGCCTTCTTGGGAGTCGGGCAGTGTTCCTCGCACACCAGGCAGGTGGTCTGGAAGGCGTAGGGCAGGCAGCGGCCCTTGTCGAATGTGGCCAGGCCGATGCGCACCCTGCGCTTCTCCTCCGGCATCAGGCTCCGGATCGCCTGGGTCGGACAGACCTGGCCGCAGAGGGTGCAGTTGTACTCGCAATAGCCGATGCGCGGCACCAGGCGAGGGCTCCACAGCCCTTCGAGGCCGGCCTCCAGCAGGGTCGGCTGCAGGCCATTGGTCAGACAGACTTTCATGCACTCGCCACAGCGGATGCACAGCTCGAGAAACTCCTGCTCCGGACGCGCACCGGGGGGCCGGATCAGGCGCGGGTCGGGACGCACTTGCTTCTCGCCCAGTCGCAGAACCGGGGCGGTGATCAGGCCCCCGGCCACCGCCAGCATGAAGTGACGCCTCCGAACCTGGGTACCCGCATAGGTGGCGGCCGCCGGCAGCCCCTCCCGCTCGCCCGGCGGCAACAACACCCGGAGGGAGGGCCTGGCGAAGCCGAATCGAAGGGCCGCGCGCTTGCACGCGCGGGTGCAGTTTCCGCAGACCACGCATTCGGAGGGACGCCATCCGTCACGGATCTCCGGTTCGGCCGCCCCCTGGCAATCGAATGTGCACAGATGGCAGGCTGTACACCCCGCCGGCTGGTGGAGGCGAAGGAAGCCGAAGCGGGCGATCACGCCGAGCAGCGCTCCGAGGGGGCAGAGGATCCGGCACCAGAATCGATAGCGGACGAAGCTGAGTCCCAGAATCCCGAAGAAGACGGCCGCGAAGAGAGCCACCTGATGGAAGTAGGGCTGGCGGAAGCTCATCAGCGTGCCCTGCAGGGAATCATAGAGCGGCTCACTGACGGCGGTGATGCCAAGCGGATCGTGATGATAGGCCGCCTCGAAGAGGGGCCGCAGGGCCCACTCGATCGCCGGCAGGACGACGAAGGCCATCGAGCGGATGGCGATCGAGAGCGGATCGAAGATCCCGGCCAGTTGCACGCCCGCGAGGGCCGCCGCCAGCAGGACAGCGAGAAAGTAGAACTTGATCACCTGCGAACGGTGCCAGCGGTTGGTGGCCAGCACGCTTCTGCGCTTCCGCAGGGGAAGCTTCTCGGCCAGTTGGATCATCGTTCCCAGAGGGCAGACCCAACCGCAGAAGAAGCGGCCGAAGAGCAGGGTCAATCCCACCGTAATCAGAGCCAGCCACATCAACCCCTGCACGGCGCCGCTCGACAGCCAGGTCGCCAGGAACGCCAGTGGATCGAGTTCGAGCAGCAGCTTCACGGGCAGCGAGATCTGATCGGCCCCGCTGTACTGCGTCCGGGCGAGCAGATAGAGGAAGGCCAGGAAGCAGACCGCCTGCGACAGGATGCGCACTCTTCGAAGCACACGGCCTCCCTGTCAAGGCTGGCGGGGTTCCATCGCCATCCGCTCCCCGCGCGCCAGGTGGTGGCGCAGGGCGCGCAACGATAGCGCGATCATGACGAGCGCGAGCACGACCAAAGCGATCGAGATGCCTTCCACCAACAGGTTCTGTCCGCCGCCGGCCACCAACATGACCAGGCTGGCCAGGGTGACGGCGAACATGAAGATCATCGGAATGATGACGAACCAGCCCCCGTGCCCCACGCGCTTCAGCCACACGGCGATCACCAGGAAAGTCAGAGCGGCCAGGAGCTGATTCGCGGCGCCGAAGACCGGCCAGATGGCCTTCCAGGCGGGCACCAGATTGCCCTGCGCATCGTGGAAGCTGACGAACACGAACAGCGTGGGAATCGCCAGCGTGGCGAGGGTGGAGAGGAAACGCGCCCGGACGTCGCGGATGCCGAAGAACTCGTGGAAGAGGAAGCGTCCCAGGCGTGTGGACGTGTCCAGGGTGGTAAGCAGAAAGGTCGAGATGGCCAATGCGCCGAAGGCGGATCCCAATGCCGCGGGAATGCCCAGGACGGCGGCGAAGCGACCCATGCCGGCGGCGAAGACTCCGGTGGCCGAGATTTGATGGGCCTTGTAGGCGGCCACGATGTCACTGTCGAAGGCCAGCATGATGACCGTGGCAAGCGCGATGAGAGCGACGATTCCCTCGGCGGTCATGGCGCCGTATCCGATCCGCTTTACATCGGTTTCCCGCGCCAGCTGCTTGGCGGTGGTTCCCGAGGCGATGACCGAGTGGAAGCCGCTCACCGCACCACAGGCAATCGTCACGAAGAGGATCGGAAACAGCGGTCCAATCGGTGAGACATACCCGAGAAACGCGTCGTAGGAGAGATCGAATCCCCCAAACAGCAGTCCGCTGCCCGAGATCAGGATGGTCGCGTAGAGCAGGAATGAGGAGAGATAGTCGCGCGGCTGCAACAGAATCCACACCGGCGTGACCGAGGCCACATAGCAGTAGCCGATCAGGATCAGCGTCCAGGTCTTGGCGGAGCTGCCCGCCACCGGGGGCAAGCCGGCGGCCTCGATCGGCGCCTGTTGCCCGGCATACACGGAGATAAACACCAGGGGCACGAAGATGATCGACCCCAGCCCGGCGGGCACCTTGAACCGGTAGATCGACAGACCGAAGAGTATCGCCAGTGCGATGAACAGGATCGAACTGGAGGCCACCCCGCCGTTGCCGGCGAAGGTGGTGGCGGTCAGATCCAAAAAGACCACCAAGACGTAGATGAGTGTCAACCAGATGAAGCCGAGAAAGATCTTCTGCGTGGCCGGCGAAACGATGCCGCGGGCGATCTCACCCACCGAGACACCCCGGTTGCGGATCGAGGCGACCAGGGCGGTGTAGTCGTGCACACCGCCGATCATGATCATTCCGACGATGATCCACAGGAATGCCGGCAGCCATCCGAAGGCCAGCGCGGCGATGATCGGGCCCACGATCGGCCCGGCGCCCGCGATGGAAGCGAAGTGGTGACCAAAGAGGATCGATGTGCGGGCCGGGACATAGTCCACCCCGTCGTACTCGGTCTGAGACGGCACTTCGCGATCCGGCTGGATCTTGAACGTGCGGTCCAGGAAGCGGCCGTAGACGATGTACCCACCCAGCAAGAGGGCCGATCCGGCCAGAAAGAGCAGCGCGAGCATACCCCTGTGTCTCCCAACATGTTCGCTTGCATGCTATAGGGGTACACATCGCAGGGTCAAGGTGCGAAAGCGGATGGCCGCCGTTCGGCGGGCCGGCGGCAGCGCTTCATCAGATGCGCCAGAAGCAGGAGTTCGCAGCGACCCTTGACGATGCCCTTCAGCCGCCGGCCCCCCGGGTTGACGGGATGGTGGAGGGTCTGCGGCCACATGTGGGCGGCCCAGGCTCGGAAGAACGGAAAGTGCGGGCCGGCTCTGCGCCGCGGCGGGATCCCAAGCACGCGCGCGAAGATCTCCCGATTGCTGAGCGGTGAGCATTCCTCGATGGCGACATCCTGCTCCCGCGGGTAGAGGGCGCCCCAGTTGCCCATGCGCTGCTCCCAGTAGAACAGGTCGAGAAGCTCGATGCCGGCGCGGCCGGCAAAGGGGATCGCCGTCACGAGCCACGCGCGGAGCTGTCGCCGCACATAGGGCTGTGCGGGAGAGTAGCCCGCCAGCACGGCCAGGGCGGCGGCGACCGCCGGGACCGCCCCGTGGGGCGGGCGCCGCGGCAGCCCCACCGCCAGGCTTCCCCAGCCACGCGATCGGCGACCGTAGAAACAACGCATCACCTCCCCACCGTTGCCATTCAGGTTGATGACCGGTTTGGCCTGGCGCTCCCGGGCTTCTCGACTCCGGTCGTGGTGAAACTGAAGGTTGGCCGTCTTGGGCACAATCCGCGGATGGAGCATCTCGGCTTCGAGCAGTGTCACGAACTCCGGACGGAGCCGGCCGGGACGGTGGACATCGAACCGCAGGCCGAGTTCTGCTGCCAGGGCTTGCGGCACGGCCACGTCCCCCCCCCCCCCCCCCCGCCGAACGAAAAAAAAAGACGGGGGGAAGGGGGAGGGGAGCC
>CAYQJL010000071.1:0-1665 GCA_964417675.1 uncultured bacterium | reverse complement strand
CTGGGCGGGGCCCCTCGTGGCCGGTGCCGAGGACAGGCCGCGCCGGCCCGCGAATGCCGAATTGATGTTCCTGACGCGTGGTTCGCTGGAGGGCAACATCGGCGTCGTGGGGTGATCGGGCGACCTCAAGGGAGGTCTGGCCCGGCGGGCCAGCAAGTACAACGAGATGCTTGCCAAGGGGTCTCCCCTGGTGGTGCTCGAACTCGGCGACTTCCTGAACACCGACACTTGGATGGGACCGGCCTACAACGAGTACCTTCTCGATCGCATGGAAGCCGAGGGGATGCAGGCGATGACCCCCGGCGTCCGGGAGTTGTCGAACTATGGCATGTTCGAGGCGCTCCTGGCCGACCGCGCCATCGAGGTGGTGTGCTCGAATGTTGCCATCCTCCATGACGGCCTGCGCCGGCCGGTCGGGCGTCGCACCCATATCATCACGGTCAACGGCGTGCGCATCGGCCTGATCGGTGTGCTGGGTGCCGAGGAGTTCGGCAAGGTCACGCCCCCCGCAGGCCTGCAGTTCGATCACCAGCCTGCGCACGAGGCGATTGCCGCCCTGGCCCCGGATTTGAAGGCCGCCTGTGATCTCGTCGTGGTGCTGGCCGCGGTCAATGACAAGGATGCCACCAAGCTGGCCGGCCAGGTCGAGAATGTCGACATCCTGCTGGGCGGCTACTTCTCGATCGCCAGTCGCAATGCGCTTCAGATCGGCGAGGTCATTGTCAGCCGCTGTGGGCTGCGGGGCATCTACTTTGCCACCACCCGCGTGATCGTCAATCCCCAAGGGGAGATCGTGGATTGGTACGGGTACAACTATGAACTCGATGCCCGGGTGCCCGATGACCCCACGATCGCGGCCCAGGTGGCCGAGGTCGAACAGCGGGCCCAGGAGCTGCGTCGTCACGCGATCATGGAGCGGGCCGCGGGGCTGAAATCCTCCGCACCGGCAATCAAGTACCTGGGCGTGGCCACCTGCCGGAGCTGCCATGCCGCGCAGTTCGCGCAGTGGCGGAGCACACCCCACGCCCGGGCGATGGAAACGCTGAAGGAGGCCGGCCGCGATCGCGACCCGCACTGCGTCGGCTGCCACATCACCCGGCCGCCCGGCACGCCCGATCCGGGCCTGGATCGGGCCACGGTGGATCCGGCCTTTCATCATGTGCAGTGCGAGGCCTGCCACGGCCCGGGCAGCGAGCACCGCCGCGGCGCCGGCATGGCCGCCGTGGTGGAGGCCGTGTGCCTGGGGTGTCATACCGCGGAGTGGAGTCCGCGGTGGCACTACGAGGCCGCGCTCGAGCGCGTCCGACACTGAACCGCCGCCGTTGCGACCGCCCGCATCTCATGGTTGCGAGCGCCCGGCTGGTGTCGCCGTCCCGCTGCACACAGTCTGTCCCAATCCCGAAATGATCCTGAAGGAGGCTCACACGGTGGACGCCGGTCAGAGCCTGGAGTAGACTGCGCGGCTGGCTCTGTGTCGTCGGCCACGGTCCTGCCGATTCGCGCCCCCGCGGGGAAGGAGTGCCGCATGGTGGCCCATCGTGAATTCGATCCTGCCTTCCAGGCCGATCTGGCCGCTCTGCTCGAGACGCGCAACGAGGGCTTGTTGCGCTCCCTGCTGGCACAGCTTCACCCGGCCGACCTGGCCGATGCCCTCGAGCACGTCGA
>CAYQJL010000070.1:0-58778 GCA_964417675.1 uncultured bacterium | reverse complement strand
ACCGCCTGCCAGCATCCCAGATCCCTGTACACCGAATAACTCTGGCTGCTGACCTCTTGTTCCGAGAGATCATAGTAGATTGCATACTTGAGACGCCAGTTCTGCGTCACCGTCAACTCGGATGCGAGGTTCACCGAGCTGCGGTGCGACCTCCAGTCGCGCCCCATCGAGAAGACGTGGGTGGCCGAGAGCCTCCAGGGCCCGGTCAGGGAACCGCCCATCACATCGCGGTCGGGGGTCAGGCCGCCTTCATGGCCCACGTCACCGAACCCCACATGCTCGCTCCCCGGGGTTCGCCCGCCCAGGCCGGGCCCGCCGGCCGCTCCGGCCGGGCCGCCCGACCGCTGGGACGCCCCGCCGGAGAACTGCATCGAACTGCGCAAGGAGAGCTGCGAGCGGCTCCATTGCTTCAGGTCATGGGTCAGCGACAGATCACTGCTGACCGCGCGGGCGGGATCCAGGCGCAGGGAGTGGGTCATGTTGCTCCACGGCTCCCGGTCGCGCTCCTTGGCCAGGAAGTCGTAGGAGGTGCGCGATGACCAGGTCAGCAGATTCTCCTTCTTGATCGTCTCCTCCCCCTTGCGCCACTTCACATGGAAGCGCTGGGTGAGCCCCAGCGAGACCGAGCTGCTCTTGGCGCTGCTGAGGCTGATGCCGCCCACCGATGGGAAATCCTTGACCGATTCGATCTCCGGCCGGTACCCGTAGGAAGCGCTCAGGTCGATCACATGGCGCAAGCCCTCCCAGGGACCGATGCCCGGGAAGAACGTTCCGTAGAGCGTCGAGCTGGCCGACAGCCCGGCCCGCCAGGTCGCCCCGACCGGATGGGGCTCCCCGTTGCGGTCTTCGCGCGCCCAGGCGGCATTCAAGCTGGCCGATGGCGTCACGTTGACGCCGCCCAGGATGCGCCGCTTGTCCGAGAGCGAGGCGTTGACCGCCGCCGCCTGGTTGGTGATGACCTCGTCATCCCATCGCTTGGTGTACTCGCTGCGCAGCTTGGCATCCGCGCGCACATAGGTCGATGCCAGCGCCGGCAGCGTTGCGCCCCGGCCCCGGGCATCCGGAAGCCGGCCGAGCGGAAAGGAGCTGAGACTGAAATTGACACTCGGTATGCTCTGATTGATGCGCGTCGCGCCACCGCTGTTGTCGAGATACTCGGTGCGATCGGCGGCCAGGCTCAAGGACGCGCCCGACCAGCTCTTGTTGATGCTGAACTGAGATCGCAGCTGGCGGTTGATGCGTTCATCGACATCCGCGCCGAAGTCGCGATCGTCGGCATAGTCCTTGTCGCTCTGGAAGCGCGCCGACAGCTTCATGGCGAAGCGCTCCCCCAGGGTCTGGTCATGATCGGCATTGAAGAGCCAGCGATCCCGCCGAACAGCCCCGCTGTTGTCGCGCGTGAAGGAGCCCTCGGCCCGGCCGCCGAGCACATAGCGCAGCTTGTAGCGCAGCTTGGCGTTGAACGTCAGCCGTGGATCGGCCTCGTAGTAATCCATCCAGGCGAGTCCGTCCCAGTAATCGTTGGGCGCATAGTAGTAGCCTACATTGCGCAGGAAGCGGCCGCGCTCGGAATCGATGCCGAACTCGAAGTCCGGCATCAGAATCCCGCTCTGCCGGCCGCGGCTCAGGGGAAAGACCGCATAGGGGATCGCCATCAAGGGAATGTGGCCCAGGTAGAGGACCACCGGCTTCGCGAAGACCTTGTCACCCGAGACGATCTTCATCTGCTTGGCATGGAAATGGGTCATCGCCGACTCGCACTCGCAGGGGGTGAAATCGGCATCGCTGGCATAGAAGGTCTTCTCGCGCACCCGCTTGACCTTCTCGCCCCGGTAGTGGCCGCCCTCGAATTCGCTGCGGCCCTGATAGACCAGACCCTGACGGGTATCGATGCGATAGGTCATCCGCTCCCCGAACACCTCATTGCCGGGATCGCGCAGAATCGGATGGCCGCGCGCGGTCACCAGATCGCGGGTCGAGTCGAAGAGGATCTCCTCGGCCTCGAGTTCCATACCTTGGTAGGCCACCTGGCTTTGCTCACGGATGCTGATGAGGTTGGTCGCCACCGCGAAGTCGATCTGCCGCCCCCGATACTCGACCTTCTCCGTCGGCTTGAATCCCAGCACGATCAGCAGGCTGTCGCCCGGCATCAGGTCGCCGGCCGCGGCCGAGCCGCGCAGTGCTGCGAGCAGCGCCGGCGCGAAGCCCGGTGGATCGCGCCGCACATGCGCCGGCCGCGGCCCGCGATCGAGCACCGTCGAATCGCCCGCCGCCGCCCGGGGAGCCGCATCCGCATGGACCCGGCGCCCGGCCGCCGAATCGGGATCGACATGGCCGGGCACTGTCACACCCAGCGACTCCTGCTCGGCCAGGTATCGCCGCCTCTCCTGCGGCGCAAACGGCAGCACGTAGCGGCCGGCCACATCGCCTTGGAACTGAACGCTCTCCACCCCCTCCGGGCCCATCAACAGGCGCAACCGGGTGCCGCGCGTCCAGTTCAGGCCGACCCCCTGGTCGCGCTCCCCGGGAGCGGGAAGGTAGAGCGCCTGGGCGCCACCCTCGACCAGCGCGCTGTGGATCGCGCCGCCCCGCAGCAGCGCCAGGATGCTGTCGCCCGCGGCGAAGTGCGCCTCCCCTCGCCGGGTGAGCGGGAAGTACTCCGCGCGCGCGCGGCCCCACACGCGCACGTTGTCCGCATCGCCGTCTGCGAGATTGACGGTCATGCTGTCGCCCGTGACCCAGCCGTCCAGATCGCCGACTTCGGGATACCCGGTCAACAGCAGTTGATCGTTCTCCATCAGCAACGCGGCCTGCTCGCAGCGGCCCTGAACGGCTCCCCGTGAGAAGCGGATCTGCCCGCTGGCCTCGCCACGGCGCTCCTGGCCCCACAGCATCAGGGTGTCGGCCTCCATGACGAAAGGCGCCGCTCCCGGCGGACCGGCGCGCACCAGACGCGGACGCCGGGCCCCATCGCTGACGATCGTGGCAATGCCGCTGGCACGATCATGGTGAATCGCATCGCCGAACACCTCCACCGAGTCGGCCTGGTCATACAGCCGCAACGACCCGCCCGCCTCCATGATCGAGTCGCGCAGCGAGTAGCGCACCCAGTCGCCGGATAGCTCGCGAGCGCCCTCGGTCAACACAGCCTGGCCGCTCAGGTTGAGCTGCTCCTGCTCGCGGTCGTAGGTCAGCCGCCGGGCGCGAAAGACGCCCTCCGGCCCACGCCCGCGGACCCGCCCTTCCATCTCCAGAAGCGACTGTCCCCGGTGGTAGAAGGCATGCTCGGCGGTCAACACCCGGACGCTGTCGCGGATCGAGACGTCCCCATGTAGCTCGGCACGCTGCAGATCCGGCTCGTAGCGCCCCTGCTTGGCGCGCAGCTCGAGGCCCTCGTGCACAAGGACCGGATTCACGATGTCGATCGGTCCATCGATGCGGCCCTTGAGTTGGTCGCCGGTCAGATTCCAGGGCATGGGAGGTGGTTGGGTGAAAGGTTCCGGCAACGTGTCCGGCGGCATCTCCGGGAGCGTGTCCCCGCGGAACGTGGACGGGTGCTCAGCCCGCCCAGTGGAATCGGCCGGCTCTCCGGATCCTGCCG
Source organism: uncultured bacterium (assembly GCA_964417675.1). Classification (GTDB taxonomy): domain Bacteria; phylum Eisenbacteria; class RBG-16-71-46; order CAIMUX01; family WJJG01; genus CAYQJL01. The sequence goes on along the minus strand of CAYQJL010000070.1, from coordinate 55,177 downwards.
CGCCGAGCGCATCGCGCGGGTCGGGGCCGGCGGCGCCCGGAACCAACCGCGAATCCGCCGACGGCGCATCCGCCCGCAGGGAATCGGCCGGCAGGGAATCGGCCGGCGCCGCAACGCCCCGCGGAGGGGCGGATCCAATCGCTCCGCCGGCCGGATCGCGCGCCATCTCCGGCGCATGTGAGCAGGAAAGCCACAGGAGACACAGCCCGGCCAGGCACAGCCATGCGCGGCGCAGCCACGCGAGGCAGCGCACCGGTCGGCCAGCTGTGCGCCGCGGTCGTTTCATCCGGCCCGGTCTCCAGCCCCCTCTTGATCCCGTGCGAACAGCGCCGCTCCGATCCATCCGGCCTCGGTGCCGAGCGTGGCGGGAACCACCGCGGGAAGCTCCGGCGCAGCACACATGGCCTGTTCGGCCAGAACCCGCCGGGCGGGCCCGAAGATCAGTTCCCCGGCCTGGGCCAGCCCACCCCCCACGACGATGACGGCCGGATCGCACAGGTGGGTCAGGTTCACCAGCGCCGTTCCCAGCGCGGTTCCGGCCGCCTCCCAGGCGGCCCGGGCGGCCGGGTCGCCTGCCCGGGCCGCCCGGGCCACATGCTCGGGCGTGAGATCGTGTTGCTGTCCCCCCACCAGATCGTACCCCGGCGTGCCCGCCCTCCACACCGCGCGTTGCAGGTAGCCGGCCAGAATCGGCCGGCGCCCGACCATCAGTTCCAGGCATCCCCGATTGCCGCAGGAACAGGGCGTGCCCTGATAGTCGATCGAGGTGTGTCCGATCTCACCCGCGAACCCGTGACGGCCGCCGTAGAGCTGCCCGCCGATGACGATGCCGCCCCCGACTCCGGTGCCCAACGTGATCCCCACGACCGGGCTGAAGCCACGACCGGCGCCGGCGCGGGCCTCGGCCAGCGCAAACGCGTTCGCATCGTTGAGTACCGCGACGGGGATCTCCAGTTCGCGGGCCAAGAGATCGCCCAGCGGGACGTCCTTCCAGCGTGGCAGATTCGGGGATGTGCGCAAGACCCCGCGATCCATATCCACCAGGCCGGCGCAACCAACGCCCACCCACCCGAGCGGCCGTGGCGCTCTGCCCGGGGCCGCCGCGGCCGAGGATCCGGCCGAGGATTCGACCGCGGATCCGGCAGCAGATCCGGCAGCAGATCCGGCGGCAGGCGAGCCGGCGACCGACGGCGGCTTGCTGAGCAGGTCGCGCACCGCCGCACCGATCCTCTGGATGCTCTCCGGCGGCGCCCCATCCGCAGGGGTATCGATCGTCATGCAGCGCAGCGATTCGCCGGCCGGGGACGCCAGCCCCAGCTTGATGCCCGTTCCTCCGATATCGATGCCGACCCGCAGTTCGTTCACGGGCGCACCCCCTGGATCTTGATGCCGTTCCCAGCGACCGGGTCAGAATCCCGGCCCCGGTCGGCGGCCGCGGAATGAGGGGCCGCATACAGGGGATCCGTCGGCGGTATCCCGAGTTCCCGGAGGGCGACCTCGACCGTGCGGAAGGAGCCGGTAATGATCACCGGGCGAGACTGCCCGCGCGCGTGCGACAGGGCCTCGGTCATGGCGGCCGCGGTGCGGGGCGCGAACCCGGCCCGCGTGGCCGCCGCCACGATATCCTCCAGCGGCCCGGCGCGCGGCGTGTCCAACGGGATCAGCACGAGTTGATCGGTCAGCGAACGCAGGCTTCCCAGAAACGACTCATGATCCTTGTCGCCCAGCATGCCCACGATCAGCAGCGGAGCAGGGCCCTCTGGGAAGCAGTCCCGATAGGTATCGACCACGGTCTGGCCGCCACCGGGATTGTGCGCGACATCGAGAATGATGGGCGGCTGCGGCTCACCCGGCGCGAACTCGAAGCGCCCCGGCCAGAGGGCCCGGCGCAGACCCGCTGCGCGGGCCTCCGATCCGATCGGCAGGTTGGCGCGCGAAAGCAGGCGCGCCCCCTCCTCGGCGAGCAGGGCGTTGTACACCTGATGCCGGCCGCAGAGGCGGATCTCGCGCTCGATGAGCCCCGCTTCCTCCGCATGCCGATAGCTGTAGCGCGTGCCGCGCGGGCAGACCGCGCTCCCTTCCAGAACCATGCGCTCGCCGACCGCCACGATCGGCGCGTCCAGCTCCCGGCAACGGGCCGCCAGGACGGCGGCGACCTCGGGGCTGCAGGGACCATGGAGCAAGGGAACGCCGGGTTTGACGATGCCGGCCTTCTCCCCGGCGATGGCCTCGAGCGTCGTTCCCAGCGACTTGGTGTGATCGAGCTGGATGCCGGTGATCACCGCCAGGGCCGGCACCAGCACATTGGTCGCATCCAGCCGTCCCCCCATGCCGACCTCGATGACCGCGATCTGCACCCCTTCGCGAGCGAAGGCCTCGAAGGCCAGAGCGGTTGTGGCCTCGAAGTATGAGAGCTGCAGGTCGAGAATCAGCGGTTTCAGCTCGGTGGCCAGCGCCGCGATCGTCTCCTCAGGAAGCATGCGGCCATCGATCCGGAAACGCTCGCCGTAGACCTGAAGATGGGGCGAGGTGTGCAGGGCGCACTTGTAGCCGCCGGCCTCGGCCATCGCGGCCAGAAAGGCCGCGGTCGAGCCCTTGCCGTTGGTCCCGGCGACATGCACGCTCACGAACCGCCGCTGGGGGTGGTCGAGCGCCGCCACCGCCGCTTCGATCCGCTCGAGGCCGAGCTTGATCGAGCCATGTTCAAGGTTGTAGAGAAAGTCGATCGCTTCGGCGTAGTTCATCGATGGCTATTCCTGCCTATGTGCGTCCCGCCCCGTGATCCCGGGCAATTCCAGCTGCCGCCGCCGGCTGTCCACGAAATGGTGCAGCAGCCGGGCGACAGTCTGACGCAATTCCTCGCGGGGAACAACCTGATCGATGAATCCGTGCTCCGCGACGAACTCGGCGCGCTGGAACCCCGGGGGCAGATCCTGGCCGATGGTCTCCTTGATCACCCGCGGACCGGCAAATCCGATCAGCGCGCCCGGCTCGGCAAGAATCACATCCCCGAGCATGGCGAAACTGGCGCTGACGCCGCCGGTCGTCGGATCGGTCAGGATCGAGATGAAGGGCAGGCCGGCCTGATCCAGGCGGGCCAGCTGCGCGCAGGTCTTGGCCATCTGCATCAGCGAGAGAATGCCCTCGTGCATCCGCGCGCCGCCGGAGCTCGAGATGATGATCAGCGGCAGCTGCTCGCGGAGTGCCAGCGCCGTCAGCCGCGCGATGCGTTCCCCCACCACCGAACCCATGCTGCCGCCGAGAAACGTGAAGTCCATGACACCCAACGCGACCGCCAGCTCATCGATTCGGGCCCGACCGGTGCGCACGGCCTCGCGGGCGGGGTCATCCTTCTGGGCACGTTTGAGCTTGTCCCTGTATCTTCCGCTCCCGTCGCGAAACGACAGCGGATCGATGCTGCGGATCTCTTCATACAGGGGCATGAAGGAACCGGGATCGCACAGGATCTCGATGTAGCGAGCCGCCTCGATCCGGAAGTGCGCGCCGCACCGGTTGCAGACATAGTGATGCCGCTCGAGCTCCTGGCGGTAGAGGATCTCGGCGCACCCGGCGCACTTCAGCCAGACACCGTCGGGCACATGCCGGCGCGGTTGCGCCGACGGACGGGCGATGATCTTGCGTAGCCAGGACAATCTGTCACCCCATATCCCCTGCCGGCGGACGAACGCCGGCTAGGCATCGGCTTGCGGTGGATCCGCTTCCTGCTCCCCATTCTGAGTCAGCTCGCGGGCCATGACCAGTGCATCTTCACGGCCGACGCGGTAGTAGTTCTTGCGAATGCCGGCCGGCCGGAACCCGTGCTTGGCATACAGCGCCTGGGCCGCCCGGTTCGAACGGCGCACCTCCAGGCCGATCCAGTGCGCCGCGCGTCGGCGAGCCTCACCGAGCAGCATCTCGATCAGCCGCGATCCCAATCCCAGATGGCGGTAGAGGGGCGCCACGGCCAGATTGGCAACATGAACCTCGTCAAGCACGAACCAGGCAACAAGATATCCAGCCAGGCGCCCCCGGCGCCAGGCGCACAGCGTCCAATGGATCTCACCGGGTCCGCCGATCTCGGCTTCAAACGAGGCCCGCGACCAGGGATCCGCGAAGACCTGCCGCTCGAGCGCCAGGACCTGGTCGAGATCCGCGCGGCCCATCGGCAGCAGATCGAAGTCGGCCGCCCGGAGCCGACCCGCATCCGGGAACGGCGGGGTCGGTTCGACGCTCATCGGACCGCTCCGCGCGCCGCGCCGGGCAGGCGCGCGTCACTTCCGCGCAGGTAGTTGGGCAGCAGGGCATCGATCTGTTCACCGGCGGCGCAAGCCGCCTCCGGAAGGGCGGCCGCCAGCAGGGCCACCGCGCCGGGCGCCGCGCCGCACCCCCCCGCAACCGCGAGCCACGGCCCGGTGACGCCCTCCTTGCTCAGAACGTCCCAGAGCAGCGGCGTGGCATCGCCGGTCAGGAAGCAGGGAGCCCCGGGCGCCGCGGCGTGCGCCGCGGCCGCGGCCGCCCCGGCCCACGTCCGCGCGTCGGCCACCGGACGGCTGGCTTCGGGGAGCAGCTCACGCCACTGCGCCCCGGAGAAGATTCCAGCGCTGCAGAACAGATCGCCCCGCCGGTGAGCGCTCACGACCAGGATCGGGCCTTCCCGGATGCCTACCCCGTAGGCGCGCGCCACGAGGCTCGAGATGGCGGCCACCGGCCGCTCGAGCCCCTGGGCCAGCCCCTTGGCCGTGGCCAGACCGACTCGCAGGCCGGTGAAGGAACCCGGCCCCAGCGCCACACCGAGCCGGTCGATGTCCTGGCGGCGCTTGCCAAGATCATCCAGCAGCTGCGTCACCTGCGGCAGGATGCGCTCGCTGGCCGCCGCCCGGGCGTCGCAGCGGATCTCGGCCAGCAGGCGCCCTCCCTGGGCAAGCGCCACACCCCCCAGAATGCCGGAGGTGTCGATGCCCAGGGTCAACGGGCCGGGCGCCTGGCCCGCGGCGCTTCTACCGATCATCGATCCGGCTCCACGCCCTCGAGCGTTGCCCGCACAGCCGGATCCGCGAGCTGTGCGAGCCGTGCCCGGTGATGCGGCTCGGCCGCCGCGACGGTGATGGCCCGGGACTCGGCTGAGCGCGGCTCGATCGTGACGATCAGGGATCGCGCCGGCAGCGCCGCGCCCAGCCGGTCGGCCCACTCGATGAAGCTGATCCCCTCTCCGTCGATCCGTTCCTCCCACTCCTCCCATTCGATCTCCTGCCGGGATGCCTCCCAGCGGTAGAGATCGAAGTGGTAGACCGGCAGGCGGCGGGCCTGATAGACATTGAGCAATGTGTAGCTGGGAGAACGGACCCGTCCGGCATACCCCAGCGCGCGGCAGGCGCCTTCCACGAAGCGGGTCTTGCCCGCGCCCAGGTCACCCACGAGCGCGACCACGTCCCCGCGCCGGGGATCGGATAGCAGAAATGCCGCCAGCGCACATGTGCCGGCCTCACCGTGACTGATCCAGCGCCTGGGCATCCGCTCCGCCATCTGCACACTCTCCCGCGACTCAGCCTTCCGGAGGATAGAGGGTGATCAGCGGGACGATCAGCTCATCCATCGAGATGCCGCCATGCTGAAAGCTGCCCCGCAACAGACGTTCATGATCGTGACGCTTGGCCCCGTAGACGAAGAAGTAGTCCTCGCGGGCAAAGATGTAGGTCTTGAGCAAGCCCCCCTCGGGCAGGCCGAAGCTGCCCGGCTCGCGCACCCGCACGGCGGTCTCTTCGTCGACCGTGGGCGCCTTGCCGAACTTGAAGCGTACCCCGCGCGACGTGTCGCGGTCGGCCCGCACGACCGCCGGCCGCCGCACCTGGATGCTGCCATGATCGGTCGTGATGATCACCACCCGCTTCTGGCGGAGCATCTCCCGGATCGCCTGCAGGGCGACCGAACGTTCGAACCAGGTCCGCAGATGAGCCCGCATGCCCGGCAGATCCTGGGCGAACTCGGCGATGATGGCATCGCGGCTGCGCCCGTGCGTGAAGTTGTCCACGAACGTGAAGACCAGCGCCACGAGCTGCTGGTCGGCATAGCTGCCCATCTGCCGGGTCAGCTCGTCGGCATCGTCCCGGCGCACGATCTTGCGATACCGCGCTCCCCCCGTGTGCACCCGGTACTTCTGGAGCAGGCTCTGCAGCAGCTCGTCCTCGAAGCGGTTCATGCCCATCTCCGACCGTTGCACCTCTTCCCAGAAGGTGGGGAATGTCCGGGCGATCTCTCGCGGAAAGAGGCCGCTGAAGATGGCATTGCGCGCGTAGACCGTCGCCGAGGGCAGGATCGAGCAGTACAGCTCGCGTTCGCGGCGGATCTCCGGCGGCAGGAGCGATTCGAACGAGAGCCACTCGTCGAGTCGCAGGCAGTCCATGACAATCAGCGCTACCCGCTGCCCATCCTGCAAACGGGGCACGATTCGCAACGGGATGATGTCCGGTGAGAGCAGCGGCCGGCTGCCGGGCGCCTGCTCGATCCACCCGCGGTAGCTCGCCTCGACGAACCGGCAGAACTGGCGGTTGAGCTCCTGCATGTGGGAGTCATGGGTCTGCCCCAGGCTCTGCTCGGCCACCGCGTCGAGCTGCAGATCCCAGCGTACCCCGGCCAGATAGTGATTGGCCCAGGCCTCCCAGGTCTGCGCCTCGGGCGGGCCGCCGAGGTCGGGTCCCATCTGGCGCACGTAGTCCCGGATCGTCACATCGCGCTCGAGGTCGCGTGACTCGAAGAGCTTCTTGCAGGCCAGGAAGATCTGGCTCGGATTGACCGGCTTGATCAGATAGTCGCTGATGCGCTGCCCGAGCGCCTCATCCATGATGTTCTCTTCTTCGCTCTTGGTGATCATGATCACCGGCATGCCGGGTTGGCGCTCCTGGATGCCCGCCAGGACATCGAGGCCCGCCATGCCGGGCATGTTCTCATCGAGGAGGACGACGTCGAAGGCATGCTTCACGATCAGGTCGAGCGCGTCGAATCCATTGGCCACCGGTGTGACCTGATAGCCCTTGCTCTTCAGGTAGAGGATGTGCGGCCGCAACAGGTCGATCTCATCGTCGACCCACAAGATATGTTGTCGAGTGGATGGCATCCGGCTGCTTTCATTGGATGTCCCGCACCGCGATGGGCGCCGGCTGGCACGCGGCCCCCGTGCTCCTAGACGGGAAACGCGACCACGAAGGTTGTGCCCTTGCCCGGTTCGGAACGTTCTATGTAGATGTGTCCGCCGTGATAGTCCTCAACGATGCGTTTGGCCAGCGTCAGGCCCAATCCCCACCCCCGGCTCTTGGTCGAGTAGCCGGGTGAGAAAGCCTGCTTGACCTCGGCCGCCGTCATGCCACGCCCTTCATCGGTGATGCGAACCTCGACGCACTCGGTCTCGTGGCGGTGCAGGACCTCGATCTGGATGCGGCCGCGCTCACCGGTCGCATCGATGGCGTTCTTCAGGATGTTCTCGACGACCCACTCGATCAGTTCCTCATTCACGTTGGCCGGGGGGACCATGTCATACATCTCTTGGACTTCGATTTCCTTCTTCAGGTGCGGCAACCGTCGCTTGAAGTAGCGGACGGCCGAACTGACGATCGGCACCACGTCCACGGTGTTCAGGCGGGGCGTCGATCCCACCTGCCCAAACCGCTTGGCCACCTTGTTCAACCGCTCGGCGTCATCCTCCATCTCATTGAGGACCTCGGTCAGGAACGGACGCGGCAGCGACACCTGGACCTCGCCCTCCGGCGCGGCCGCGCTCCCCTCCTTGATGGCGGCCTCCTCCGCCTCGGTCTGCTTCATGCGCAGGAGTTCGACCCACCCGAGCAGCGAGGAGATCGGCGAGCCGAGCTGATGGGCGGTCTCCTTGGCCAAGCCGATCCAGATCGCCCGCTGTTCACTGGTCTTGACCGAGCGGTAGCCCACATAGCCCAACGCCATGAAGACGAAGATGATCCCGATCTGGACCAGTGGAATGTAGCGCAACTCGCGGGCCAAGCGGCGTTCCCCGTAGTGCACATAGCCGAACTCCCGCTTGTGATCCGCCGAGTAGATCGGCACCCGGTCGTGCAGCTTGTCGAACTCCTTCACCTTGTCGACGATCCGCTTGATGACCGGCCCCGGTGGATCCGCGGAGAGGGGATCCCACTCGGAGATCGTCTCGATATCCACCGCATCCCTGGCAATCCCGATGTTGCGCCACACGAAGGGACGCCCGGCGCGGTCGGTCATGATCAGGGGCAGGTCGCTGGGTTTGATGATCTCGTCGAAGAGCTCCTGCATCTCTGGATTGGCGGTGGCTTCGAGCGCCACCGAGGCCACGAAACGGGCCAGGAGCTGGCCGACCGCCTGCGACTCCTGGTTGACCTTGCGCACCCAGCTATAGCTGTAGACGAACGCCACCGCGACGAGCACAAAGCTCCCGAGGAACAGATAGGCTCTCAGCAGAGTCGAAAGGTTCGATCTGGAGACCGACATGCACCCCCCTTGCTTCGCGGCGCGCGATTCGCCATCGCCCGGCCGCCCACGCCCTGCTCGTCGGGCCAACCCCGCCTATCTGGCGGCCGGCACGCCACGGATCTCCTCGATCCCGCCCATGTAGGCCCTGAGCGCCTCGGGCAGGAGCACCGTCCGGTCCGCGGTCTGATAGTGCTCCAGAATCGCAACGACCAGTCGGGGAAGCGCCACACCCGAGCCGTTGAGCGTGTGGACGTACTCCTTCTTGCCCTGCGCGCTCCGGTAGCGCAGGCCGATCCGCCGCGCCTGAAAGGCTTCGAAGTTGCTGCAGGAAGAGACCTCCAACCAGCGTTGCTCGCCGGGAGCCCAGAGCTCGATATCGTAGCACTTGGCCGCCGCGAAACTCAGATCTCCGGTGGCCAGTTCGATCACCCGATAGGGTAGTTCGAGGGCCTGCAGGATGGCCTCGGCGTCGGCGGTCAAGGCCTCGAGCGCCTGGTAGGATCTCGCCGGCTCGACCAGCTTGACCATCTCGACCTTGTCGAATTGATGTACCCGGATCAGCCCGCGCGTGTCCTTCCCGTGCGTCCCCGCCTCGCGGCGGAAGCAGGGCGAATAGGCCACGAACTGCAGCGGGAGGTCCTCGACCCGCAGCTCCTGGCCCTGCATGAGATTCGTGAGCGGCACCTCGGCGGTCGGGATCAGAAACAGCTCGTCGAGCGGGATCCGGTACATGTCTTCTTCCAGCTTCGGCAGCTGGCCGCAGCCGAAGAGCGCCTCGGCGCGGGTCGCATACGGGATGCGCACCTCGCGGTAGCCGTGCCGCGTGTGCCGGTCGAGCATGAAGTTGATCAGCGCCCGCTGCAGGCGGGCGCCCGCGCCGGTCAGGATCGCGAAGCCGTACCCGCTCCTCTTTGCGCCCGCCGGCAGGTCGAGGATGCCCAGCAAGGTCCCCAGGTCGACGTGATTCATGAGACCTTCACCGCTGCGCGGGGCGCCCCATTCGCGCACCAGGCGATTGCAGGCCTCATCCCCCTCCGGCACCGACTCATGCGGAAGGTTCGGGATCCAGCTGATCAGCTCATTCATCTGCGGCAGCAGGTCGCTCAACTCCCGGTCGAAGGCCTTGATCCGGTCGCCGACCGCGCGCATCGCGCGGATCGCCTCGTGGGCATCCTCTCCCGCCGCCTTCTTCCGGCCGATCTCCTGGGACTGGGAATTGCGCTGGGCCTTCAGTTGCTCGACCTCGCCGAGCAACTCCCGGCGGCGTTGATCGAGTTGCATCAGCCGGTCGATATCGACCGCCTCGCCCTTCTTGCGCAGGCCGTCGCGCAGCAGTCGCTCGCTCTCACGAATGAATCGCAAGTCGTACATGCGATGTCAGTCCCCATTCCCTGGAACCCGGCACGGTTGCTCCGGTTTCCGGCCTACTCCACGATTTCGACGCCTTGCTCTTCCAGAATGGCCGCGGCGCCCTGCTCGAGCAGGTTCTTGGCGAGCCGTTCGCCGGTACGGATCGGATCATCCGGAAAGCCCTCGGCCCGGCCGCGCAAGACCAGATGCCCATCCAGCGAGCAGACACAGCCTTCGATCTTCAGGATATCGCCTTTGACCCGAGCCAGCGCACCGATCGGTGCTCCCTCCCAGGCGCCGACAGCGTGATGAAAGGCGCGCTCGGCGTCGATCTCGCGCCGTGACAGCGTATGGTTAAGGAAGCGCACGCTCTCGGCGATCTCCTCATCGCCTTCGCGAACCAGAAGACCCAGCGCCGCCTGGCCCACCGCGGGAGTGCAGACCTGGGCGGTGAAGACCTCCGCCACGCGCTCCTGCCAACCGCGCCACTCGATGCCCGAGGCGGCCACCACGATCCCCTGCAATTTGCCGGCATCCACCAGATGGAGTCGTTCGCTGAGCGTACCCACCACGAACTCCAGGTCGAGGTCGGGCCGGTAGCGGCTGAGTTGCGCCTGACGGCGGAGGCTGCTCACACCGATGCGGGCGCCCTTGGGCAACTCGTCGATGATCGAGCCGTCCCGCGTGATGAGCACATCCAGCGGTGTCTTGCGCTCACAGATCGCCTCGAGGACGACCCCGGCGGGCAGCGTCGAGGGCAAATCCTTCATGCGATGGACGCCCACGTCCACTCTGCCGGCGACCAGCGCCTCGTAGATCGGTTCGGAGTAGAACGCGCGGATGGGCACCGCGGGCCCGCCCCTGGACGCCCGCTTGTGGCGCGGCTTGGCCCCGAGGGCTCGGATCACCACCTTCAGCTCGGGATACTTCTCGACGAGCTGCTCCTCGATCCATGTACCGTGAATGTGGCCCGACTCGACATCGAGCACACCGATCCGTAAACGGTCCCGTGTCATCGCGTGCCTCCGTACTGCGCCCGCGCCCGATCACCCGCGGGCAATTCTGAACTGCCGGATCACACAACGCAAGGAAAGTTCATTGGTTAGCGCCTTGCTTGCCCCTGATCCAACGCGCGCTGCAGCGTAGCATAGGGGGTGCGGGGGGTCAATTGGAGGCCGGCCGGGATGGAGGGCGCGTTAGGAATGCGCCCGGTTTCGTTCGCGCATTCGCCGGCCGGCATACGCCGCCGCGGCCAGCGCCAGCCAAGGGGCCGCCCCGGCGGCCGCGGCTCCGAAGGGCAGCAGCCGCATGAAGACAGCGACGCCGGTCGCCACCGAGAAGAACTGCACGGCCAGGATGGCGGGCCAGGCCGTCCTCCAGCTACCGAGGGCGTGGCGCAGGTCGTGCGCCGGGTGGTCCAGGCCGCCGCGCCACGGCGCCCGCCGCCGTGCCAGCCGCCCAAGGATGGCCAGGGCGGGATCGAACAGCAGGTAGCCGACCAGCAGGGGCCAGGTGAGAAGCACCTCCCAGCCGGCCGAGCCCGGCATGGTCATCAGGCCCCAGGCGATCAGCGCTCCCAGGGGAAGCGTCCCCGCATCCCCGAGGTAGACCCTGGCGGGGGGGCGATTCCAGTACAGAAACCCGATCAGGGCCCCGGCGGCCGCCAGAGCCGTCCAGGCCACCGGATCGGTTCCATCCCACAGCACGCGCACGCAGAAGATACCCGCCAGCGAGATGGCTCCGGTCCCGGCCGCAAGGCCGTCGGAGTTATCACACATGTTGTAGGCGTTGGCCCCGGCCACCACCGCGAAGGCGAATGCCGCCCAGGCCAGCGGCAGGCTCAGCTGCGCGATCACGCCCGTGGACGCGGCCCGGACGGCCGCAGCGCTCTCGCCGGGCCAGAACAACCACGCGCCGACGAAGGCAGCCGCCAGAGCCGACTCGGAGAGAAAACGCAATCGCGCGGAGAGATCATGGCGGTCATCGAGGTGGCCCAGAATGGCGAAGCTCGCCATCAGGAGGGCCAGAGGAACGACCGTGTCCAGCGCCCCCGCGGCCCCCCCGGTCGAGGCCAGGGCGGCAACCCGGGCAGCCCAGCCGGCGGCCAGTCCGATCAGCACGGCGAGCCCCCCGGTCAGCGGAATGCCACTGGGCCCAAGTCGATCCCCGTTGGCCACCGATGCCAGACCGATGCGCAGCGCCAGCGGCCGCAGCCACGCACAGGCCGCCCCGCCCACCAGGGCCGCGGCGGTGAGTGGAAGCAGGTAGGTCAGCAATTGCATGCTCGCAGCCGTGGGAGTCCTTGGGTCCTTGACCGTCTCGGTCCGATTCCCGCCTCAGGCCCGGGAACCACCCGGCCAGGCGGCATCCGTTGGTGCGCAAGCCGGCTGCCCAGGCGGGAGTCCGCGGCCGACCGCTCCGGCGCCCGCCGGCGAGCCCGCCTGCGGCAGCCGGAGATCGGGCCGCATAGCGGCTTGCCTCTCGCTGGCGATCGTCATCTCCAGAATGCGGTCGAGCGAGACCTCGGGCGCGTATCCTACATAGGCGCGGATCTTCTCGAGTGAGGGAATGCGACGGCGAATGTCCTCAAACGGCCCGCGGAAGGCATGTTCATACGAAACCAGGGCCACCGGCGACCGGCTCGCCGTGGCCGCGATGACCCGCTGCGCCAGGTCGAGAATCGAGATCTCTTCATCGTTGCCGACGTTGAACACCTCGCCGACCGCGGCCGCCGCCCGCTCGAGCATCATGACGCCACGGATGACATCCCCTACGAAAGAGAAGCAACGGGTCTGCTCTCCGTCCCCATGCACGGTGAGCGGGGCCTCCGTCAACGCCTGATGGACAAAGGTCGGCACGACCATCCCGTAACGATCCGACTGCCGCGGCCCACAGGTATTGAAGCAGCGCACGACGGTCACCGGCAGGCCGCGTTCGGCATGATAGGCCAGCGCCAGGGCCTCATCGGCCGCCTTCCCGGCGGCGTAGGACCAGCGCAGCACATTGGGCGCCCCGATGCCCAGGTCCTGTTCCTCGGTCAGCGGTTCTCCGGCGCCCTTGCCGTAGACCTCGCTGCTGGAGAAGACCATCGTACGCTTGCCCGCCCGGGCCGCCTCCTCCAGGAGGACCATCGCGGCCTGCAGGTTGTTCAGCAGACACTCGAGGGCATGCCCCACGATCCGCCGAACGCCGACGTGCGCGGCCAGATGATAGACGACATCACACTGGGACACCAGTCCGCGGGTCAGCCGGGCGTCACGCACGTCACCGACCTGAAAACGGAAGCGTGCATCGGCGGCCACCGCCTGGAGATTGCCTCTGCGCCCTGAGGAGAGATTGTCGAGGGCGACGACCTCATCGCCTCTCGCGAGCAGAGCTTCGACCAGATGGGATCCAATGAACCCTGCTCCGCCGGTCACGAGTGCTTTCATGCGCCGCCTCTCCAAACCTGGCCACTTCGCCGCTTCAGGCCGCCGCAACGCATCCTGGCCCTGCCGCGCCACCACGCTTCCTAACCTTCGGTGGGCGCCCCGTCCTGGTCAAGAAACTTGTAGTTGCGCTTGTAGAACTCCAAGAACTCCCCCGACTTGAGGGGCTGCCACCATTCGGCATGTTCCTGGTACCACTGGACGGTGTCGCGGATCCCCTCCGCGAACGGAATCTTGGGGACCCAACCGGTCCGGGCGTTCAGCTTGGACCAATCGACGGCATAGCGCCGGTCATGCCCCTGACGATCGACCACATGGGCAAGCAGGGAGACCGGCCGGTCGAGCGCTCGCAGGATCTCATCGGCGATCGTCAGCACATCGCGCTCGTTGTCGGAGCCTACGTTGAAGACCTCGCCATCGACATCTTCCACGGCAAGCAGGCTGAGCAACGCGCGAACGTGGTCGGTCACATGGATCCAATCCCGGGTGTTCTTCCCTGACCCATAGACCGGCAATCGCTCCCCGCTGAGCGCATTGGTGGCGAAGAGCGGAATCAGCTTCTCGGGATACTGGTAGGGACCGTAGTTGTTGCTGCAGCGGGTGATCACCACCGGGAGGCCGTAGGTCTCGTGATAGGAGAAGGCCAGACGATCCCCACCGGCTTTGCTGGCGGCGTATGGATTCCGCGGCATCAGGGGCGCCTCCTCGGAGGCCGCGTTCTCCAGCACCTCGCCATACACCTCATCGGTCGAGATCTGGACGAACCGGGTCACGCCGCCGGCGGCCCGCATGGCCTCGAGCAGGTTGTAGACCCCGTACATATCGGTCTGGACGAACTGGCCCGGATCACCAATCGATCGGTCCACATGGGTTTCGGCGGCGAAGTTGAGGATCCAGTCAAAACCCTCGCCGATCAGAGTGGGCACCAGCTCCCGGTCACAGATGTCGCCTTTGACGAAGCGGAAGCCTTCCTGACCCTCGAACTCGGCGAAATTGGCCGGATTGCCCGCGTAGGTGAGCTTGTCGAGCACCGTGACCCGCGCACGCGGATGATGCTCACGAAGATAGCGGACGAAATTGCTGCCGATGAATCCCGCCCCCCCGGTGACGAGATAGCGCCCGCTGGCAACCCGATCATGCCTATCCATCCTTGTGGCTCCAATCATAAGGTATGTCATTGTCGTGCGGATGCAGCCGCAGCTCGTCGGGATCATCGTACTGATACACACGGGTGGGAATGTTGATCATGTAGGCGCCATGGGGGGCCAGGCCCTTCATGCCGTGAGCCACCCCCGCGGGAATCTTGATGAGAATCGGATTCCTTTCCCCGACGAAGAACTCATTGACCTCGCCATGGGTCGCCGAATCCTCGCGCATATCGTAGAGCACGATCTTGGCCATCCCCTGGACTACGGTCATGTTGTCCGTCTGCTGCCTGTGATAGTGCCAGCCCTTTACCACGCCGGGAAGCGCCACCGACATGTAAACCTGGCCGAAGGCCTCGAAGAGCTCGTCGTCGTTGCGCAGAATCTCCATGAGAAAACCGCGCTCGTCCGGAATCACGCGAAGCTTCTTGGTCAACACACCGGCAATCATGTGCTCTTCCTCCCCGCGGCATCCCGCTGAGCGGGCGTCTTCTTCTTGCTGATCCGCTTCGAGGCCGGCTTGAGCGTCGGCGCACCGGCCGCCTTCTTCGCATGCATGTTGCGAGACCGTCCGCGCCCGACCCCGGTGTACTGGAAACCGAGCTTGAGCATCGCATCCGGATTGTAGATGTTGCGACAGTCGAGCAGCTTCTTGGCCTTCATGAGCCGCGCGATCTTCTTCATGTCCAGCATGCGGAACTCGTTCCACTCGGTGGCCAACACCAGCAGGTCAGCACCCTCGGCGGCCTGGTAGGCATCCGGGCAGAACTGGACGTTCTTGAGCTCCTCGGCCGCCGTTGCCATGGCCACCGGATCAAACGCCTTGACCGTGACTCCCTTGCGCTGCAGGGCCGGAATCAGCTTCAGCGAGAAGGCCTCGCGCACATCATCGGTCTGCGGCTTGAAGGACAGCCCGAGCACGGCCACGGTCTTGCCCTTGGGGCTGCCCAGCATCTTCTCGGCCCGGAAGATCATCTCCTCGCGCTGATAGCGGTTGGCGGCGATGGTCGCCTCCACGATCGAGAAGTTGAAACCGGCCTCCTTCGAAAAGAAGGACAGTGCATGGGTGTCCTTGGGGAAGCAGGACCCGCCGTAGCCGGCGCCGGCGTGCAGGAACTTCGGCCCGATGCGGCGATCGAGCCCCATGGCGCGGGAGACGACCTTCACATCCGCGCCCACCTTCTCGCACAACAGTGCCATCTCGTTGATGTAGGAGATCTTGGCGGCCAGGAAGGCGTTCGCGGCATACTTGATCAACTCGGCCGACTCGATCGTGGTCTTGACCATCGGGGTCTCATTCAGATACAGCGGGCGATAGATGTCGCTGAGCAGTTGGGCCGCCTTGGGCGACCAGGTGCCGATCACGACCCGGTCCGGGCGCATGAAATCCTCCACCGCGGACCCCTCCCGCAGGAACTCGGGATTCGAGGCCACGTCGAAGGGGGTCTCCTTCGCGCGTTGCTTCTCGATGACCGCCTTGACCCTGGCCCCGGTCCCGACCGGGACGGTGCTCTTCTGTACGACCAGCTTATAGCCGTTCAGATTCTCGGCAATCGTGCGCGCCGCCCCCCAGACCTGGCTCAGGTCCGCCCGGCCGTCATCATCCATCGGGGTACCCACGCATATGAAGATCACCTTGCTCTTGCGGATCGTCCCGGCCAGATCGGTCGAGAAGGACAGCCGCCCCTCGCGGGTGTTCCTTTGCACCAGTTCCTGCAGACTGAACTCGTAGAAGGGAATTCGCCCCTCGCGAAGCATCGCGATCTTGCTCTCGTCCGAATCGACACAGACCACATGGTTGCCGAAGTCGGCCAGGCAGGTCCCGGTCACCAGGCCTACGTAACCGGAGCCGATCATACAAATGCGCTGCATCCTATGTCCTCCTCACTCCCTTCGCCGCGGCGCCACTCTCCAGCCGAACCACAAAGAGTCAATGGTATCCCACCCCACCGGCTTCGTCAAACGATGGCCGCCCGAATCTCAGCGCAAATGCTTGCGGCAGCGCCAACTGGATCCTCGGACCCATGAATGGGGCGTCCCACCACCAACCACCGGGCGCCGGCGGCCAGAGCGCTGGCCGGCGTGGCCACCCAGTGCTGGTCGCCCCGCTCCGCCCCCGCCGGACGGATACCGGGCACCAGCAGGCCGAAGCCCTCTGCGCAGCGCCGATGGACCGCCTCGGCCGCCCGGGAGGGACAGACCACCCCATCGAGCCCCGCGGCCTGAGCCGCAAGCGCCCGCCGGCTCACCTCCTCTATCAGCGCATCCGGCGTCAGCGGCCGGCCGGCGGCGTCCACGGCCGTACTGGTCAGAATCGTCACGCCGAGCAGAACCGGACTCGTGCCCACCGGAGCGGCCTCGCGGACCGCGTCCGCGGCCCGCGCCATGGCTTCGTCGCCGGCCGCGACGTGCACATCGATGATATCCACGCCCAGTCTGGCCAGCTCGGCCGCCGCCCGCGAGACCGTGTTGGGGATGTCATGGAGCTTCAGGTCCAGAAACACCCGCTTGCCGCGCTCCTTGAGCATGCGCACCGCTTCCGGTCCGGAGGCCGCGTACAGCTCCAGGCCCACCTTGTACCAGAGCACTTCCTCGCCCAGCCGGTCAACCAGCGCGGTGGCCCGCGACAAGCCCCCGACATCGAGGGCCACGATCAGATGTTCCCTGGGATCCATGCCGCTACCTCTCTGCTCTCGTTCGCCGTACGCCGAGCCCGATCAATCCAGCGGATCGCACTCGAGCGCCCCCACCAGATCACGCAGTCGCGTCACGCCCTGGGCACGGGCATAGGCCGCGAGGCCTTCCACGACCCGGGCGCCGCGAGACGGATCGCGGAAATTGGCCGTTCCAATCTGCACCGCGGCCGCCCCGGCCAGGATGAACTCGAGGGCGTCGTGCGCGGTCACCACGCCGCCCACCCCCATCACCGGACAGCCCAGCCGGCGGCACAGATCCCAGACGCGGGCCAATGCGAGCGGGCGGATGGCCGGCCCCGAAAGGCCGCCGGTCCCTCGCCGCAACACGGGTCGCCGGCGCGCGACGTCAATGACCATGCCCACATACGTGTTGACTGCGGTGAGTCCATCGGCGCCCGCTTCGAGGCAGGCCCGTCCGATCGCCACGATGTCGGTCACATTGGGGCTGAGCTTGGCGAACAGCGGTCGCTTGGTCGCGGCCCGGACCAGGGCGATGACCCGGGCGGCCTCGGCCGGGTCGCGCGAATACTCCAGCCCGCTGGTCACATTCGGACAGGAAATGTTGATCTCGTAGGCTGCCGGTTCGCGTCCATCGAGCATGCGTACGCAGGTGGCGAAATCCTCGGCCCGGCGGCCTCCGACGCTGACGACGATCGCCGGCCCCAGGGCGAGCAGCCGCGGCAGGACCTGTGCGCCGAACAGCTCGCAGCCGACATTCTGCAGCCCGATGGAATTGAGCAGTCCGGCCGGCGTTTCCTGGAGGCGCGGCGGCGGATTGCCGGCGCGCGGCTCCAGGGTCCCCGTCTTGGTGACGATACCGCCGAGCCGCTCGACTTCGGTCAGGTCGGGAAGCTCATCGCCGTAGCCGAAGGTGCCCGAGGCCACCAACACCGGATTGGCCAGACGCAGCGGTCCCAGCTCCACGCCCAGATCGATCTTGGATGCCCCGTGCCCCATCACGGCCCCTTCTCCCGGTCGGTCGCGGTCACTGCCACAACGCCTTCCAGCGCTCCCAATCCACGTCGCCCGCGGGCACCACGGGACCTTCCCGGCAGGCCCACAGAAAGCGCCCGTACTCCCCGCCGGAGGAGGTCATCGAGGGAATGGCGCATCCGGCGCAGATGCCGATCCCACAGCCGAAGACCTCTTCGAGAGAGACCCAGCATTCGATCCGTCGCGCCGCGGCCCAGGCGGCCACCGCCGCAAGCATGCCGTGCGGTCCACAGGCCATCACGATGGGCGTGGCGGCCGTCGCGGGCAGGCCATCGAGCAGATCCAGCACGGTGCCGGACAGCCCGCGCGATCCGTCGTCGGTGGCATAGACCGTGGCCTCCTCGAGCGGTCCCAGCCCAACCGCCTGGGCCGCGGTGCGCACGCCGTACAGCAGCGAGAAGGCCCGCCCCGCCGCCCGCAGCGTCTCGCCCACGTAGCAGAAGGGGGCAATCCCGCGCCCGCCCGCCACCAGCACCGGGTGCTTGTCGCCCGGCAGCGGGAACGCCGTCCCCCGGGGGCCGAGTAGATCAAGGCTTTCTCCCGGTTTGACGCCACACAGCCGGCTGGTCACCTTCCCGACCGGCGAGTAGAGGACGGTCAACTCGGTGCGACCGGACGCCAGACGGCTGCCGGCCAGGCTGAACGGCCGCCTCAACAGGGCGGCCCCACCCTGGCCGGGGGCCTCCTCCCGCCAGGGACGTTCCAGCGTCAGGGACACGAACTGCCCCGGCACCGCAGGTCCCCAGGCCTCCGGCACGGCCAGCCGCAGGTCGAACATCTCCTGCGCGACCGGGCGATTGTGGAGCACCTCGGCGCAGGTCACCGTGGCCCGTCCCGCGCCAATGGCCTGGACTCCGGCCGCCGCGGAAGGCGTGTGGCTCATGAAGACTCCTGGTCCGGGTCAGGTTCCTGATCCGGCTCCGCTCCGGGATCCAACTCGGGATCCTCCACCGCGTCCGATGTGGAATCCGATGCCGCCGCCGAATCCGGCGGGTCCGGTTCCAGCATGGATGAATCGGCGCTCAGCGTCCGCGGGCCGCGGGCCAGCCGATCCGGCGGCCGCAAGGGCATGTTCCTGATGTACTCGAGGCGGGCCGAATCCTCCGCCGCCCGGGCGTCCAGGCCGGGTGCCGGGGCGTCCGGACCGGGCGCCCGATCCATCCCGGGCTGCTCGAAGAGGAGCGAATCGCTCAGCGTGCCGAGCCGGGGCGCATCGGTGGAGTCCGCGGGCATGCGCAGCCCGGCGGGGCTTTCGATCTGCGGTGCGACGATCTCCGCGGCAGGTCGGGCGGCGGCCGCGACGTTGGCCAACGAATCCACAACCGCCAACGAATCCACAACCGCCAACGAATCCACAACCGCCAACGAATCCACAACCGCCACAGAATCCACAACCGCCACAGAATCGGCGCGTCGCTGCGCATCCGCCTGTGCGCTTCGGATGAGGCTGCGCAGCGCGCGGGCGCGATCTTCATCAAAGCCAATGGCCGCCAGGTGCTTCAGGCTCATCTCGGCCTGGGAAGAAGCCGGATGGCGCTCGATCAGCGCGGCATACTCGCGGGCCGCCTGATCCAAGGAGTCGCTCTCGGTCTGCATCACCCAGGCCCGCGCATAGGCCGCGCGCACGGCGGCTTCGCTCTCGGGGAACTCACGCACGACCTGGGCGTATTGCTCCAGCGCCCGTTCGGGATCCACCGACTCGAACAACGTGAACTCGGCCACCTTCAGAGCTGCTTCGGCGCGCTGCTGGGCCACGGCCGTCTCGCCGTCGAGCGAGGCCTGCAACTCTTCCAGGTGGCTCAGATTCTTCAAGCGGCGATCGGCCTGTTCCTTGAAGACCGACCGCTGGCGGGAGCCGGTGGCCTTTTCGTACGCCTCGCGGGCCATTGCGTAGTCCTGCAGATACACCTCATAGGTGTAGCCGCGGCGGAAGTCCGACTCGACCCCCAGCATACGATTCTCGAAGTTCTCCGACACCTTCTGCAATCGCTCGAGCGCTTCCTCGTGCCGCCCGCGACGGTTCTCGGCCTCCGCCATCGCCAGCCAGACCCGTCCGCCCAGTTCGTTGCGCTCCGGATCCGGCGGCAGGACCGACTCGTAGATCGCCAGTGCCCGCTCATGCTCGCCCAACCGAACCAGGCACGCCCCGACATCGAGCTGGGTCTCGAAGTAGAGATCGTCATCGCGCGTCGTCCGGGCCAGTTCCTCGAAGGTCACCCGGGCGCTGTCGTAGTCGCCGCGTTCGAAATAGATCGCTCCCATGCGTTCAAGCGCATCCTCACGCTTGCGGCTCTTGCGGAATTCGTATGCAACGCGCCGGTACTCGCGCAGCGCGGCGGCCTGATCCCGTTCGGCCTCCAAGCCCTGCGCCGTGATGAAGAAGATCTCATCCTGGCGCGTGAGGTCGGGATGTTCGCGCAGCACCCGGTCGAATACGCGCTGCGCGGTGCCGAAATTGCGCATCTGGTGGTAGCAGAGCCCCGTGTAGAACAGCGCTTCGGGCACATGGCCGGAGGCGGGATAGTTGAGCATCAGCTCATTGAACTTCTTGATGGCGGTCTCGTATTCGCGCTTGCCGTAGTAGCACGCACCCATCAGGAAGAGCGCGTCGTCGATGCCGGCACGCCACCCGCCCCCATGTTCGACGATCACCTTGACGCATTTCTCGATGGCCTCATCGTAGGCGCGAATCGCCTCGGAGGAGAGTTTGTCCGACTTCGACTCTTCCTGGAAGCGAACGGCTTTGGCGTAGTACTTCTTGGCGTGGTAGAAGGTGTTGAAGTAGGCGCACCCGCTGAGCCCGAGGACCAGAACGGCCAGGAGCATCGCGGCCGGCCAGCCCCTCCCGGAGAGGCGCCGCCGTGGATTCGTCTTGCGACCTGTGCCTATCAAGAAGGCCACCGCCTGTCATCAAGGAACCGGCCGGTCGGGGCCGGCTCACCGCAACTAGAAGGACTGCGACTGCAACTGCTCCGAGGGCAGGAAACGCGCCTGCTCCGCGTGGGTCAAGCGCCCCGCACAGACGGTCATCTTCACCCGGCCGCGCAACGTCCACCCCCTGAATGGGCAATTGCGTGAACGCGAGGCGAAGCGATCGGGATCGACCACCCACTCCTCCTTCGGATCGAACAGGGTCAGGTCGACGTCCTCTCCCATCTGAATCCGCCCCCCGCCCCATCCGGCGATGTCGGCCACGCGGGTCGCGAAGAGCCGCACCAGATCAGTGAGGCTCATGCCCTCCCGATGATGCAGATACTCGAGGCAGACGCCCAACGAACTCTCCAATCCGATCATACCAGGAGGGGCTTGGTCGAGTTCCTTGTCCTTGTAATCCTGGGCATGCGGGGCATGGTCGGTGGCGATGATGTCGATGGTGCCGTCCTTGAGTCCCGCGATGACCGCTCGGCGATCCTCCTCGGTCCGCAAGGGGGGGGCCACGCGAAAGACCGGATCGAATGTGCGCAAGGCGCCGTCGGTCAGCGAGATGTAATGGGGCGCCGTTTCGGCGGTGACCGGCACCCCACGCGCCTTGGCCATCCGTATGGTCTCAACCCCTTCCGCGGTACTGACATGGGCCACATGCAGGCGGGCGCCGGTCAGTTCACACAGGCGCACATCCCGGGCGATGGCGATCCCCTCGGACGCCGCCGGATTGCCGGGCAGGCCCAGCACCGTCGACCAGTAGCCCTCATTCATGACCGCACCGGCACTCAGATGCGGATCCTCCGAATGGCTGATCACCGGGAGATCCCAGGTGCCGGCGTACTCGAGCAGGCGCCGCATGACCTGCGCACTGGCCACCGGACTTCCGTCATCGGAAACGGCCACCGCCCCGGCCAGCTGCATCTCGCGCATCTCCGCCAGAATCTCACCCCGGCGGCCCTGGGTACCCGCGCCCACCGGGAAGACCCGGCAGTGTCCGGCCGCCTGGGCGCGCCGGATCACGAACTCGACATCCGCCCGGGTATCGATCGGCGGCGTCGTATTGGGCATGCAGGCCACCCGCGTGAAGCCGCCCGCGGCGGCGGCCCGCGAGCCGGTCTCGATCGTTTCGGATTCCTCACCGCCTGGCTCGCGGAAGTGCACGTGCAGGTCGCCGAAGCCGGGCGCGCACACCCAGCCGCCAACATCGACGGTGAGATCCGCTTCCCGGGTGATCCTGGGCGCCAGACCTTCGATCTTGCCACGCCGGATGAAGATGTCCTGGCGCTCTTCGATGCCCGCGGCCGGATCGATCACCGTGGCCCCTCTGAGGAGGATCCTGTCGGCCGCGTCCCACATCCGCCTGTTCTCTGCCGTCGTCGCCATATGCGCCTCTTTCCCCCCGTCCCCGCTCTTCGAGCTCGCGCGACGGGATCGTCCGCCTCCGGTTATTGGCTGGCTTCAGCGAATCTTTCGTGCACGTCAGCTCCCGGTCTCGACCGGCCTCTTCAGCGTCCCGCGGGACGCGCCGACACCAACATCTCGCTGCCCGTCATGGGCTCGGGCGGCTGCCCGCCGCTGATCAGATAGAGCACCGCCATGCGCACCGCCACACCGTTGGTGACCTGTTCGAGGATGACCGAGTGGGGTCCGTCGGCCAGACTGGTGTGGATCTCCACCCCGCGATTCATCGGGCCGGGATGCATGATGAGCGCATCCTCCTTGGCAGCCTTCACCTTCTCGAGGTCCAGGCCGAAGGTCATCGCGTACTCGCGCAGGGATGGCAGGTAGCCGGCGTGCTGGCGCTCGAGCTGGAGCCTGAGCATGTAGACAACGTCCGCATCCGCGATTCCCGCGCACAGATCGTGGCTCGTCCGCACCCCCATGCGCTCCACCTCGGGAGGCAAGAGGGTGGCCGGGCCGACCAGCGTGACCTCCGCGCCGAGCTTCTTCAGGCCCCACACGTTGGAACGCGCCACGCGGCTGTGGGCAACATCCCCGACAATCGCCACCTTCAGGCCGGCGATGCGGCCCTTCTTCTCGCGGATCGTATACAGGTCCAGCAGTGCCTGGGTCGGGTGCTCGTGCTGGCCGTCGCCCGCATTGACGATCTTGGCGTTCAGATGGCGCGCCAGGTATCCCGGCACACCCGAACTGAGGTGGCGTACCACCACGATGTCGAGTTTCATGGCCTCGAGGTTCTGGACCGTATCGCGCAGGGTCTCGCCCTTGCCCACGCTCGATCCGGCCACCGAGAAATTGACCGTATCGGCCGACAGGCGCTTCTCGGCCAGCTCGAAGGAAACCCGCGTGCGGGTGCTCGGCTCGTAGAAGGCATTGCAGACGGTGATCCCGCGCAAGGCCGGCACCTTTTTGATGGGCCGGTCCAGCACTTCGCGGAAGGTGCGGGCTGTGTCCAGGATCGTGAGGATGTCCTCGGAACCCAGTTCCTCGATACCGATCAAGTGCTGAAGTGCCATGTTCGCCCACTCTCTCTCGAATGACTCGCCTCGTCCGATGCGTCCAGCGGCTATTGCTCATCCAACTCGGAGATCACGACCTCGTCCCGGCCGTCGGTCTCCCGGAGATACACCTTGGCCAGCTCACGGGCAGAGGTCGGGACGTTCTTTCCCACGAAGTCGGCCCGGATCGGCAGTTCCCGATGCCCACGGTCGACGAGCACCGCCAGCTGGATGGCCCGCGGCCGGCCGAAATCCATGACGGCATCCATCGCCGCCCGCACCGTGCGGCCTGTGAAGAGAACGTCATCGACCAACACGACCACCATGGTCTCGACGGAGAAGGGAATATCGGTGGACTCGACCAACGGTTGCGGCGCCACCATGTGCACATCGTCCCGGTAGAGCGTGATGTCGAGCACGCCCAGCGGAACTTCATCGCCCTCGATCTTCGTGATGTGATGGCGGATGCGCTCGGCAAGCGGGGCGCCGCGCTTGCGGATCCCCACCAGGCATACCTGGCCGATCCCCCCATTGGCTTCGACGATCTCGTGGGCGATGCGGACGATGGCGCGGCGCATCTCGTCTTCGTTCATGATGACCGCTTTGCGCTTCAGGTTCATGAGTCTCCTCGCAGGTAGGCTTCGATTCCGCAGGACGGTCGCGGACACAAAAAAGCCGCCAACCGGTGCGGTTCGGCGGCCCCCCTGCCGGGCAAAACAAAACGCCCAGGACCGCGGCGGCCCGGCGTCCCCCCATCCGACCCCGCGGCGGGGCATCTGTATCCTCGGCGGCGGCCTGCTCGCGGCACCTTGCGACCTCGCAGGATCTACTTAAAGGCCTCTGAGCTTCAAAATCGGAGGGACTGTATCAGAGCCCCGGACAGGCCGTCAAGCGCGGCCTCACTCCACCCAGAGCAGCTTCACCGTCTGCCGCTCGGAGGCCGCCTGCAGTCGCACGAAGTAGACCCCCGGGCTCGGGCCCCCGAGATCGCTGCGATCGGCACGCACGCTGTGCTCGCCGGCCGGGGAGTAACCCCGGTAGAGGTTGGCCACCCGGCGACCGGCCAGGTCGAACAGGTCAAGACTGACCTTGGCCGGACCCTTAAGCGTGTAGACCAGCTCGATCCGCCGCGCGGCCGGGTTTCCATTGGCCAGGTACAGCCGGCTGCGAACGAGATCGGCAATCTCCGGCGCCGCCGAGTTGCCGGCGGGATCCCAGCGCGCCAGGTAGTAGGATGTGTTTCCACCGGCCATCTGGAAGCTTCCGCCGACATACAGCGAGTTGCCCAGGACAGCCACCGCCCGCACCCAGTCCTGCACACCGTCACCGAAGCCCGACCAGGCCGCGCCATCCCACTGGGCGACGCGCGCAGCTTCCTGCTCTCCCGCCAGTGTGAAGAGCCCACCGGCCACCAGGCGCCCGTCCAGCGCGCCCAGCGCGTGGATCCATCCATCGGTCCCCTCGCCCACCGGCGCCCACGTCTGGCCATCCCAGGATGCGATGTGAGGGGCGGACACCCCACCGGCCTCCAGGAACTGGCCGCCGGCGATCAGCAGGCCGTCATGGACGTCGAGGGCATTGACCACCGGCCAGTAGCCGCCACTCATTCCGCCCCCGACCGGGTTCCAGGCATCACCGTTCCAACGCGCCATATGATTGAAGAAGGTGAATCCGCCGTCGGTGACGAAGTCACCGGCCGCATAGATCTCACCGGCGTAGGCCTGCAAATCCAGGACCCGGTTGTCCAGCCCGTCGCGCATGGCGAAGAACCCGCTTCCATCCCAGTACGACACGTTGCGGGCGACCACGCCACCGATGGTCTCGTAGATTCCCCCGACGTACAGCTTCCCCTCGCTGACCGCGAGAGCGTGAACGACAGGGCTTCAGCACCCGCCCAACCCTTCGCCAAAGGGGTGCCAGGCCTCCCCGTCCCAGCGCGCCAGATGGTTGACCTGAAGGTCCCCGATGTGTGTGAACAGGCCCCCGGCGATCAGATCGCCGTTGTAGAGCGCCAGCGCGTAGACCTCATTGTTCGCCCCATCCCCGAGAGTCTCCCAGGCGACGCCGTTCCAGGCCGCGATGAATTCGCACGGAACGCCCCCGGTCATGTGAAACCCGCCCCCCGCGACGAGCTTGCCATCGTACTGCGCAAGGGCGGCCACCGGGCCGTCCAGGCCGGCCCCCGTCCCGAAGGTAGACCAGGCCAGCCCATCCCAGGCGGCGATGTAGGAAGCGCCCATGCCGCCGGCCACCGTGAACGCCCCTCCCACGACCAGCGCGCCATGATGCTCCGTCAGCGCCCAGACCGACTCGTTCAGGCCGCTGCCCAGCGGTTCCCACGCGCCATCATGCAGCCGGGCAATGAAGGGCATCGCTGCGCCGCCGGCCGTCTGGAAGAAACCGCCGGCCACCAAATCCCCTTCAAACGTCCAGATCGACTTGACCGTGCCGTCGGTACCACCCGCCAGTCCGGACCAGGCAGCGCCGTCCCACCGGGCGATGTAGCTGGCTGGCTCGCCCCCGGCAGTGCCGAAGAACCCGCCCGCGATCAGACCCTCCGGGGTGCCATGCAGGGCATAGACCCAATGATCCAGGCCCCCTCCGGGTGACTCCCATCCGGACCCGTTCCATCGGGCGATGTAGGGCACCGGCGCGGCCCCGGATGCGGTGAACTTCCCCCCGGCGTAGAGGACGCCGTCGTAGACACCCAACGCGTAGACCGTGTTGTTCAGACCGCTCCCCAGCGGCTGCCAGCTCTCTCCGTCCCAGCGCGCAATGCGAGCGGCGCTCAGGCCGCCGGCCTGCTGGAAGTCGCCCGCTGCGATCAGGTCGCCGCCAAACTCCACCAGGGCGGTGACACGACCGTTGACTCCGGCCCCCAGCGGCTGCCACGACTGCCCATCCCAGCGGGCAATGCGAGCCAGCGGCTGCCCGCTCGATTCGGTGAACCAGCCTCCGATCACCAGCTCGCCTTGATACCAGCCGGTCGCCAGCACGGAAGAATTGACCCCGGCGCCCATCGGATTCCACTGCGCCCCGTCCCAGCGGGCGACATACGCAGCCTCTACCTGTCCGGCCTGCACGAATCCGCCCCCCGCGTACAGGTCGGTGCCGTCGGAGCTGAGGGCGTAGACGGCCTCTCCCATGCCCGGCCATCCGAATCCATCCCACCAGGACCCCTCTTGGCCATGCGCTGTGGGCGAGAGCAGGGTGGCCAACAGAGCCAGACCGATTCCCAGCCATTGATGGCGTTGCATGCCGTCTCCCAAGAAATGAGTTGTCAAACTCGTACCCTCCTTTGCCTCGGCAGGTCTGTGCCGCCGCGCAGAGGTGGTCGAGTCGCTCGCGGAGAAACCCGCCGCCCCTCTCATGAGCCGCCCGCGGGCCTCATGGGGCCCGCCCTCAAAGCTTACAATTGTACAGGAAACCTCCAGGAACCGCTTCCCGTGAATTGTCTACTGATTCAGTATACTACATCTCGACAGGAGATTCCAAGGACTCTTTCCCGGATGCGCCGCCGGTACCGCCGCCGGCTGGTCAGTGCCGGAGTCGGCCAGCTCCTGTGTCTGACGCCGGCTGGTCGGCGCCGGAGTCGGCCAGCTCCTGTGTCTGACGCCGGCTCTCCGCCCGCTCGGGACGTCAATGGGGGCGAGGATCCGCGGGTGGACCATGGCCGGGTGAATCGGTAGAATGAGCGCTCGAGCGCGCGGTCGGGGTCGGGTGGTCCCGCAACGGCGCTTGGGGACTCCATCGGCACGTAGGAGGAATTCGATGGACTATCAGGAATTGTCGAAGCTGACGGTCGTGAAACTCCGCGAGATGGCCCAGGAATACAGCGACATCGTGGGCGCGACGGGGATGGACAAGGACACGCTCGTCGACATTCTGTGCGCGAAGCTGGGAGTCGAGAAGCCCCATGTCGTGGTCGCGTTGGAGATCGACAAGGGTCAGATCAAGGCCGAGATCAGGAAACTCAAGGCCGAACGAGACCGGGCCATTGAAGGCAAGGACCCGGCCACACTGAAGCATGTGCGCCGCATGATCCACAAGCGGCGCCATGAGCTGCGGAAAGCCACTCGGGTGGTGAAGTAGGGGCTGGCCCCGCAACGCGGCTGGACCGAAGGAGAGCTGTCTTCCAGCTCTTCCACCAACGCCGGCGGGTGCAGCACGCGGGGCCGAGCCGACACGCGGGGCCGAGCCGGCACGCGGGGCCGAGCCGGCACGCGTTGCGGGTATCGCCGACACCTTGACTCGTCAATCGGTCGCGCCGGCGCGTTCCTGCACCAGGGCCTGCCATTGATGCCATCCGCGCAGCGCGCGCAGACCCTGGTAGCCCGGAACATGATAGCGCAGGAAGGCGGCCACGATGCCGACGGCTTCCTGATCCACCTCGGGCCGGCGGCGCTGCTGCGCCGGAGGCTCTCCGCACAGTAGGCTCGCAAGCAGGCTCATGGTGTCCGGGGATATGGGGAGCGACTGTCCCTGCCCGGCGCAGCGCGGACAGAGTATGCCGCCCTCCGCCACGCCGAAGCCCGCCCAGGGCCGGGCCCCACCACCGCAGCGCGTGCAGTGCTCGAGCTGCGGCGCGTAGCCGAGCAGGGAGACCGCCTGCAATTGGAAGAACTTCAGGCTCGGCTCGCCCCCCGCCGCGTGCGGGTTGCAGTCCCAGCGGGTCAGGAAACGATCCAGGGCACCATAGAGCTCCGGAGCAGGATCCTCGTCGGGCAGGATCTTCAAACCGAACTCGAGGGCCGCGCTGCAGAGATAGTAGGCGGCCGGCCAGGCCAGCACGTGCGAGAACTCGCGTTCCACCGAGGCGGCCTTGAGCAAGTGCAGGCTGCGTTCCTTCTTGAGATAGAAGACATAGTGGCCCTGGGTCAGCGGCTCGAGCGCGGCGCCGAAGGGGCTCTTCTGCTCACGGGCGCCCTTGCCGATCAAGCTGATCTTGCCGAAGGCCGGCGTCAGGATCGTGACGATGCGGCTGGTCTCGCGATAGCGCTGAGATCGCAGCACCAATCCCTGATCCTCAACGATCGCCATCGCCGCCTCCCTCTCGGGTGCGCCCGGCCCAACCGACGGGGCCCGGACCGGTCTGGTCATTGCGTCGGCGCTACCGGGCGCTCCGCTGGCCAACTCGGCGGGCGCTGGCGGGGCCGTTTGCCCGCCCCCTGGGCTGACCCTGTCTCCGCGGGTTCCCGTTGGCGGCGCGGTCGGCCCGGACGCGCTCGGGCATCCGCACGCGGACGCGCTGGATGCGCCGCTCGGTGGCCTGGATCACCTCGAACTCGAATCCGCCGGCCACGATCTTCTCGCCCTCGGATGGAATCTTGCTGCTCTCCTCGAGCAGGAGGCCCGCGATGGTTTCGTAATCGCCTTCGGGCAGCGGGGAATCGGACCACGCATTGAAATCGTCGATGCGGTAGTGACCGTCGGTCACATACTCGCCGTCGCCGGCCGTGATGATGCGGCCCTCGAACGGATTCTGGCGGTTGATCTCCCCCAGGAGGATCTCGATCAGGTCATGGTCGGTGATCACGCCCGCGGTGCCGCCGAACTCATCGACCACGATGGCCAGCGAATCACCCCGGGCAATCATCTCGCGCAGCAAATCGTCACAGCGCATCGTCTCGGGGACGAAGCGCGCCTCACGCAAGAACTCCCTGACCGGTTGGTCGGGCGCGCGGTCGGCAAACAGGTCCGCGATGTGCACGCAGCCGAGGATGTCATCAAGATCCTGGCCACATACGGGGAAGACGCGATGACCGCGCCTGCCCAGGACATCCAACCAATCCTTGACCGTCTGGGTCGCTTCCAGATAGGCCAGTTCGCTGCGGGGCACCATGACTTCTTCCAGGGTCGTCTCTCCCAACTCGACGACACTCTCGAACGCCTCATGCGCCGGTTCGTCACTGGCGACATCCTCGCCGGTGGGCACCACCGCGGTCACCTCGCGCCGTAGATCACGCAGATAGGTTCCCATCAACCCGAGGGCATGCATGGGACCCAACAACCACACCATACGCGCGGGCCAAGTCCGTGAACGGAGCCACACCCCCAGTCGGATCAGGCCCAGTGTGCCCGCCAGCCAGACCAGCGCCATCGACAACGACCACGAGGGGGATTCCGGAAGCCACAGGCCGGCCAAACCCATGAAGACGATCGCCCAGAGCAGGACCCACATACCTTGCCCGCCGCTCTTGCCCAGCGCCTGGCGGTAGGCACTGATGATGAGACCACAGGTCAGGTAAAGGCCCAGCAGCAGCATAATGAGAAGCGTCACACTCATAGGTGCGCCTCCCGAACCGGCCGGCCGAGCAGGAGGTGAAAGATCCCCGGCCAGCCGATGTAGCCCACCACCCGGCCGCGGGCGTTCACCACGGCCACGGCCCCCCGGCCGCCGCCTCTGAGGCGATCGAGCGCACTGGTGGCCGGATCCCACCCGGCGATCGTGGGCAGCTCCACCGCATAGTCGCGCGCCACCTGCTTCCGCGGCGCCTCCCCGCGATCGGGCGCAGCCGCGGCGATACGCGGAAGGAAGAGGCGCGCGTCGATCAGTCCCGCGCTCGTGCGGCGGGCCCGCTGCAGGACCGGAATCTTCTGGCAACGCTGCCCGTGCGTGCGAAACAGCTCCGCAATCCGCTCGACCGAATCATCTTCGAAGATGTGTGGCACCGACTCGAGCGGAATCATGAGGTGGGTGGCCCGCCGGCCGAGCAGGGCCAGCAGGTGCCCCAGGAGGCGCCGATCCTCGAGATCCAGTGTGGCTTCGGAGGACGCACCCGGGCTGGCCGCCCAGCTTCCATTCCCGGGCCTACTCTGATCCGGGTGCTCTTCCAGCAGGAGCGCGGGCCGCTCCTGCGTGCGCCAGTGCATGAGGTTGGTCAGGAACAGGCCGACGATCGGCGCCAGCCAGGCACCCACCCCACCCAACGGCAGGCACCGCCCCGTCGTGGCCGTCAGACCCAGCGCTACCCAGGCGGTCGCGGAGATCCAGTACAAGATCCTCGCGGACCGTGCCGGGCGGCCACTCCTCCGTAGGACGAGAGCCGCCATGACCGACAAAGCCAAGATTCCGGCCGCCAGGAATGCGGCGGCCCAAAGTAACTGTGGTTGCGGATCAGGCATCGCGGGTGCGCGTCTCACCTCCCCCCGGTCCAGGTTTTCAGGTACAGGTCCTCACGCCGCCGCATGCGCTGGCGGGCGCGGGCCTCGCTATCGTCATAGCCCAGAAGATGGAGCACACCGTGGGCCACCAAGCGTGCCAGCTCTTGGGCGACCGGATGGCCGCGTTCCCGAGCCTGCTGCAGCGCGCGGTCCACCGATACCACGACGCTGCCGGATGGGGCTTGCTCTTCCGCGGCCAGAGCGTCCTCGTCATAGCCGAACGAGAGGACATCGGTAGCGCCCGCGCGCTGCCGGTATTGCTCGTTGAGACGGGCCATCGGCTCGTCCCGCAGAAAGACCAGCTCGATGCGGGTCCTCTCCGGCGCTCCCTCCCCGGCCAGGATCTCCTGCGCCAGCCGGCGCAGGGCCGCGGTCTCAACCTTCAGCCTTCGCTGCCGGTTCGCCAGGTACACCTGTCGTAATCTTGGCACTCTTCTGCTCCAGCGTAGGATAGCTGATCCGCCCATGAAAGAGAGCGGTCAGAATGGGTACGAACGCGTCGCGCAATGCCGCCAGATCCTTCAAGGTCAGGTGGCTTTCATCCAATTCTCCCTCGAGCGCGCGTTTCTCCACGAGCTGCTTGACAAGGCCGCGCAGACGGCTCGGCGTGGGCTCGTGCAGACTGCGTGAGGCCGCATCCACCTGGTCGGCCAGCAGGACGACCGCGGCCTCCCGAGAGCGTGGCCGCGGCCCCGGATAGCGGTACTCGGTCTCGGACACGTCGGCACCGGCCTGTTTGGCCTTGTGGTAGAAGTAGGTCATCACGCCCGTACCGTGATGCTGGGCAATGCCGTCGCGCACCACCTTCGGCAACTTCGACTCGCGCGCCATCGCCAGGCCATCCCGCACATGGGACTCCAGGATGAGACGGCTCATTGTGGGGGCCAGCTTGTCGTGGGGGTTCTTGCGTCCGGCCATCAGATTCTCGATGAAGTAATCCGGTTTGCGGATCTTGCCGATGTCATGGTAGTACCCCTGGACACGCGCCATGAGGGGATTGGCCCCGATGGCCTGGGCCCCCGCCTCGGCCAGTGTCCCCACCATCAGGCTGTGGTGATAACTCCCCGGCGCTTCCAGCATCAGCCGACGCAGGAGAGGCCGGTTCAGGTCGAGCAGCTCGAGCAGTGTCAGGTTGGTGCACTTGCCGAAGGCGGTCTCGGTCAGCGGTACTGCGAAGAGCGCGAAGCCGGCGGCGATGAAGGGATTGGCGACGAGATAGAGCGTGTCCGTCAGCATCTGCTCAAACACCAGGGAGGTCGCCAGCCCCATGATCCCCAGCGACACGATATGCGTCAGCGGCACGTACAGGAGCAGCCGGTAGAGCTGCCGCCGGTCGCGCAGCTGGTGCACGCTCAGGATCGCGGCGACCGAACCGAAGCCGATCACCACCACGAAGACCAGCCCCTGCTCCGTGATCAGGCCGATGATGGCCGTGAGAAATCCGGAGGCGATCAGCGCCAGGCGCTCATCGTAGAGCAGCGCCACCATGACGGCGAAGCCGGCCACCGGCACCAGATAGGCCGAGAAGCGCAGCACATTCAGGGTCAGGCCCCCCAGCAGCAGGAAGACGCCGAAGGAGATCGCCAGCAGGGTCAGATCATCGAGCTCGCGCAGAATGCCGGGGCGATAGCTCACCAGGTAGGCGATGAAGCCTGACAGCAACAGCGCCAGCAGGAGTGCCCGCCCGGCGAAGACCCCCAGCGGGATGCCGCCCCCTTCGGTCTCGGCGCGGTGGCGCTTCCAGTGCTCATAGGACTCCAGCTTGCGGAGCACTTCGGTGGTAATGCGCTCGTGGGCCCCGACGATCTTCTCTCCCTCGAGCACGATCCCCATGCTGGGATCGACCGCATCATGGGCCAATCGCTTGCGGGCGGCCGTGGCCTGTTCGTCAAACGAAACATTCGGATGCGCGAACCGCTTCACGAGTTCGGCCACTGCCTGGGCCTCGGGGGAGCTGTCCCCACGGGCCGCCAAGAGGTGTTCGATCTCGCGCGGGCCCAGGAAGCGGTGCGTCGGACCCACCCAATCGACGCCCCCCGAAATCAAGGTCGCCCGCTCGGTGTTCTTCAGCTGCTGTTCGAGCTGCGCGGACACCACGCCCCGCTCGTAGTAGTCCCGCAGCAGACCGCGCGCCTGGGCGAAGATGGCGGCCGGATCGAGCGTCATCAGAGATACATAGACGCTGGGCGAGATGGCGACATCCTCGCCCAGCGGAATCGCCTGGTCCGGCGCGCGATGGCCGCGCACATCCATGATCGTCTTCTGCAGACGGTCCAGGGCGTTGAGCGCCTGAACCCGGATCGAGTCCTGGTAGACCAGGACGGGAGGCACGGCCGTCATCGCCACCTGCCGTTCGGCCTCGAGCGTCTCGGGGTCCTTGTTGACCGCGAAGTTGAAGCTGGCAATCACCGCCCTGGGTTGCACGGTGCCCAGCCGGTAGGAGACCGGCTGAATCTGGCTGCTGCGGGGAAACAAACTGACTCCACACAGGAATACGAGTCCCAGCAGCAACCAGGAAACCAGGCGTACATTCTGCTGGGGCCAGGCACGCAGGCGTTGCCGCCAGGCCGACACTCCACTGGAACGACCGCCCCCTGATCGAGCGGGGGATTCGGAGGAATCGGAGCCGCTCTTCATGGTCCTAGGCCTCCTCGGACTGTTCGCTGCGCTGGAAGGCGTCGATGATATCGCGCACGAGCCGGTGGCGGACCACATCCTTGCTCGAGAGAAAGACGAACTTGATCCCCGCAATGCCCTGCAGAATCCCTTTGACCTGGATCAGGCCCGAATCCCGGGGCTGGTTCAGATCGATTTGCGTCACGTCACCGGTGATGACCGCGCGCGACCCGGCCCCCAGCCGGGTGAGGAACATCTTCATCTGCGGCAGGGTCGTGTTCTGGGCCTCGTCCAGGATGACACAGGCCCGCGAGAGGGTACGGCCCCGCATGTACGCCAGCGGCGCGACTTCCACGACACCCATTTGCAGGTAGCGCTGGAGCTTCTCGTAGCTGATCATGTCACGCAGCGCATCGAAAAGAGGCCGCAGATAGGGATCCACCTTGTCCTGCAAATCCCCCGGCAGGAACCCGAGGCTCTCCCCCGCCTCCACCGCGGGCCGCACCAGAATGATGCGATCCACGAGTTTCTCCTTCAGACAGCGTACCGCCCAGGCCACCGCCAGGTAGGTCTTGCCCGTGCCGGCCGGTCCGATGGAGAAGACGACCTCGTGGCGGCGCAGGCCCTCGACATAGCGGGCCTGTCCGAGCGTGCGCACCGAGACGATCTGCTTGTCCCCCCGCAGCAGAACCTCGGCCTGCTCGAGTCGGGTCTCGTCTTCGAGATCGGCACTGTCCTGGTTGTGATCGATGATCGAGAACGCATACTGGAGATCTTCGGCGCAGATCGTCTCCCCCTGGCGGACGCGTTCGATGAGGTGGGTCAGCAGGGCCACGGCCTGTTCCACCGGCGCCCCCTCGCCGGTCACCATCAACTCCCCGTTGCGGGCCACCAGACGAACGCCGAAACGCTCCTCTACGGCCCGCGCATGCCGGTCCTGCTCGCCGAAGAGATTGACCAGGGCGAGATCCTTGATCGAGAGTGCTTGCTGCTGCTGTCCAGCCATCGGTATCAGTTGGGAATCCGCAGGACCAACCCCACGGGAAGGGGCTCTCCGGGATCCTCGATGAGCTCGGCGTTGGCGTCATAGATCTTGCGCCACTCGGCCGCGCTGTCGAAGAAGAGGGCCGCCAATTTGATGAGCGTGTCGCCCTCCTGCGTTACATAGGCAATCATGCTCGCCCGGGATTGCTTGGCGCTCTTGACGTCCCGCTCGAGCTTGCGCGTATCACGGTTGAGCTGCGTGGCCTCGGCGCTCATGCTCTCGTACACCTGATCCAGGCTGTCCTTGAGCGCATAGGCCAGATCGATGTCGTCGCGCAACTGCTGCAGGTGCTGATCCAGCATCCCGCAGTACTCCTGAAGCTGAACCGAGTTCAAGGAACGCTGTTGCTCGAGGGTCAGGTACTGACCCGTCGCCGGATCGGGCAACTCCACCTCGGGCGCCTGGGAGCATCCGGCCCCCGCCAGGATCAGGACCACGGCGGCCAGCCGGAGCCCGGCCCCACAGCCGGAGCGGATCACGCCGACGCCCGGCGCGCTGCCCAGGGAGTCTCGCTTCATCATGCTCTTCATCCTCCGCATGTCCGGGAACCTGATCAGAGACCGATGGAATCTCAGTCCTCTGACGCGTGACTCATGAGACTGTCCAACAGGGCTTGCTCAGACAGCAATTCATCGTACTGACGCTGGGATCGTTCGAGACTGGCTCGCAGACGATCCACCTGGGTGGCCCGGTTCTCGAGCTCGCGCATGGCTGCCTCGCGGCGCTCGCCGACCAACTCGATCTGCGCCGGGATCACCAGGCAGTTCTTCTTGGCCGTGCCGCACGAACCGGCCCCCAACGCGATCAAGACCAGGAAGATCGTCGAGAGAAACACTCTTGCGTTCATGACACCCCCATCTGATTGACGTGCCAACGCCGCCGCCCGCAAGCGCCGGCGCCTGCCTGATACTTCGGGCGGTTCCCACGGTCTGTCAAGGTCTAACCGGGCCGGACGGTCATCCCCGGCCGCGGCGGCACCTCCAGGATGTACCCGCATCGCCGGCCCCGGGGTCCGTAGCGCCCCGTGACGCCCCCCACTATGCCCCCCCGTCACGGCGCCGGCTTGGGCGCAACCAGCACCTGGATCTTCAAATCCCGCAGATCACCCGGGTCCGGTTCCGACGGCGCCCCGTCGACCAGCGACATCGCGCTGGTGGTCTTGGGAAATGCGACCGTGTCACGGATCGAGGAACGCCCGGCCATGATCATGATCAGCCGGTCGAGCCCCAGGGCGATGCCGGCATGGGGCGGCGCCCCGTACTGGAACGCTTTGAGCAAGAAACCGAAGCGTCGCTCGGCCTCCTGGGCATCCAGACCCACGACCTGCATGACCCGCTCCTGGATGTCTCGGCGGTGGATGCGCACGCTGCCCGAACCCAGCTCGACGCCGTTCATGACCAGATCATAGAGCTGAGCGCGCACGGCCAGCGGATCACGCTCGAGCAGGTCCAGATCCTTCTCGAGCGGCATGGTGAACATGTGGTGCGCCGGGGCGATACGGCCCGTGTCCTCATCCTTCTCGAAGAGCGGGAAGTGACGAACCCACAGAAAGCGATACTCGGGCGCCTCCCCCGCGTCCTGCCGGCGCCGGGCCTCGCCGGTCGCCAGCTTGGCCCGCAAGCGCCCCAGCGCGCGATTGGCCCGCATGCGCTCGTCCACCACCAATCCCAGAAGATCCCCCTCGTGGGCGCCGGTTGCCCGGATGAGCTCGGCCGCGCGGTCGGCTTCGACATGCTTGGCGAAGCCGCCGTCGAGGCCGCAACCGGTGATCTTCGCGCGGGCCAACCCCTTGGCGCCGGCAACTCTGACCTCGGCCTCGAGCGCGTCGGACTCCTTGCGGGACAGTGCCGCGCCGCCCGGCACCACGAAGGCCTTGACCGTCTGACCGGAGGCCTGGGCTTCGCCGAACAGACGGAACCCGCAGCCGGCCAGCAGGCCGGTCACATCCTGGATCTCGCCCTTGTACCGCAGATCGGGCTTGTCCGATCCGAAACGGTCCATGCATTCGTCGTAGTCGAGGCGCTCGAACGGAATCGGCACCTCGCGGTCCAGGACCTCCGCGAACACCCTCTTCATCAGCCCCTCGATGACGGCATAGACATCCGCTTCACCCACGAAGCTCATCTCGAGGTCGATCTGGGTGTGCTCGGGCTGCCGATCGGCCCGCAGGTCCTCGTCGCGCAGGCAGCGCGCCAGCTGGAAGTAGCGATCCACCCCGGCCACCATCAGGATCTGCTTGTAGAGCTGCGGGCTTTGCGGCAGGGCATAGAATCGTCCGGGGTGCTCCCGGCTGGGCACCAGGAAGTCGCGCGCGCCCTCGGGCGTGGGCTTCACCAGCATGGGCGTCTCGATCTCGAGGAACCCGTGTCGGTCGAGAAAACGTCGCACGCTCAACATGGCGCGGTGACGCATCTGCAAAACCGCTTGCAGATGCGGGCGGCGCAGATCGAGATAGCGGTATTCGAGGCGCAGGTCCTCACCCGCTTCGATCTCGCCCTCGATCTGGAAGGGGGGCGTCTCGGCGGCCGCCAGGAGCGTCGCCTCCTCGGCCACGACCTCGATCTCGCCCGTGGGCCGGTCCGGATTGACCATGCCCGCGGGCCGGGGATTCACCACGCCGGTGAAGGCCACCACGCTCTCGGGCCGCAGAGACCGGATCGTGGAAAGGAGCGCTTCGGAGGTCTCATCCGGCTTGGTCACGACCTGCGTGATGCCATACCGATCGCGCAGATCGAGGAAGAAGACCCCACCATGATCCCGGACGCGATGCACCCAGCCGGCGATGCGCACTGTCTGCCCGGCACTGGCCAGGCGCAGTTGCCCGCACGTATGCGTTCTGAGGGTTGTCGCGTACTCGATCGGCTGCCGGCCCTTTTCACTGGGCATGATCATCGTTCCCCTTTCTGCGGGTCGGACCTGCGCCTGGCCGGAATACCGCCTGGCGCCAGTTCAGCACGAGTCCTACCATCAGGCCGGCCGCATCGGCAGCGAAGTCCAGATGACTCGGCTCGCGGTTCGGCACCATCGACTGAAACATCTCATCCGCCGCCGCCACGCACAGCCCCGCGATCCAGACCCCCAGCAGCCTGCGCAGGGCTGCAGCGGAGCGGGTCGTCGGCCAGGTGAGCCGGGCGGCACGCTGGCTCAAATAGCCCAGAATCCCATACTCGATCAGGTGCGCCAGCTTGTCCCAGTGGGGAATCTCGCGCGGTGCGGGTAGGTGCGATCGCGAGGAGAGATAGAAGATCAAGATCACATAGGCCAGCAACACCGCCCAGGCGCCCCGCGGGCCCATTCCGATCGGCCCGTTGGTCACCGTGCTCTCCCCGGGCGCTCGGGAAACATGGGCGGGGCATCGCTGCCCAGCTTGGCCTCCTCGGCCGCGATCAGATCGACCACATCCCGTGCCGTCCCCGCCTTGAGCAGACGCTTCTGGAGATCACCGGTATACAGCAGCCGGGAGATCCGGGTGAGCACCCGCATCAGGCCGGTGCGGTCTTCGGGACCCACGGCCAGAAAGACGATCTGCACCGGCCGTTCGTCGAGCGACTGGAAGTCGATCGGTTCTCTCGGCCGGGCGAACGCCACGGCGAACTCGCGCACGGCATGGCATTGCGCGTGGGGCAGACCGACACCCCCGCCGACGCCGGTGCTCATGACGCGCTCGCGTTCGAGCAGGGCGCGGGTGACCTGCGCAACGCTGGCAACCACCCCCGCCTCCGCCAACGGTTCGACCAGAGCACGGATCAACTCCCCCTTGCTCAGGGGGGGGGCGTCGAGCAGGACGAATTCGGGTCTGAGCAGTTTCGCGAGCGCCATGGGTTGACTCCCTGCCCGGGCCAGCGCTGGCCGTCGGGGTCGGCCGGCATCCAACCCGGCCAAAAGAAAGAACGCATCGGATCTCCGATGCGGACCACAGTCATTGCAGTCTAACACAGATCGGGCGCCGGTCAAGAGCCGCAACATTAGCATTGGCATTCAGTTGGACGTGTGGCCCTTGCCAGGCGACGGCCGGGCGCGTACTATCATGGCAGCCGGTGCAGGACCACCGTTTCGAGAGAGCTGGCGTGAGAGTGCAAGGGACGCACCTCCCGGCCAACAACCGATGAGATCGCAACATGGTGGAGCCACGGGCAACAACCTACGCGACCGTTCTCGCGAAGCTTCTCGACGACGGCCTGATCGGCGCCGGCCAGGCCCCCGCGCTGCGCCGGCTCCTTTCCCAGGGAAACAGCAGCTACCTGGCCCTGCTCACCCATGCTACGATCCGTCAACTCGTGCGCGCCGGGTCCCTGTCCCTCCAGCGGGGCCGCCTCGATCACCCCGGCGACAGCCTCGAGATCGCCGATCCGCGGCGCGGATGCCTGTACCGGCTTCCCGACCTGCTTTCCGCCCGCAACCCCGCCATCTCGGTCCCCCTGGACCCGTCGCTGGGCCCGAACCCGCGCTTTCAGGACCGGGAAGTCAGCTACCTGTTGGAAGATCACAGCCGGCGCCTGCTCTCCTCGGTCGAACAGAGCGCGGATGTGAAGGGTATCGTGGTCGGAATCCTCGATCTGCTGAGAACCGTGCTGGGGGTGCCCGCCGCCCTCTGCTTTGCCGACAATCTGCCGGTCCCGGCCGGTATCGCGCGGGGGTTGCGGGACCTGCAACCCCCGGCAGGCGAGTCCGGGGCCGCGCCTGAGACGGATCGAGCCGCCCGGGCGACGGACCCGGGCGGCGATCCCCTGACCCCGGACGTCCCGGCGCCCCTGGCCGCCTGGCATTCCTGGGTTGAGTCGGCCAGCCGGTCGCCGCACCATGGTCTCTATCTTCCCGACCTGGCATGGCTGCCCGCCGGCCGGCGCCCCCTGCGCCGCGGAAGCGCTTTCTTGATGCCCCTGCAGCAACGTGATCCGGCCTGGAGCGCGGTACTGGCCCTGGCCACGCCGCAACCGTTCTGGTTCGATGCCGAACGAATCGCCCGGCTGCGGTTGTTCGCCGGCCACATCCGCCGTCAGTTCACCTATGCGGTCCTTCTGCAAACGGTGATTTCGATCGACTTCCTTACGCGTGTTCACAACCGCGCCTTCTTCGAGGAACAGCTGCGCCGCCATCTGGCCGACTCGCGCCGCAAAGGACAGAGTTTCGGCCTGCTGCTGATCGACATCGACGACTTCAAGCTCTTCAACTCGCGCCATGGCTATGACGCCGGCGACCGGGTGCTCCAAGCGGTCGCCGACATTCTGGGGCGCGCCCTGCGTTCGACCGATGTCATTGCGCGGTACGGAGGCGAGGAGTTCGCGATTCTGCTGGCCCCCCCGGTCTCGCGCCAGGAAGCCGACATGATCGCCGAACGTCTTCGGCGCTCCACCGAAGGCTTGCAGCTGGCGGTCCCCACGCTTGCCGGACAGGTCGACTCGGTCGCGGTCACGATCTCGATCGGAGGCGCACTCTTCCCTGAGCAGGGCACCCGCCGGGATGAACTCTGGAACACGGCCAACCGCATGGTTCTGGCGGCCAAGGCCAACGGGAAGAACCGCGCTTGCCTGCCCTGGACCGAGGACGGCCCCGCGCCTACGTCCGGGGCTGGCGCTCCCAACGAAGGGGCTCCTCCAGCGTAGCATCGGGTCCCGCCAGGTCGACCGTCACCCGGTCGCCTTCCTCCACCTCGCCGGCGAGCACCTTCATCGCCAGAGCATTCTGCAGCTGGTTCTGCAGCAACCGGCGCAATGGGCGGGCTCCATACTGCGGATCGAACCCTTCCTCGACGAAGCGCGCCTTCAGGCGGTCGGTCACGGCCAGGCGGATGCTCTTGGCGTCCAGGTAACGCTGAATCTCGCCCAGCAGCAGATCGATGATCACCCCGATCTGCTCCCTGCCCAGCGGGTTGAAGATCACGATCTCGTCGATCCGATTCAGGAACTCCGGCCGGAAGTGGGCGCGCAGCTCGGCGAGGATCGCGGCGCGCCGGCGGTCCGGCCCGGCGCCTTCCTCGGCGTGCAGCAGATGGGTGCCCAGATTCGAGGTCATGATGATCACCGTGTTGGCGAAGCTGACCGTCCGGCCGTGTCCGTCGGTCAGACGTCCGTCGTCGAGCACCTGCAGCAGGACGTTGAACAGCTCCGGATGGGCCTTCTCGATCTCATCGAGCAACACCACCGAGTACGGGTGCCGGCGGACCGATTCGGTCAGGACCCCCCCCTCCTCGTAGCCTACATATCCGGGCGGGGCGCCGATCATGCGCGCGACCGAATGGCGCTCCCCGTATTCGCTCATGTCCAGCCGGACGATATGGGTCTCGTCGTCAAACAGAAACTCGGCCAGCGCCTTGGCGGTCTCGGTCTTGCCCACGCCGGTCGGGCCCAGGAAGATGAAGCTGCCGCCGGGCCGGCCCGGCGGGGCCAGCCCGGCCCGGCCGCGCCGGACCGCATCGCTCACCGCCTTGAGCGCAGCATCCTGGCCCACCACCCTCCGGCGAAGACGGGCCTCCATCTGCACCAGCTTCTCGGCCTCGGTCTGCAGCAACCGGCTCACGGGAATCCCCGTCCAGCGGCCGACCACCGCGGCGATGTCCTCCTCCTCAACCTCCTCCTTGAGCATCCGACTGGTGGCCTGGAGCGTTTCAAGCTCGCGGGTGGTGGCGGTCAGCGCCGCCTGGGCCTTCGGGATCCGCCCATGGCGGACCTCGGCCACCTTCTCCAGGTTGCCCTCCCGCTCGGCCTGCGCCTCGGCGGCCTTGAGCTGCTCGAGATTCTCCTTCAGACCCCGGATCCGATCGATCTGCTCGCGCTCCTGCTGCCACTGCGCCGCGAGGCGGGGGCGCTCTTCCTGCAGGCCGGCCAACTCGCGCTTGATCTCCGCGAGCCGCTCTCCGGCGGCCGGTGCGTCCTTCTCGCGCTGCAGGGCCTGGCGCTCCACCTCCAGCCGCTTGACCCGCCGTTCGATCAGATCCAGTTCCTCGGGCATCGAATCGATCTCGATGCGCAGCGCGGAGGCCGCCTCGTCGATCAGGTCGATCGCCTTGTCCGGCTGGAAGCGGTCCGCAATGTAACGGTCTGACAGCCGGGCGGCCGCCTCGATCGCGCGCGCCGTCAACCGGACGCCATGGTGCAATTCATACCGATCGCGCAGTCCGTGCAGGATCGCGATCGTATCCTCGACCGACGGCTCGTTGACCAGAACCGGTTGGAAGCGCCGTTCCAGCGCCGCATCCTTCTCGACATGCTTGCGGTACTCGTCCAGCGTGGTGGCGCCGATGCAGCGCAACTCACCGCGCGCCAGCATCGGCTTGAGCATGTTGGAGGCGTCCATGGCCCCTTCGGCGGCCCCCGCGCCCACCAGCGTATGCAGCTCATCAATGAACAGAATCACGCGGCCCTCGGATTCCTTGACCTCCCGGAGCAGCGCCTTGAGGCGATCCTCGAACTCGCCCCGGTATTTGGCGCCGGCGATCAGCGATCCGAGGTCCAGGCCCAGCACGCGCTTGCCGCGCAACCCCTCGGGCACATCCCCGGCCACGACCCGCTGGGCGAGCCCCTCGACGACGGCCGTCTTGCCCACCCCGGGCTCGCCGATCAAGACCGGGTTGTTCTTGCGACGCCGCGAGAGGACCTGCATCAGGCGGCGGATCTCGATGTCGCGGCCGATCACCGGGTCGAGCTGCTCGCGCTCGGCCAGCTGCGTCAGATCCTTGGTGTAGCGCTTGAGCGCTTCGTACTTGTCCTCCGGATGCGGGTCGGTGACGCGCGCACTGCCGCGCACCTCGGCCAGCAGCCGCAGCAAGCTCTCTTTGTCGCCGGCCTGCGTGCGCAGCAGCTCCCCGGCCGGCGTGCGATGGCCGCTGTCGGCCATGGCGAGCAGCAGGTGCTCGGTGGAAACATACTCGTCCTTGAGGCGCTCGGCCTCCGTCTGGGCCTGCTCCAGCACGGCCCCCAACTCCGGGGCGGCGTACTGCTGGCCGCCCCCGGTCACCCGCGGCTGCCGCTCGATCTCGGCGTCGATCTCGGCCAATAGATGCGCCACGTCCGCGCCGCGCTTCTGCAATAGCCGCGGCACCACGCCCTGCTCCTGGCGGATCAGGGCCGAGAGCAGATGAGCCGGTGTGACCTGCTGATGGTGCTTCTGGAGAGCGTCCTGTTGCGCCGCAGCCAGCGCCTCGCTGGCCTTGGTGGTAAGCCGGGAAGGATCCCAGACCATCCGACATCACCTCCTTGAGAGAGAGAATGCTGGACGCTAGCGGGCCCGAACCACCTTCTCGATCGCCTGGACCCTGCGGCCGGCATCGTCCCAGACCGCGATCTCATAGAAGTAGAGCCCGTTGGCGATCGCATCGCCGTCCGCGTCGCGTCCGTTCCACTGGAAGTAGTTCACCCCCTTGCGCGTCGGCAGCCCCTCGTCCTCGAAAATGCGGCGCCCGGTCACCGTGTAGATGCGCAACCGGGCCCGGGTCGCCGGCAAGCTCAGATCGTAGACCAGCGTCGTGGCCGTGGTGAATGGGCTGGGCACCCAGTACTGAGAGCGGAAGCGCAGCTGGTCCGCACCCACTTCGACCGGCTGGACAGCGACCACCAGATCGGTCCCGTCACGCTGCCGGATCGAGAATTCGAGCGTCATGTTCCCGCTGGGAAGCGAGCCGGTCGCCGCGTAGCGAACCGTCCAGCTGTACAGCCCCCCGCCGCCTTCCTGCGAAGACTCGCTGCCGGCAATCGGCAGTTCCCATCCGCCGGCTTCCAGCCGGAAGCCGGTCTCCTCCAGATGGGCGCTCGTGCGAACGGTCACGACCAAGCGCGTGGAATCCGAAATCACCGCTCCGCTCTCCGGCAAGGGAATCAGACTGCCATCGATCTCTTCGAAGAAGCCGATGATCAACGCCACCGGCGCCGCGACGCTCCGCAGGCTGCCCTCGTAGTCGGCGGCTTGCAGGAGCAGCTCGTATTCGCGCCGCTGGAGCTGGGTCTGGTACTCGACAAGCAGCTCGCGGTCATTGGCAGACTCGACCAGGACCAGCAGTGAGTCGGCCACCCAATCATAGACCCCGTCCCGGTAGTCCTTGATCTTGATCTGCCCGGTGGAAAGATGGCTTTCGTCATAGATCTGCACCCGGACGGTGAGCGAATCATCCGTGCGTGTGCTCACGTAGGCGGGCGT
Organism: uncultured bacterium; assembly: GCA_964417675.1. Lineage (GTDB taxonomy): Bacteria > Eisenbacteria > RBG-16-71-46 > CAIMUX01 > WJJG01 > CAYQJL01. The sequence continues at coordinate 11,758 of CAYQJL010000070.1, read as the reverse complement.
TTCCTCCGGCACCCAGATCTCGTCATTGAGCCTGACATGCAGGACCGGAGGCGCGATGCCCACCCGCAGGCCGGGATCCCCGAGCAGCGTATAGGTGATGCGCTCCTCCTCATTGGGCCGCAGGAGCATCTTGGCTTCGCTGGTCAATTCCCCCATCCGCCAGCGGGACGCCCCGCTCTCGGATTGCGGCGGCTGCGAGAACATCGTCTGAAAGACCCGCAGCTGGTAGGTATGATGCACCCACTCGTAGTCGGTCGACCCCAGGGCGGCAATCGCGCCGCGCGACTGGGAACCGCAGCAGAAGAGCATCCGCTCGGCCATGCAGTCACCCCGGATGGCGTAGCCCTCCTGATGATGGGCATATTCGCCCAGGTGACACCCGAACCCCATGAAAATGAACGGCTTGCCGATGTTCGACAGCCGATCGATCGGGGAACTGGTAATCGAATGCTCGAAGATCAGCTCGTGGGCCACGAGCTTGTGATTCGAGTGGCCCTGATAGGCCCAGATCAAGGCCCCCTCATTCAGGTAGTCGATGAGCAGGTCGCGTACCGTCGATGAGCCATATCGCCAGTTGGCGGACTGATCGGCTTCGGTAGGGTAGGACACCAGCACGACGTCGCCATTCTGATCCCGCAGGCAACGCTGCCCGGTGCTATCCAGGACGCAACGCCCCAGATGGGGCACCGAATCCATCTCCGCGCTTTGATACAGCGTGTCGATGACGAAGTGATCGAAGGCCGGGTGACTGCGAATGTACCCGACCGACTCCCGACACTTGTTCAGGAAGGTCCACTCCGAGGTGTACAAGGTGTAGAGTCCGGATCCGCCGATTCCCGAGATTCGGGAAGAGAACGCATCATCGGCATGCATGACCACGTGACCGCGCCAGCGGCCGGTGTGATTCTCGAGTTCGTAGTCGAGAATCTTGTTGACCGAGAGGGCCACCTCCCCCGGGCTGCCGCACGGGATTCTCCCGACGAACATGTCCGGGTTCATGGTCATGTCGTCGTCCCAGCCACCCGTCAGATTGTCGATGAACCAGTGATCACTGGAGACCACCTGGTAGGCGGATCCCGCGGCGGCGTGCCCGGCGATGGTCATCACCGGGACATAGTTGGAGTCCGCATTCCAGGTCTGGCGCCCGATGGTGTAGCCCGGGATGTCATTCGAGGCATCCCCCACGATGAGCAGGTAGTCGGGCGGGATCTCGCCGACGCGCCACATCTCGCGCAGCATACGCTTGATGGCAAACGGATGGCGCCGGCCGCCGCTGTAGGTATCGAAAACATCCTCCACCGGCGCCCGCAGCACGCGGTGCCCGCTCACGGCCTCGCGATGATCCAACAACGCCAGCAGCTGCGGCTCGAAACGCCGCGGATAGATCGCCACGTAATCTTCGTTGGAGAACTGGTCGAGCCGCAGGCCCCGCCGGATCGAGATGGCGTCGGCGGCAATGTTGGGAATGTGCGCCCGTTCGACGAAGTAGAGGAGCCGATCGTTGCCGGTCGGCCCCAGATCGGTCTGCACCCGCAGGTTGTAGTGGCTCCCGCTCTGCTCGAAGAGCGAGTCGGCCAATGCCAGCCGGGTCGGTTGGCGGGCATCGGTCAGGTCGAAGGCCAGCATGTCGGTGGACGCACAGCGACTGACCCTGATCTGCTGCGGCCCGGTCAGCCCGGAGAGCGGCATGAGCAGCTCCCGATTCCGCAACAGCGTCAACCCCATGTAGGAGATCTCGATCCAGTCGATGCCCAGGCCGTCACCGACCACGTCATCGATGCCGTCCCCCACGCGCGGCACGTAGATCTTGAAGTAGTTGCGTCCCGTGCGCAGCGGCGTCATGGCAGCCTGATCGCCGCTGACACAGGTGATGATGTCATCGAGCTCGCGAACCCGGTAGGGATTGCCGGGGAAGGCCCAGGCCGTGTCCATGGGGCTGCTGCTGTTCGAAATCCACAGACGGGTATGATGACTCCCGAATCCGGACAGCTCCACCTGGCCCTGCAGGTGAACACAGATGTCGGTCACGACGAGGAGCTCGGGAAGATCCACCGATACCACCTTGATCGGTCGGGCCTGGGTTCCCTCGATCCAGTCCGGATGGGTCCAGTTGTAGTGGTCGGTTCGGAAGGCCTTGGGACCCGACTGCGGATTGGGGATGTCACTGCGTGCGAGCACCGACATGTAGAAGCGGTCCTGCTCGAAGTGTTGCCGGCGGGTATAGGTCACCACCTCCGACGGCAGATCCTCGTCGAGCCAGGCCGGCGTCGCATTCATCCGGTCACCCGCACCGCTTCCCACCACCAGCCAGTAGACGTTTCGCCGCAGGTAGCGCTTCTCGCCCGGCGTGACATCGAAGAAATCCCACGCGTCCTGGCCATAGAAGATCAGACGGTCCCCGGGTCCGAAGCTGCCGTCCTGGTCAATGTCCTCGGCGTAGTAGGCGATCGGCCAGGTCTGGAACGGATCCTGTGGATCGTCCGCGTCGTAGTCGCGCACCTCCAGCTTCACGTCATCCCAGGACTGCGGGCCCTCCAGCTCGCCGCCGCGGGCCAGATCGTCGAAGCGCACGGCGTAGACCCGGGTCGAATCCACCTTGACGCGAAACTCGAGGCCGTTCTGGTCCGACTGCAGCCTGCTCAGGCTGCGCCGCTCGAGCGGGAGCCGCTTGTACCCCCGCGCGCTGTCGTAGTTGATCAGGTGGCGCTTGTAGATCGGTTCCCAGCGATCCTCGGCGTGGACGAACGGTCGCTCGGCGACATCCCGGCGGGCCCCGCCGGTGGGCACGAAGAGGACCCGCACCCGCATCCGCTCGGTGTAGTAGACCGCCCCATCGTGCGCGTCATAGCGCAGCGGACTGACCCGGATCGCGGAGACCCGCAGTGTCCGCCACCGGCGGGCGGGCTCGGCCGCCACGCGCTCACGGGGGTAGAGGATGCCCGCATCGTAGATGGCCGGATCCTCCCGAAAGGTCATCGAGTGCTGCGCCAGCCCCTGGCGTGTCTCGGCATCCCCTCTTTCCGGAAGCTCATACCGTTCGGTCGCGATCGGCAGCACGCGCCCGCGGGCCAGCAGGACCTCCTCCCCGCCGATCAGGCTGGCCACCGGCTCGGTGCCGGGCGGCACGGCAACCAGAATCTGATGGTGCGCAAGGTCCGGGTGCCCCGGTTCATAGGAACTCGTCAGCCCCGGGATGACCACCTGAAGGTAGGCGTCGCCGGCAAGATCCACCGAACGCACCGTCGGCGCATCGAAGCGCACATCGAAGACGACCTGTTCGGCGCTCTGGGTCACCACCTGGGCATCGGGCAGAGCCAGTGGCGGCACGCCTTCCCGGGCCGAGGGTGTCGGGGCGCCCAGGAAGGCAAGCGCGAGCACACCGGCCAGAACCATCCCGACCTGGCCGCTTCGCCCGCTGCGGCCGTGCGGCCCGACCCTCTGTTTACTGATCGTTATCGGAATGGCCGCCATAGAACCCTTGCCTCCCGCCAACTCCGCACCCTACCGAGCCGGATCGAAGTTGACCCGCTTGAATACGTCCTCATGGATGCTGATTTCCGTCACCTGCCGCCGTTGCTCGATGTACTGGGCCAACAGGGAATCGGCACGCAGTGCGCTGTATTCCCGGTGGACCTCCTCGGCCACCTCCTCGAACGGCCGGTCGCCCTGTCCCGGAACGATCCGGTCCACGCGCGCCAAGGCGAAGCGCGCACCCTTCGGCAGCGGGGAGGTCACCTCGTGCAGGCGCAGCTTGAAGAGCTCCTCTTCCATCGCGCTCATGTCCGGACGCTGGGTCACGGAAAGCCCCGCCCCACTCTCCAGCGCCGCCGATGGATCGATCCTCTGGATCAGCGTCATCGTCTCGCGCATGTCACGGTCGCCGCGCAGCAGCGGGCGGGCCCGTTCGGCGTCTTCGGCCGTGGCAAAGGTCACCAGCGCGTAGTCACGCTGCTCGGCCCGTCCCTGTTCGAGGATGCGCTGCTCATACCAGGCCTGGGTCTGCTCCATCGTCGGCCGGCTGCGCGGCCGGATGATCCGCTGCATGAGCTGGCGGGCCCGGATGAGCTCGCGGCGTTGCCGGGAGGCTTCCTGGATCTCGGGATGCTGATCGTACCCGCGCTCCCAGGCCTCCACCCGTTCCAGGCGGTCCATCACCAAGGCCTCCAGTTGCACGATGGTGTCATCGATCTTGTCGAATCGCGGCCAAGAGAAGGAGGGCTGGGAAATGAAATGGTCCAGCAGCAGGATGGCGTGAATGGTGTCGACGGTGGTCGTCGCCAGGATCCGGCGCTGCTCCTGCTCATTCAGGGGACAGGTGGACCAGTCCGCCGGGATCACATTGCCGGGCGACTCGCCCGGCGATAACCTCAGGTCACTGGAGCGCGGGACCGACTGGGTGGCTTCGTAGAAGAACGCATTGAACCATTCCACACTTTCCAGATCGGGCGTGTATCGGTACTTTTCCAGAATCCCCTCCCGGTACTCCCGGGCCGGCCGGGCGGCCCGGTCCTGCGTGATCCGCAGGCGCAACGGCCGGGCGGTCTGTTCGAGAGGATAGGTGTTCTCGTTCGGCCGCTGGTCGACCGCCTGGACCAGGTACCACTCATTCCTGGCCTCGACCGGCCCGCCGATCTCGCCCGGGGCGAGTGTCCGCACCAGCTCGATGACGATCAGGGGCGCATTGTAGGTGGATCGCCACCCCTGGTCCCCATCCTCCCCGCTTCCCAGCAACTGCCGGGCGGCCTCGTCAAAGGTGGTTCCCGACCGCAGGGCCTGGCTCCAGCGCTGGGCCTCGGCCTCGGTCGCGAACAGCAGCGCCCGGTAGCGGTACTCGGTCCGCGCCAGCTCGTGGGCATACTCCACAAGCGAATCCGACACCTCGCCGGCGTATCCGTAGGCCTCATAGCGCATCTTGTGGACCATGAGGTTCTCCGTGTGGCTGCTGGCCCGATGTTCGAGCAGGGGGTTCCAGCTGACCGAGTCCCGAGCGACCTGGTCCATGAGGGCCCTGCTGATCATGTCGTCCAGGAACGAACGGGCCGAGGTGCTATCCGGCGCATGGCGCTCATCCTCTTGCTGGGCGTTCTCGAATGCCTGCTGAAACTCGCTCAGCAGGATCTCTCGATCGCCAACCCTGGCCAGGACCGGATCCATCGCGGGCCCGGAGGCCTCCCGCGCCGGCTCGCGTTCGCTCCCACACCCGAAAAGAGAGGCCGCAAGCAGCCCTGCAGCCACGATCGCCGGGAGACGCTTCATGCATCCACCTCCTACCACTTCGCAGATTCGAATCCTGGACCGAGTTCTCCGTATCCTAGCAAGGACATCAACGGGGAGAAATGATTTCTGCCCCCTCAAACGCATGGCATCCGGCGGGGTTCCCGCCCCAACTTCTCCGCCGATTTGCTCTTGCCCGGCCCCCCGGGCCCGGGCGGGTCGCCGGAAGAGGATTGACAGCAGCCGGCCGAGTACCTAGCGTCAGCCCGTTGTGTTGCTTCAGCCGGCTGGCGCTAAGAAAGCCCGGCCTACGATCCGATGCTTCTGTTGAGGAGGCACCTTGGCAGAAACGATCCAGCAAGAGAAGTCCAAAGAGTCAATTACGGTGTTCTTCCCCGCTTACAACGATTGGGGAACCATCGCCAGCATGGTGCTGCTCGTCACTCGCGTGCTCGAGGAGTTGACCGAGGAGTATGAGGTGGTCGTGGTCAACGACGCCAGTCCGGATCATGTGGCCGAAATCCTCGAGGAGATCGGCAAACGCTATCCGCACTTCCGCGCGGTCACGCACGCCACCAACCGCGGGTACGGCGGCGCCCTCCGAAGCGGATTCCAGGCCGCCACCAAGGACTGGGTCTTCTACACCGACGGCGACGCGCAGTACGATGTCCGCGAGTTGCGTCTGCTGTGGGAGAAGCGTGCGGGCGCCGACCTGGTCAACGGCTACAAGATCAAGCGCAGCGATCCCTGGTACCGGGCCGTCGTGGGGAAGGCGTATCATCATTTCGTCCGAACCCTCTTCCGGGTGCCGGTTCGGGACGTCGATTGCGATTTCCGCCTGATTCGCCGCTCCTTCATGAACCAGCGTGTGCTTCTCACGGAGGATTCCGGCCTGATCTGTGTAGAGATGATGGCCAAGTTCGGCATGGCGCGGGCGCGCATCGCCGAGGTGCCCGTTCACCATTTCCACCGGGTGCATGGCAAGTCGCAATTCTTCAACGTCCGGCGCGTGGTGCGCGTCTTCATCAACATGCTGGGCCTGTGGTGGACCCTGTTCGTCAAGAAGGTCCCCATCGGGCCCAACGGAACCCGGCCCTGAGGAAGCATGAACCGCGGATACGAGGACAGCTACCGCGGCCGGCGCGTCATGGTGACCGGTGGGTTGGGCTTCATCGGCAGCAACCTGGCCCGCCGCCTGGGCGCACTGGGCGCCCGGGTGACGGTCGTCGATTCCCTCATACCGGGCTGTGGAGCCAACCGCTTCAACCTCGACGGCATCCAGGGCGACGTGACGGTCGCGCAGGTCGATCTGCGCGACACGCCCGCCCTGACGCCGCTGGTGCGGGAGCAGGAGTTCATCTTCAATCTTGCCGGACAGGTCAGTCACATCGACAGCATGCGTGATCCGCTCCAGGATCTCGAGATCAACTGCCGCAGCCACCTTGCGCTGCTCGAGATCTGCCGTCATCACCGTTGCCGGGCCCGCGTCTTCTACGCCGGCACCCGGCAGCAGTATGGCCGGCCGTTGCGATTGCCGGTCGATGAGACCCATCCGAGCAATCCGACCGACGTCAACGGAATCAACAAGATGTCGGCCGAGTGGTACCACCTGCTCTATCATCGCGTCTATGGCCTGCCGGCCTGCAGCCTGCGCCTGACCAACACCTTCGGCCCGCGCCAGCTCCTCGAGCACGCCCGGCAGGGGTTCCTTTCGGTCTTCATCCGCCGGGCCCTGGAGAACGAGACGATCGAGCTGTTCGGCGACGGCAGCCAGCTGCGCGATTACACCTATGTCGACGATGCGGTCGACGCGTTCCTGATGGCCGGCCAGCGCGAGGATGTCTTCGGTGAGGTGTACAACCTCGGTTCGACGGAAGTCCTCTCGGTCAAGCAGATCGCCGAGATGATGATCACCATCGCCGGCAGCGGATCGATTCGCGTGATCCCCTTCCCGGAGGAGCGCAAACGCATCGACATCGGCAGCTACTACGGCAGCTTCGAGAAAATCCGGCGCCAGCTGGGCTGGTCACCGCGCGTGCCGGTGGCCGAGGGACTGCGGCGAACGCTGGCCTACTACCGGGAGCACAAGCATCACTACTACGGGAAGTGAGATCGCATCATGTCACATCCGGCCACCCCCCAGGATCCCTCATCGTCCGGTCCGCCGCTCCCGCTCTTCGATGTGAAGGCTCATGACCGCCAGGTGCGCGCCGAGATCGCCGCGGCGGTCGCCGGGGTGATCGACTCGGGATGGTTCATCCTGGGGCCGCAGCTGGAACGATTCGAGCAGGCCTTCGCCGCGTACCTGGAGGATCCGGATGGTGCCGTCGTCGGCGTCGGTTCCGGAACCGACGCCCTGCGGCTGGCCCTGACCGGAGCCGGCATCGGCCCGGGCGACTCGGTCCTGACCGTGCCCAATACGGCCGTGCCCACCGTGAGCGCCATCAGCGACAGCGGCGCCCGACCGCTCTTCGTCGATGTGGATCCGGACACGGCATTGATCGATGTCGAGCGCATCGAGGCCTCCCTGGCGCCTGACAGCCGGGCCATCATCCCCGTGCATCTTTACGGGCGCTGTGCACCGATGGATCAGATCATGGCGATCGCGCGCCGGCACGATCTGGTCGTCATCGAGGACGCCGCCCAGGCCCATGGCGCCCGCTGGCAGGGCCGGCGGGCCGGCACCTGGGGTGACTACGGCGCCTTCAGCTTCTACCCGAGCAAGAACCTGGGCGCCTACGGCGACGCCGGCGCCCTGTGGACGCGCGGGCCGGAGCGGGCCGGCCGCCTGAGGCGGCTGCGCAACTACGGCCAGACCGACCGCTACCGGCACGAGACGGTGGGAATCAACAGCCGTCTCGACGAGATCCAGGCCGCCGTCCTCCTGGTCAAGCTGCAGCATCTCGATGCCTGGAACCTGTGCCGGCGCCAATCGGCCATGACGCTGTTCGACCTGCTGGGGGATCTGCCGATCACCCTGCCGCGCCGTACCGACGGCCCCGCGGACGAATCCAGCGTCTTTCACCTCTTCGTGATCCGGGCCGCCGAGCGCGACGCGCTGCGGGGGGCCCTGGCCGGCCGCGGCGTGACCACCCAGGTCCATTACCCGATTCCAATTCACCTTCAGGCATCCTACCGCTACCTGCGGAAGGAGTCCGGCGCGTTTCCCCAGGCCGAGGCCTGGTGCCGGGAGGTCTTGAGCCTTCCTTTCTCGCCGGCGCTGGGAGAGAATGACCTGCTGCGCATCGCCGGCGCCTTGCGGGCGGCGCTGACGTAGACACACGTGGGGAGGGGCAGGATGTCGAAGCCGTTGATCCTGGTGCTGGTGGCCGTCTGCTTTTCGGTGGCCGGGGAGTTTCTGCTCAAAACGGGCATGGACCGGGTCGGGGTGCTATCCCTGTCCACGCTGCACATGTCGATCCCCAGGATGCTGCGCACACTGCCGCTGTACGGAGGGCTCGCATCGATCGCGGTGGGCGCCGTCTTCTGGCTGGCCGCTCTTTCACGGGCGGACTTGAGCTGGGCCTACCCGCTCCTGGCGGTCGGCTATGTGCTCACCCTCTTCCTGGCCCCGATCATCCTGCGCGAGCAGGTGCCCCTCATTCGTTGGATAGGAACGGGAGTCATCATCCTGGGAGTGTACCTGATCTCCCGATCCTAGAGCGAGGCACATGGAGCCGCACGAATACCCACAGATGTTCCGGCTGGAAGAGCGGCATTGGTGGTATCGCGCCCTGCGCCGTCAGATCGTCAAGACGCTCCGGCGCGAGGGCCTGCTGCCGGACCTCGACGCCTCGGGCCACGGCGCGCCTTACCATCGCGCGCCTGACCATGACGCGCCTGACCATCGCGCGCTTGACCATCGCGCCCCCGGCCATCGCGCCGGGCGGTATGACGCCGCTCCGCCGGCCCGGCCCGTCTGCCTGGATGCTGGGTGCGGCACCGGGATGAACCTGGCGCTCCTGCGCAGATCGTTCGACTGCCTGGGCTTGGACTTCTCCGCGGATGCACTGCGGTTGGCGCGGCAGCGGCACGCCGGAGCCCTCCTGCAGGCCTCGATCGAGCAGATCCCGCTGCCCGAACAGTGCTGCGATCTGATCCTCTCCAGCGACGTGCTCTATCACCGCGGCGTCGGCAACGATGTGGGCGCCTTGATCGAGCTGCGCCGGTGCCTGCGGCCGGGGGGCTGCCTGCTCCTGAATCTGCCCGCCTTCGGCTGGCTCCACTCGACGCACGACCGGGCCATTCACACCGCCCGGCGCTATACGCGCGGCGAGGTGATCGCCAAGCTCGAGCGTGCGCGGCTCGAACCGCGACGGGTCCACTACTGGAACTGGTTGCTCTTCCCCCCCCTGGCCGCTCTGCGCACGCTGCGCGGCCTGCGACAGGGGCCCGCACCGGGCCGGCCGGCGCCCTCCGGGGCGGTGGCGCCGACGGCCTCCGATCTTGCGGCGCTGCCCGGACCGGTCAACTGGACGCTCGATCGCCTGCTGGCGGTCGAGGCCGCCCTGGGAAGCGCCCGCTTCCTGCCGGGGCTCTCGATCATGGCGCTCGCCCGCAGGTGCCCCGAATGAAGCCGGCCACCCGACGGGCCGCCCGCCACCCCGGGCGCATGTGGATGGTTCTTCTGCTGCTCCTGGCCCTGGCCGCCGGGCTGCGCTTCTTCGCCCTGGGACGCGAGGGCGTGTGGTGCGATGAGGCCTACACGGCCCAGATCGTGGCGCTCCCGTGGAGCGAGATGCTGGATCATCAGGTCCAGCAGGACGACGCGCCGCCCCTCTACTACGTCATCCAGAAGGTCCTGGCCCCGCTGGACCACCGAGAAGGCATCCTCAGGCTGCCGTCGGCGCTCTTCGGCCTGGCCGCGGTCGCCCTCTTGCTATGGCGCTACCTGCGCACTGCCGACCGGGCCGCGCTGTGGGCCGCGGCCGTCCTGGCAATCCACGCCTTCGCGGTCTTCTATGCCCGGCAGGCCCGTTCCTACTCGCTGGTCATATTCCTGGCCTTGGCGTTGCTGCTCGCCACGCGCGATCTGCTCGCCGGTCACCGGCGGGCGGGTCCGCTCCTGGCGCTCAGCGCAACCCTGCTCTGGATGACCCACCACGTCGGGATCCTGTTGCTGGCCACCTCTATCTGCACCTATCCGCTGCGCCGCCGGGGCGGCGTCGGCCTCGGGCGCTGGCTGCTCTGGCACGGGCTGCCCCTGGTCCTGTGGGCGGGGTACTGGATGGTGTCGGCCGATCAGTTCGGCACGCACGTCCAGGGCAACGCCTGGATCGCGAGCCAGTGGCAACGACACAGCCTGCTCTACGCCCCGCTGTTGACACTCCAGGCGTTCCTGCCCGGAGCGCTGTACGGACCGGATGGCAATCTCCCCCTGCCGGTGCTGGTCACACGGCAACCGCTGTGGGCCTACCTGGCCACGGCCACCGGACTGCTTCTGCTCGCCAGCCTCCTGCTTCCCCGGCGGCTGCGCGAACGGCTGCGCCTCGCACGGCCGCAGGAGGCTCCGGATACCCGCTCGGCCCCCACCCCGGAGGCGGTGGACGTCGCCGAAACGGCGAGGCCCCCCGATCTGGGCGAGTCACGGCTGATCGTACTCGAGTTCTCCCTTCTGCTCGGACCCCTGATTCTGCTGGCGGTCGGATCGATTCTCACGGAACCGGCCTATGTCGTCGGCCGCACCGACGCGATCGCGTTCGCCGCGTTCACCATGCTGGCCGGCCGGGCTTTGGCCCGTCTGCCGCGGAGGCTCGCGAGCCTGCTCTGGCTGATCTGGCTGGGCCTGTCCCTGGCCGTCCTGGCACCCAGCCACGGGCTCGGGGGCGCACGGCCGGCAAAGGGCCGCGATCGCGAGATCGCCGGCCTGCTGGCCGCCCATCCCTCGCTGCAGCGGGACGTCGTGGTTCACGGCATCCTGACCGCGCCGTCGATCGAGTATTACCTGGATCGGCAAGCACCCGGCCATCCCCGCCTCTGGTTCCCCGGGATCGCCGGCGAAAACCCCGCCGCCGTGCCCCCCACGCCCAGCGACTCCCTGGCGGCTTATCAAGCTGAAGCAAAAGCTCTGCGGCGATCCTGGATGGCGAGCCTCGGGCCGGAGGCCGGCGTCTGGATCCTGGCCGTGCTGCAGCCACCCCGGCCGGATGCCCCGATCTTTGGGGCGGGGGGAACGATCACCGCCAACAGCATTGCCTTTCCCACCAGCCTCCTGGTACACGCGCTCATCGGCCTGCAGCCGGTCACCCCGGTGCGTGTCTACCGCCAGGACTGGATGGGCGGGTTGCGGGCTCTGCTGCACATTCCGCGCTCCCAGTGGATTCCCTTGGATGATCTGCCGCCCGTCCAACCGGCCGGCGAGCCGCGGGATGCCGGCGAGAATGGATCGAGGTGAGGAAACGGATGCCTCCAACCGCGCGACAGAAGATGGGTGGGCCGGTCGGCCGGGGTGGGCCGGTCGGCTGGGACGGGCTGGTGGGCCGGGGTGGGCCGGTCGGCTGGGGCGGGCTGGTGGGCCGGGGTGGACTGGCCAGCCCGGGGGGGC
>CAYQJL010000069.1:0-24926 GCA_964417675.1 uncultured bacterium | reverse complement strand
CCCGCCGGGGCCCGGGCCCCCCCGCTCCCGGCCGCCGGACCCCCGCCCCCCGGGCGCCTGGCCGCCACGCTGCTGGCCGCCGGGCGCCTGCCGGTCGTGATGCTGCCGGTCGTGATGCTGGCAACCGCGCCACCAGCGGATGGATCGTTGCCAGCCGCCCCTTCGGCGACCGGACGCTCGGAGGCTGCCCCTTCGGCGGCCGGGGCGTCAGCAGGCACGGAGAGGGCCAACGCTGCGGATACAGGCAGCCATGTCACGCCGCGGCACTTCGCGAACCCGGCCGAGGCGGCATTCAGCCACTACTCGATGGATGCGGCGCTGGATCCCGCCGGTGCACGGCTGGAGGTCACCGGAACCATCACACTGGCCCACGCGAAGGACGTTCCCGCCGATCGCAAGGTTTCCTTCCTGCTTCACAAGGACCTCACGATCACGAGCATTTCGCCGTTGGAAATCCCTGCCCAGGCAGCTCGACAGGCCGCAGACTCCGGACACTGGGAGGCGGACACACAGGCCGAGCGGCCCGCAGCGTCCGGGCCGGGCGGCATCCTGGGCGCCTGTCCCCTGCAATGGAGAATCTCCGACGCATGGGAGCCGGCCGATTTCTGGATCTACCCTGAGTACCCACAGCTCGGTTGGCTCGACCACGCCCGCCAGGTGGATTTGTGGATGGATCCGGCCGCGGGGATCGAGACCTGGCCCGAGCGGGCCACCTTCCAGATCGCCTACGAAGGCGCCGTCTACGATTCGTTGCGGCCCCCCAGGGAGAATTACCAGCGCGGCTTCGAGACGACCAAGGGCTTGATCGATCCGCGCGGTGCCTTCCTGAGCGGCGGATCGCTGTGGTACCCGCACCGATTCGATGAGCCTTTCACGTTCGACCTCAGGGTGACCTGCCCACCGGATTGGGTTGCCGTCAGCCAGGGAAAGCTGGGGCCCGGTCCCGCCGAGGCGGACGATGGGAACCCTCGTCCGCGAATCTTCCAGTGGACCTGCCCTCAACCGATGGATGAGATCTACCTGATCGCGGGCCCCTATGTTCTGACGCAAGAGGATCACGACGGCATCATGATCCAGACCTTCACATACGGCAATGATGACGCCGAGCTTTGTCAGCAGTACATCCGCGCCACCAGGAACTATCTCGACCTGTACAGCGAACGGATCGGCGACTATGCGTTCGACAAGTTCGCCCTTGTCGAGAATTTCTGGCAGACTGGCTACGGCATGCCTTCCTTCACATTGCTCGGCGACCGGGTCATTCGCCTGCCCTTCATCATTCACACATCCTACGGGCATGAGATCCTGCACAACTGGTGGGGCAACGGCGTCTTCGTGGACTATGAGAAGGGCAACTGGTGCGAGGGCCTGACCGTTTACGGCGCCGACTACCTTTACAAGGAGCAGGACAGCGAACAGGCGGCCCGCGACTACCGCCGCAACCAACTCCAGGAGTACATCAACTACGTCCGCGACGGACGGGACTTCCCCCTGACCGCCTTCCGCTCGCGGCATGACGCCTCCTCGGCCGCGGTCGGCTATGGCAAATCGATGATGCTCTATCACATGCTCCGCCGCTCGATGGGGGATGACGCCTTCTGGCGGAGCCTGGGAGAGTTCTACGACCGCTTTCTCTTCAAACGTGCGAGCTGGGATGACCTGCTCTCGATTTTCGCCCGCAACGGGGCGCTTGGGATGGCACAGCAGGAGTTTTACGATCAGTGGATCGCTCGTCCGGGAGCCCCGAATCTGACCCTGGCCGGAGCGGACCTCACTCGGCGAACGGACGGCGGGGTGGACTTGACCTATCAGATCGACCAGACCATGCCCCACTACAAGCTGACGGTTCCCATTCGGGCGACCTACGCCGCGCGCGAACCGCAGACCTGGTTCCTCGACATCGAGGGGGCCCGAATCCAGGACGCGCGCCGATTGCCGGAAACACCGCTGACGCTGGAAGTCGATCCGGATTTCGACATCTTCCGCCGGCTCCATCGCGCCGAAGTGCCGTCCTCGCTGGGTCAGATTTTCGGCGCCGATACAACGACGGTCATTCTTGGCTCGTCGGCCGCGGGCGGCCTGGCCCTCGACCCTGCCGGAGAGCAAGCGGCCGCCTACCGTGACCTGGCTCGGAAAGCCAGGGCGGCCGGACCGACCACTGTCGCCATGGATCAGGAACTCGTCCTGGCCGATCTGACGGACGGCGCCGTCTGGGTGTTCGCCCAACCCGTGTGGATCTCTCGCCTGGTCGGCCAGTTCCCAAGCATGCTCACCTTGCGGGACACCCACATCACCCTGGCGGGAGAGACATTCGATCTGGGCAGGCATACCCTGGTCTGCTCCTTCCCCCATCCCCACGCCCGGGACGAGGCCATTGGATGGATGATCGGCGGTGACGGCACGGAATTCGCGGCCGTCTGGCGCAAGCTTCCGCACTATGGCAAGTACAGCTACCTGGTGTTCGACGGATCACAAAACGTCGCCAAGGGGAGTTGGACGGTTGAGCACTCACCGCTCAGGGTCGTGTGGGCCAGGGAGGAGTAGATCATGCGCAAACCGATGTCGATGCAGACCCCCGCACCCACGCGAGGCTCGACGGCCACACCGGCCCGGATCTCGACCTCCATGGCGGCGTCCCGGTGGGTGTCCGCGGTGGCACTCGCATTCCTGCTTCTCTCAAGCACATCTCTTCTTGCACCGCCGGCGCAGGCGGCGCGGCCGCTCTGCGATGCCCGCGCCCTGGAACGCGACGTGCGGCACCTGTCCAGTGATGCGTTCGGGGGCCGGGGATTGGGAAGTGAGCATCTGGACCGCGCGCTGCGCGAGGTTGCCACGCGATTCGCCGCCCTGGGTCTGGAACCGGCCGCGGGTTTGATCCCACCGCAGCTCACCCGCTCCGCGAACGCTCCCGCACAGGGGCGCGATAACGCAGGCGCCGGACCGGTGGACTCACGGGATCCGCTCGCGGGATACTTCCAGCCCTTCACGACCCCGGATTCCGTGACAACCATGAACGTCATAGGGATCCTGCGCGGAAGAGGTTCCCCGGCTCCGAGTTCGGTCGTGGTGGGGGCCCACGTCGACCATCTGGGGACAGATCCCTCACTCGCGGGGGACCAGATCTACAACGGCGCCGACGACAACGCGTCCGGGGTGGCGGCGCTGCTCGAGCTTGCCCGGTCCCTGTCCCGCGCAGCCGATGAGGGCGAACGATCCCTGCGCGATGTCATCTTCATCGCCTTCTCCGCCGAGGAATCCGGCCTGCTGGGATCGGAGCATTACTGCGAGCATCCGGTGGTGCCGCACAGCGATGTCATGGCCATGGTCAACTTCGACGAGATCGGCCGCCTCGAAGATGATCCGCTCATCCTCTTCGGCACGGGAACCGCCAAGGAATTCGAAGACCTTTTGACGGGGCTCAATGCGCCATTCGGGTTGGACCTGGTGTTCCAGAGCACGGGCGCGGGGGGATCCGACCACAACAGCTTCTTCGCCAAGGACATCCCCGTCCTGCACTTCTTCACCGGCACCCATGCCGACTACAGCAAGGTGTCGGACGAAGCCGACCGGGTGGACTATGCCGGCTTGCACAGGGTCAGCGAGTACGCGGCGGAACTGGTGCGCTACCTGCGCTACCGGGAGATGCCGCTCAGCTTCATCCCCGCCGGGCGCGCGGATGCCGCCAAGGTCGCCGGGATGATGGGCGGCGGGACGGCACGCGGCGCATCCCTCGGTTTCGCTCCCGATTTCGCGGGACAAGGCGACGGGGTCAAGGTCGGGCGCGTGACCCCGGGCGGCGCGGCCGAGCGGGCCGGTATCCTCGAGGGGGATGTGATCACAGCAATTGCCGGCGAGCCGGTCCTGTCGCTGGCGGACTACGCGCTGATCTTGCGCATGCACGCACCCGGAGAGCTCGTGAGCATCACGGCCATCCGCAACGGCCAGACGCTCCAGCTCGAAACCGAACTCCAGGAACGTCGGTAGTTTCGGGGCAACCAGGCAACTCCCGCCATGCCTGTGGACGCCTCGGCGCGCTGCCGCGGGCCTTGGCACGCTTCCCGTGAAAATCTCCCGGGAAAGCTGGAACCCAATCCGGCCCCTCATGTATCAAGGGATGCCTTCCACCAGGAGGCACGACCATGGCAGCAAGAGGGCTGGACCTTCGGGTCCAGCCTTCTTTGTTGACCCGGTTGGCATCAGTCTGAGCATTACGAAGTGGACATCTGAGACTGATTCCGTTCCCTGCGCTGCCGTTGTGTCTGCCGCTCGCGCAAACGCCGGGATAGGATCTGTTGCGCATGGTGCTCGCAGTAGAGTCTGGGAGCGTCGAAGGCGCTTCCCATGGTCCAGGTGGGCGTGGCTCCACAGCGGCCTTTCTCATCCCCGTCCGCGAGCCACATGCAGCCGATGTGCAGAAGCGTTGCAGGCACATGGTGAGCGAAGCCGATGCTGGCATGGGAAGGACTGGATGTCGCCGCCTTCCCGCTCCATGAATTGCCCCCCCGCTGGGCCGCGGCATCCTCGAAGGGAATCGTCCGGTACCTGTCCGCCAACAGGACTCCATCCGTGTAGGGGTTCATGTCACCTCCGCTCCGATGTAGACGTGGTCGGCCATTCGGATGCCCGCGGACCCCATCCGCCGAGCGGCGGTGTGACGTTGCGGAGCGCTTGTATCGATGGGTTCATTGGTAACGTTCGAACATGAGGAAACGATGAGCGTGGATTGTGCTCTTTGTTGCCGCGTGACTGCGGGGGCACAGGCCGTTGGGCCAACGTCCCCAACGGGCCGCGGTGGCTTGCGCAACGCCCCGGCCAGCGCGCGTCCGGGCAGCCAGCCTCACCGCGCGAAGACAATCTTCCGGGTGCCGCCGAATTCACCGGCCTGGATGCGGCAGAAATAGACGCCTCCGGCCACCAGGGCGCCGGCATCGTTGCGGCCGTCCCAGATCAGGCTGTGTCCGCCGGCCGGCAGGCGCCCGTCGATCAGAGTGCGCGTCCGGGATCCCGCAGCGTCATGGATCACGAGCTTCACCCCGCTTTCCGCGGGCAGCTCGAAGTCGATGGCGGTGACGCGATGGATGGGATTGGCGATCTCCAGGCGCAGGTTCGCAACGGCCGTCTCGCCGACGCCGCTCTGCGTGCCGGTCAGCCTGATCAACCAGAGATCATGCAGCCCGGCGCCGTATGAAAGGGTGTGGCCGGCGACAATGTAGCCGCCATCCGACGTCTGCCTGACACAGTAGGCCACATCGGAGCTCGTCCCACCGTAGGTCTGACTCCATTCCCCGATGCCGTCCAGGTCGGTCTTGACGAGCCAGGCATCCTCGCTGCCGGCGCCGTAAGATAGGGTATAGCCGGCGACGATGTACCCTCCGTCGGCCGTCTGCCGGACCGACTGGGCGTAGTCCCGACCCGTCCCTCCGAATGTCTTCATCCACTGCTCGCCACCCGACGAATCCGTCTTGACGAGCAGCATGTCGTAGAGGCCGGCCCCGAAGGAGTCGGTGTAGCCCGCCAGTATGTATCCGCCATCGGAGCACTGCCGGACCGCGTGTCCCCGATCCACACCCGATCCCCCGAAGACGCTGTCCCAGTCATGGATCCCCTGCGAATCGGTCTTGACCAGCCAGGCGTTGCCCAGGTATCCAGGGCCGTACGACAAGGTCCAGCCGGTCATGATGAATCCGCCGTCGGAGACCTGCTGCACGGACCAGGCGCCGTCGGAGCTCATCCCGCCGTGCGTCCGGCTCCATGATTCGTTTCCGGATGCATCGGTCTTGATCAGCCAGACATCCCGGCTGCCGGCGCCATGGGAGGAGGTGACCCCAGCGATGATGTAGCCGCCATCGATGGTCGGTTGCACGGAGTATCCCTCGTCATCGTTCGGTCCCCCGAATGTGTGCAGCCACTCGAGATCGCCACACTCGTCGGTCTTGATGAGCAGGACGTCTTTCATACCAGCCCCGAAGGATTGCGTGTGGCCGGCGATGATGTAGCCGCCATCGGCGGTCTGCCGAACCGCGTGGCCTTCGTCGTCGCCGTTCCCGCCGAAGGTGTGGCTCCACTCTTCGTGGCCGGCGGCGTCGGTCTTCACGAGCCAGACGTTCCGGCCGCTCGTGCTTCCGAAGGAGCGGGTGTATCCGGTCACGATGTAGCCGCCGTCAGCGACCTGCTCGATGCAATGGCCGACATCGATGTTCGTTCCGCCGAAGGTTCGTGTCCAAAGGGTGTCGGGGGGGTCGGCGGAGGCACTCCATGGCCAGACCAGCATGACCAGGAAGAGGCAGATCGGCAGGCGACTTCTCCTGGAATGGAAGCCGCGGCTACCGGTCCTCTGTCCGACGGGATGGGCTTGTCGGGTGGATGCCATCTGTGCCTCCTCTCGGCTCAGGACCGGCCTTGATTCTGACATTGTAGCAGAAGCACCGCCTTCGCCGGGCGGAATCCGCACACTCGATGGCTCTGTCATTGGATGGGCAGCCAGATCTCCGTGCGCAGATCCTCTGGCTTGGTCTGGTCGGGGCTGTTCAAGTACAGCTCGAAACCGTCCTCACCGTCCTCACCCCTCCACGCCGGCCAGCCCGAGCTCGGCGGCGATGCCGGTCATGGCCTCCACCACCGTGGTCACATGTTCGCCGAACTCCACCCCCAACAGCTCGGCCCCCTCCAGGATCTCCTCACGATTGACCGCGCGGGCGAAGGCCTTATCCTTCATCTTCTTCTTCACCGATTTCGGCGTGACCTCCGCGACCTTCTTGCTGGGGCGCACGAGAGCCACCGCCGTGATGAGACCGGTCAGTTCGTCCACCGCGAAGAGCGTCTTGGCCAGAAGCGTCTCCCGCGGTTCGCCGGTGTGCGGCGCATGCGCCAGGATGGCGCTGACCATCTCGGGCGGATAGCCCTTCTCCCTCAGGATCTCGGCCCCCCGAAAGGGATGATCCTCGAGGGTGGGGAATCTCTCGTAGTCGAAGTCGTGCAGAAGCCCGACCACCGCCCACTGATCCTCATTCTCACCCCAGGCGCGCGCATAGGCCCGCATCGCCGCCTCGACCGCAAGGGCATGCTTGCGGA
The DNA here is from genome assembly GCA_964417675.1 of uncultured bacterium. Lineage (GTDB taxonomy): Bacteria > Eisenbacteria > RBG-16-71-46 > CAIMUX01 > WJJG01 > CAYQJL01. The sequence continues at coordinate 17,855 of CAYQJL010000069.1, read as the reverse complement.
GGCTTTCGTTCTGGGTGTATTCGGTCAGCAGAGCCCACGCCTCCTCCCGCGTTGGATATCCCATGGCGTCTTCCTTCTCCCTGTTTTTTCTATGGCCGCAATGTCACGTGCCGGTTAGCATAGGAGGTTATCCCAGTGGCATTCAACCGGCGACGCCCCGCGCGAACCGCTCGCCCCCGGCGCCCGCTCATTATAGCGAAGGAACCCTGATCATGACACAGATCGAAGCGGCTCGCAGCGGGCAGATCACCCCCGCCATCGCACGGGTGGCCGAGCGCGAAGGGCGGCCGGCCGATCAGATCCGGGACGCGGTCGCCGCCGGGCGCCTCGTCATCCCCGCCAACCGTCACCACCTGGCAGCCAGGTACGGAGGAGATCGGGAGGGCATGCTCGATCCGGTCGGCATCGGCCGGCTGGTACGCACGAAGGTCAACGCCAACCTGGGAACCTCGCCCGAGAATTCCTGCAAGGAAGAAGAACTCGTCAAGATGCGTCTCGCGCTCGACTACGGCGCGGATGCGGTCATGGATCTTTCCACCGGCGGCAATCTGGATGACATCCGCACCTTTCTGATCGATCACTCGCCGGCCCCGCTCGGCACGGTGCCGATGTACGAGATGATCCGCGACCGGCGGATCGAAGATCTCACCTACGATGACATGCTCGCAACGATCCGCAAGCAGGCCGAGCAGGGTGTCGACTTCTTCACGATTCACGCCGGTATCTTGCGCGAACACCTGCCCCTGGCGAAACCCCGTTCGGCCGGCATCGTATCGCGGGGGGGGAGCCTGCTGGCCAAGTGGATGACCCACAATGCCAAGCAGAACCCGCTCTACGAGATGTTCGACGAGATCTGCGCCATCATGCGCGCACATGACGTGGCCTTCAGTCTGGGCGATGGACTCCGGCCGGGCTGCCTGGCCGACGCCACCGATGAGGCGCAGATTGCGGAGCTGCGCACGCTCGGCGAGTTGGTTCATCGCGCGCGCGCGATGGCCTGCCAGGTCATGGTCGAGGGTCCCGGCCACGTTCCCTTCGACCAGATCGAACGGAACATGAAGATCGAAGAGCAGCTGTGCGACGGAGCCCCGTTCTATGTGCTCGGCCCGGTGGTGACCGATGTCGCCCCGGGCTACGATCACATCACGAGCGCCATCGGCGCCACGGCGGCCGCCTTTCATGGAGCGTCCTTCCTGTGCTACGTGACGCCCACCGAGCATCTGGGGCTGCCGGGCCCGAACGATGTGCGCGAGGGGGTCATCGCGCACCGGATCGCGGGACACGCTGCCGATCTGGCCCGGGGACTGCCGGGAGCGCGCGATTGGGATGATCGCATGACCGCCGCACGGGTGGCATTCGACTGGCGGGCGCAACTCGATATCGCGATCGACCCGGGCCGAGCCCGGGAGATCCGGGAGGCCTCGAACCAGGACCCAGACGAGGAGTTCTGCTCCATGTGCGGCAAGGAGTGGTGCGCGATGCGCCGCTCGCAGGAAGTCTTCGCGGAAGGCACGGATGACGGGAATCGGCAAGGAGCTTCCGCCAAGGACGGGCGGGCAGAGGACGGGCGGGCAGAGGATCGTTAGGCATTGTCGTTTCAGTCGAGACACAGGCGGGGAGGATTTCATGGCCGCAAGAACGACCAGGAAGCAGACGAGCAAGACCAGGGCGAAGAGGACCACGGCCGCGCGCCCAGCCACCAAGCGTCCAGCCACCAAGCGCCCGGTCACCAAGCGCACGGTCGCCAAGCGCCCAGTCACCAAGCGCACGGTCGCCAGCGGCCCGCGGCTGAAGGCATCCCCACCGCTGGCCGGTCGCACGGCGCCCCGCTGGGACGAGCTGGCCACCCCCATTCTGGGCTACTACCGTCACCCGACCCTCCAGGGCGAGAGAGTGGTCTTCTGCTGCGACGATGACCTCTGGTCCGTCACCATCGCGGGCCGCGCCGGGAGCGAGGCCGGGGCCGGCGTCAAGCGTGCGGCCGAGGGCGGCGCCGAGGGCGGCGCCGAGAGCCGCGCCGAGAGCGGCGCCGAGGGCGGCATCGCCCGCCGGCTGACGACCAGCACATCCACGGTGGCCTGGCCGCGATTCTCCCCGGATGGGAACTGGCTGGCCTTCGCCGGAAGCGACGAAGGCGGAATCGAGCTCTTCGTCATGCCCGCCGAGGGAGGCGAGGCACGCCGGCTGACCCATCTGGGCAGCATGATGACCGTGCTGGGATGGTCCGCGGACGGCCGTTGCGTCTTCATCGCCAGCGACGCGGGGCAGGCCTACGCCGGATACCAACATCTGTACGCGGTGCCGGTCGCAGGGGGCGAACCGCAACCGCTGAACCTGGGTCCCGCGCGGGCATACGCCACCGAACCGTCCGGGCCCGGGAGAGCCTTGGCCCGCAACGCGCTGGATCCGGCGCGCTGGAAACGCTACCGCGGCGGCACGGCCGGGACCCTGTGGGTGGACCCGACCGGCAAGGGCAGTTTCCGACGCATCCTGAAACAGGTACGGGGAAACCTCGCCTCGCCCATGTGGATCGGCAAGCGGATCTACTTCATCGGCGATCACGAAGGCGTCGGGAATCTCTACTCATGCCTTCCGAGCGGCCGCGGCCTCACGCGCCACACCGACCACGGTGAGTTCTATGCCCGCTTCCCCTCGACAGACGGACGGCGGATCGTCTACCACGCGGGCGCGGACCTGTACCTGTTCGATCCGGAGTCGGACGAGACCACCAAGCTCGATGTTCAGGTACGCAGTCCCCGAGTCCAGCGGCGGCGCAAGTTCATCTCCGCCGGCGCGGGCTTCGAGAGCTGCGATCCCCATCCGGCAGGGCATTCACTCCTGCTGACCGTACGTGGCCGGCCCGTGTCGCTGGGCTTCTGGGAGGGACCGGCCACCGAGTTCGGCCAGCCATGGCTGGGCCGGCATCGGTTGGCCAGTTGGCTGGCCGACGGCAGGCGTTTCGTCGCGGTGACGGATGAGGATGGGGAAGAGTCGCTCGAGATCGTCGATCCCGAAACGGGGACCCGGAAGATCAAGCTGGGCTTGGATCTTGGACGCATCCTCAGCCTGACCGTGGCCCCCATCCCGGCCGAGGAAGAAAAGCCCGCCCCCAAGGGACGAGCAGCCAAGAAGAAGGCCCGGCGCCCCGCCAAGGCCAAGCAGGCCGACCGGATCGCCATCACGAATCACCGGCAGGAGCTCTTCATCGTCGACCTGACGGCCGCTTCCGCCACCCGCATCGAGCGCAGTTCCTACGACCGCATTCGCGGCGTGAGCTGGTCGCCCGACGGCCGCTGGCTGGCCTATGGGTGCGCGATCGGCCGGCACCATGTCGTGATCAAGATCGCCGAAGCAAAGCACGGCCGGACCCATCAGGTAACCGAAGGCGACTTCATGGACTTCTCGCCCTGCTTCGATCCCGAGGGCAAGTACCTGTACTTCCTTTCCCTGCGAACCTACGATCCGGTCTACGATGTGATCCAGTTCGGGCTCGGCTTCCCGCGGGGGGTCCGTCCCTACCTTGTGACGCTCAAGGCCGACCAAACCTCGCCCTTCCTTCCCGCACCGCGCCCCCTGGCCGGCAAGAATCCGACGCCGGACTGCGGAAACAACCCGTGGGAGATCACCGCGTGCAGCGAGGATGAGCCCGGCAGCGCACAGAAGCAGGGTGCCGGCGCGCGGCCCAGGGTGGAAATCGACTTCGACGGCATCACGGGCCGTGTACTCGCCATTCCCATGCCGGAAGGCCGCTATGACGACCTGCAGGCGGCTGCGGGCCGGGTCTTCGTGCGCTCGCAACCGATCGAGGGCAGCCTGGGGATGTCCTGGGGCGACATGGAGCCGCCGAGCAAGGCCGCGATCGAGGTCTACGATTTCGGCGAGCTCAAGGCCGGCACGCTCGTCACCGGCATCAGCAGCTTCGCGCTGGCCGCCGATCAGAAGACGCTGGTCTACCGCGCGGGCCGCAAGCTCCGGGCGGTCGCGGCCGCCTCCGAACCGGGCAAGCTCCCGCCGGGAGAAGAGATCGGGCGCAAGAGCGGTTGGGTCGATCTTGCACGCGTCAGCTGTGAGGTTCGTCCCGGCGACGAATGGCGCCAGATGCTGACCGAGGCCTGGCGACTGCAGCGGGACCAGTTCTGGGTTCCTGACCTCTCGAAGATCGATTGGCAGCAGATCCTCGAGCGCTACCTTCCCCTGGTCGATCGCGTGGCCACCCGTGGGGAGCTGTCGGATCTGATCTGGGAGATGCAGGGAGAGCTCGGCACCTCGCACTGTTATGAGTTCGGGGGCGACTACCGCGCCGCCAGCGCCTACCCCATGGGCCGGCTGGGAGCCGACCTGGCCTACGACGCCAAGGCCGGGGCCTGGAAGGTGACGCGGATTCCCCAAGGCGACTGTTGGGAACCGAAGGCCGCCTCGCCGCTGGCCTCCCCCGGCCTGGGCGTCCGCGAGGGCAGCCTGATCCATGCCATCAACGGGCGCGCAGTGGGGCCCGACCGTTCGCCGAACGATGCACTCGTATCGCTGGCCGGCAAGGAGGTCTGGCTGACCGTATCGGACCCGGCCGGCCGAGCCGGCCGGAGGGCGAAGTCGGACGCGCCCCGCACGATTTCCCTGCGCACCTTGCGCACCGAATACCCGCTGCGGTACCGCGACTGGGTCGAGCGCAATCGCGCCTGGGTTCACGAGAAGAGCAAGGGACAGGCCGGCTATGTGCACATTCCGAACATGGGACCGCTCGGATACAGCGAGTTCCACCGCTACTTCCTCGCCGAGCTGGACCGGTCCGGCCTGGTGATCGACGTCCGCTTCAACGGCGGCGGCCACGTCTCGCAACTGCTCTTCGACAAGTTGCTGCGCAAGCGGGTCGGCTACGACATCAGCCGGTACATGGCCCCCGAGCCCTACCCGGGCGAGTCGCCCGCCGGGCCGATGGTGGCCCTGACCAATGAGCTGGCCGGCTCCGACGGCGACATCTTCAGCCACTGCTGGAAGCTGTATCGTCTGGGTCCGCTGGTGGGCACCCGCACCTGGGGCGGCGTCGTCGGCATCTGGCCGCGGCACCCGCTGGTGGACGGCTCCCTCACGACGCAGCCGGAGTTCAGCTTCTGGTTCGAGGATGTCGGCTGGGGCGTCGAGAACTACGGCACCGACCCCGACATCGAGGTCGACATCCGTCCGCAGGAGTTCGCCGCGGGCCAGGATCCGCAGCTGGAGCGCGGCCTCCGGGAGCTGCTGGGCCGGATCCGAGCGCACAAGCCGCCGAAGCCGGATGTCGCGACCCGGGCGAGCCTGGCATTGCCGAAGCTGCCCAAACGGTAGGTTGTGGTCCGATGAATCGCCCCGGTAGGCACTTCGGTGAACGGGAGCGGGAATCGCCGGGGCGCGAACAGCCTGCGGCAGAGCCCGGCCCTAGAGGCCACAAGCGTGCATTCGTTCCATGCGGGAATGCACCAAGATCCGACCGGCGGAATCGGCCGAGGCGTGATATAATGACCCGCGTGTGTTTTGCCGGCGATGGTCTTGGATGACCACCGTCTTGTCTCGGGCCACAAGCCCAATGCGGGAGGTATCATGCAGAGCAAGTTGACGCCGGTCAGGAAGATCGCAATCCTGCTCGCCAGTCTCGGCGTCGTCGGAGTCATCGGCGCGGGCGGAGCCGTGGGAATCCCTGCCGCCCTCGGGACCGCCGCGGCCGCCGAGAGCGGCACATTGGCACTGCGCCAGGGTGCCTCGCTCACGAATCCGCAGTTCGAGATCCACTCGTCAAGCGATCAGGCGGTTCACTTGACATTCGACCTGCCGGCGTTGGCCCTGGAGCAATACGACATCGAGGGAACCCTCTACCAGTCCCTCCAGATCCCCGGTGGACAGCTCTATGGCGATGAGGGCGCCCCGGCATTGCCCGGCTTCACGCGCTATGTGGCGATTCCCGCACGCGCGGGCGTCGAACTCAGGGTCATCGCCGTGGAGGAAGAGACGCTGGACGGCTATCGGCTGCTGCCGATGATCTCGGATAACGCCGAGGCGTTCGAGATCGATCAGACGGCCTATGCGAACGAGGAGTTCCTGGGTCGTGAGATGGTATCGATCGGCGACCCGGCCATCCTGCGAGACCTGCGGGTGGTGCCCTTGCGGTTTCATCCCGTGCAGTACAATCCGGCCAGCGGAGAGATCCGTGTCGCTCATCGGGTGGAGATCGAGCTGCGATTCGCCGGCGTGGATCTGCGCAATGCGAAGGAGCGCGGAACGATTCCGCTGACCCCGGCCTTCGACAAGATCTACGAAGACCTGGTGGTGAACTATGAGTCTCCCTCCGGCGGCCGCAGCGGCGAGCTCGCCCCGCATCTGGGCACCTGGGTCATCATCTCGGTGGACAACGGCCTCGTTCTGACCATGCTCGAGCCGCTGGTCGAGTGGCGTCGCCAGATGGGCTACAACGTCTACCAGACCACGACCACCGAGACCGGCACCAACCCGAACTCGATCCGCGCATGGCTGCAAAACGCCTACAACAGCTGGGAGTATCCCCCCGAATTCATCACGATCGTGGGTGATGTCTCGGGATCCTATCCGATTGGATCGTTTGCGTGCCCCTATTACTCGAGCAGCTACGGCGACCACCCCTATTGCCAGCTCGACGGTGACGACCTGATGCCGGATGCCTTCATCGGTCGACTCTCGGGCGAGTCGGCCAACGATCTGACCGTCATCGTGGACAAGATCGTCTCGTACGAGTCGCAACCGCGCATGGACAACTCCGATTGGTTCAAGGCTGCCACCCTGGTGGGCGATCCCAGCACCTCAGGCTGGACCTGTGTTCAGATACAGCAGTGGCTCAAGGAGAAACTCCTCGATCTGGGCTATGCTCGCTGCGACACGATCTTCGCCGGGCCCTGGACCACGCAGATGCGCAACTCGGTCAACGCGGGCGTCGGCTACTTCGGCTACCGCGGCTACTATGGCATGAGCGGCTGGTCGAACTCGTACATCAACGGACTGACCAACACCGATATGCTGCCCTTCTGCATCAACCTGACCTGCGGCACGGGAAGCTTCTACAGCGGGACTTCGATCAGCGAGGCCTGGCTGCGCGCCTATTCCTCCACGTACGGCAACATCGGCGGCATCGGCAGCATCGCGACGGCCACGCTGGCGACCAACACGCGGTTCAACAACTGCTACTATGGGGGTGCGGCCCGCGGTCTCTTCTGGGGCGACAGCCATCATCTGGGCGTTTCCGGGTACCGCGGCAAGGTCGAACTCATCCTCAACTACCAGGACTACGACTACAGTCAGACGGGCCGGTTCATCTGGTGGAACAACCTGATGGGAGATCCGGCCACCGAGATCTGGACCGACGTGCCGGCGATGCTCACCGTGCAGCATCCGGCCACGGTTCCGGTGGGCGCCGATCACATCGATGTGTATGTGTCCAAGCCCCCGAGTCACCCGGTCCCCAACGCCTACGTGCACCTGCGCCGCGACGGCGTGAGCCTGGGCGGCGGATACACCGATGCGCAGGGGCATCTCGAGATGCCCATCGATGCTTCGGTGGAGGGCGCCGTGGAGCTGGTCGTCACCGGTCGGAACCTCTATCCCCACATCGGCGGCTTCCAGATCGGCCAGCAGGCCGTCTACGTGGCTGTTTTCGAGGAGAGTATCAACGACGACGACATCGCCCCCAGCGATGGAAACGGCGATGGCCTGCTCAACCCGGGCGAGACGGTCGAGCTGGCCTTCACGCTCAAGAACTTCGGCTACCTTACCGCTCAGGATGTCTCCGTGGTCATCAGCGCGAACGATCCGTATGCCGCCTTCCTGAGCAACGGGACTCTTCAGTACGGACTGATCATGGGCGGCAGCACGAAGGAGCAGCCGGCCTATCCGCCGCTGGTCCTTCGGGTGGCGCCGGGAACGCCGGCCGGACATCGGGTTCGTCTCGATGTGGAGATCTCTTCCTCGTCCTCGGAGGAGACCTGGTCGTCGATCGTCTATCTGACCGTGGCCGGCGCCAGGATGGAATACATGTCCCATCAGCTGGGTGGCGTTGGGGACCTGCTTGAACCCGGCGAGACCGGCACTCTGGCGGTCACGGTGGCCAACTCCGGCACGCTCACCGCACAGGGACCGATCCAGGTCACGCTTGTCTCGGAAAGCTACTCGGTGCAGGTCACCGATCCGTATGCCACGCTATCGTCCAGCATCACACCGGGCGGCTTCGGTTCGAACGCGTTGGATCCTTTCAGCGTGCGTTCGCCTCTGGATTGCATTCCCGGGCTGGTGGCCAATCTTCGCATGACGCTCAAGTTCGCCGATGGCGTCAGCGACACGGTTCACTTCCAGATGCAGGTCGGCACGGCCGGATCCCACGATCCCACGGGCCCCGACGACCATGGCTACTTCGCCTATGATCACACCGATGTCGCCTATGACGATCATCCGGTCTACAGCTGGATCGAGATCAGCCCGACACTCGGCGGCCCGGGGACCGATGTCGGCCTGACCGACTTCGGTGTGGACCAGGATGACTTCGTCATTGTGCAACTCCCGTTCCCCTTCACCTTCTATGGCGAAACGTTCGATCTGGCCACGATCTGCTCCAATGGCTGGGTGGCAATGGGATCGACCTACCTGACCAACTATCGCAACTGGCATCTACCCTCGGCGGGCGGCCCCGCCTACCAGATCTCGCCGTTCTGGGACAATCACTGCCAGGACTCCAGCAGCCGGGTCTACCATTGGTTCGACGAGGAGCTCCACCGCTACGTCATTACATGGCACGATGTGCGCCTCCTGCGCAGCGAGACCATTACCAGCTACCGGAACCGCTTCCAGGTCATTCTCTACGATCCGGAGTACTATCCGACCCTCAGCGGCGACGGCGAGATCGTGATGCAGTACCACACGGTGAACAATCAGGATTACCTTCAGATGTACACCACGGTCGGGATTCAGGACGGGGATCACGACACCGGCATCACGTTCAACTACTATAACAGCGGCCCACCCACCGCCGCGCCTTTGAGCCAGGGCCTGGCCGTCAAGTTCACGACCGGTCGCCCGGGATTCTCAGACGCTGCCGAAGGGCAGCCGGCGACGCGGCTGGCGCTGTCACAGAATCACCCGAATCCGATGTCGCTGGGCACCAGCATCCGCTTCCGGCTCCCGGCCCCGCAAAGCGTCTCACTGCGGGTCTATGATGTGGATGGCCATCTGGTTCGCACGCTGGTTGACGGATCGCTGCCGCCGGGTGAGCACCTGCTCCAGTGGACCGGCACCAACGATCGCGGCCTTCCCGTCAGCTCGGGCGTCTACTTCTACCGGCTGGAGTCGGGCGGCAACGCGCTCATCCGCAAGCTGATGGTCGTGCGGTAGGTCTCGGGGCTGCCCGCCGGCCGAGGAGGCCGGCGGCAGTCCCCGAATGGCCCCGTACAGCGCGACCCCGCTGGATCTGGAGATTCCTACTATTAGAAGGAATGATGTCCGCTTGCCCGCCAGGCTGCGTCCGGCGTGCTCCGATGTGTTAGAGTGAAACTCTGGCAGCACCCTCCGGGGGAACCGCCAATGCCGGCGCGGTGTGGGAAGCTGGCTGGACGAAGACTGGCCCGCGATTGGCTATGGACAAGACAGGTCCCGGGCGCATTGGGCTGTCGATGAGGGGAAGCTCGTAGCGATGCGGTTCGTATCGGTGACATCGACTCGGCGTGGCGCTGGACAGGCGGCCGCCGAGATCGTCAAGAAGCTCCACGCGGCTTTCGATCCGAAGGAGCAGTCACCAGACCTTGTCCTTTTTTTCGCGACGCCGGAGATTGCCCGCCACGCGGAGCGCGTGTCCGAAGCGCTGCGCGAGTCCTGGCCGGGAGCCCTGATCCTGGGCACGACCGCGGCGGGCGTGTTCCATCCCACCATCCATAGCGCATCGCGGCCTGCGATCGTTGCCGTCGCCGCCCATCTGCCAGGTGTCATGATGGTGCCGATTCGCATGGATCTGGAAGATTTCGACGAGGCGCCGGTGTGCATGGAGCAGTGGCAGTCGGTGCTCGATATCCTGCCCGATCCCGAACTGGTTCTCTTGCTGCCGGATCCGTTCACCACCCCGATCGCCGATATCCTCGAGTCACTCGCGATTCTGGCTCCCGACGTGCAGGTCGTCGGCGGCCAGGCCAGCGGAGCCAATCGCCCCGGGGGGCATGTGCTGCTAATCGATGACAATGTGTTCCGCTCCGGACTCGTGGGGGTTGCGATGGCCGGCAACCTGAGAGCGGATGTCCTGGTCTCGCAGGGCTGCAAGCCCATCGGGGGGGCATTCACCGTGACCAAGGCGGAGGGAAACACGGTCCTCGAGTTGAGCGGCAACCCGGCCATCGAAGCCTTGCAGGAGATGGTCGCCGAGCTGCCCAAGAACGAGCGCAACCTGCTTCAGCAGGGTCTGATGTTCGGCCAGGCGGTCGATGACCCCGGGGAGGGCCTCGGGCGCGGCGATTTCCTCATCCGTCCGGTGGTGGCCGTCGATCACAAGGAGGGCACCATCTCCCTGGCGGGCCAGGTGACCGTGGGCGACACCATTCGGTTCCACGTGTGGGACGACACCTTGGCAGACGACCTCTATCTGCTACTGGTTCCGCAACTTGTGGATAGCGCCGCTCGCGGTGGGCTGCTCTTCGGCAGCTGGCCGGGGAGGGGCAAGACCCCGGGCGTCTCGATCCGCGGCATCTGCCAGACCCTGGGATACCCGATACCGATGGGCGGATTCCTTTCGTCGGGTGAGATCGGCCCGATTCGAGGAACCAACTACCTGCACACGCACACCGCCTCACTGGCCTTGTTCCGACCAGCCGACGCCAATGATCCCCGGAGGCAAAGCGACCCCGACCACCCGAAGGGCCAATTGAACTGAGGGCCGCTCGCCCGTGAACCGCCCATGCTGGCACGAGCTGTCCGTGCGCATGCGAGCCGCCCGTGCACATGCGAGCCGCCCGTGCACATGCGAGCCGCCCGTGCGCATGCGAGCCACCCGTGCGCATGCGAGCCGCCCGTGCGCATGCGAGCCACCCGTACACATGCGAGCCGCTCACGCGCATACGCCTCAGCACGCCCCATCCATCTTCCCGGCTGATCCCACACCATCGAATTGGGCTTGGCCCATGGGCCGTTACGGCGGCAGGGACCGTGTGGTACACTTGGGGTGATCCGTGCCATGGTCAATCAAAAGGGAGGTCCTGATATGGACTCGGCTGCCCACCTCTTCGTTCGGACTCAATCCGCCGGACCGACGCTGCTTTCCTCACAAGCCCTGCTTGCCTCGCGGGCCCGGTCTGCTTGGTGGGCCCGGGGCGCCTCGCGGGCCCTGTTTGCCGGCGTCGCGATTCTCCTCCTGGGATCGTCGGCCGGTGCGGGAGAGATCGTGCGAATCTACGATTTCCCGGCCCCCACCTGGACAGCATCGCCGGATGGCAGGGACTTCGAGGTGCCGTCGATCGCCGGCGCACGTACCATCGGACCCCGGGGCGAGCCGCAACTGCCGGTCCACACCGCCCGGATCCTCCTGCCCCCGGGGGAGGAGCTGACGGCGGTTCGCGTCCAACCGCTCGCCGCGGTGCACACCGCCCGGCACCTGCCGGCTCCCGCCGAGGCGCCCTATCCGCTGTCCTGGAAGGGTCCGATCGATCTCGTCGCACCCAAGGCCGAGCTGTACGGCTCGAACGCCCTGTATCCGGCCGAGCCGGTCCGCTGGGTGACGACCCAGGTCTACCGCGGACACCGCATCGCCTACATCAACCTCCATCCCTTGCGCGCCCGGCTGGCCGATGGGGAGGTCGAGTTCACCTCCTCGCTGCAGCTCACCGTCGAGACGGCGCCAAGTGCGGCGGCGCTGGCCGCCAGCGCCCGGACCTACCGGCCCGCATCGCTCACGGCCAGTCCCAGCACCTCGGCCTGGCTCGCCCGCAACGTGGACAACCCCGAACGGGCCGCCGAGTACGAGGCCGCCTGTCTGGCCGGCGCCTTCCCGGCTCCGCCCAGGCCGGAGCGTTCCATCGTGGATCCGGCCGACCACTTCCTCTACGTCATCGTCACGAGCGAACCCATGGTCCCGGTCTTCGAGCCGCTTGCCGCCGACCGCACCGCCAAAGGGTTGCCGGCAACGATCGTGACCAGCAGTGAGATCTACGCCCACTACACCGGTGTCGATCCGCAAGAGCAGATTCGCAACTTCATTCTGGATGCCTACCAGGGCTGGGGCATCGAGTACGTCCTGTTCGCCGGGGACATCAACGTCATTCCCGACCGGGACTGCTACTGCTACGTGATCGACGAAGGGTCTCCCATGGAGACCAACAATCTGTGCTGTGAGCTCTACTACGAGGGGCTCGACGGCACCTGGAACGACGATCATGATGACCGCTGGGGCGAGCCGGGAGAAGAGGATCTCATCCCCGATATCTACAGCGGCCGGGTCTGCGCCGACAACAGCAGTGAAGCGCAGAATTTCATCGCCAAGCTGCTGCGCTACGAGCGCGAGCCGGTCGTCGAGGAGGTCGAGACGGCCGCCTTCTTCGGCGAGTACCTGTGGACCGATACGTGGGGCGCCATGTACATGGAGGAAATCCGCCTCGGCGCCGACTCCTGGGGATACACGACGGCGGGCGTCCCGCTGACCTGGGAGACGGATACCCACTACGAGATGACCGGCAGTTGGAGTGCATCGGACTACATCAACCAGATGAACTCGGGTACGCATCAGATGCATCACCTGGGTCATTCGAGTTCATCGTACAACGCGAAGGTCTATTCCTCAAGCATCCCCTCTTTCACCGCGGACGGTGTAACACACACGCACTGCGTCGGATATTCGCAAGGCTGCGACGCCGGCTCGTTCGATACCGCCGATGCCATTCTCGAGGAGTTCATCCTCTCACCCACCGGCTATGTCGCCTGGATTGGCAATACCCGCTATGGGTTCGGCATACACTACACAACCAATGGATCCTCCCAGTACTACCATCGCCAGTATGTCGACGCTCTCTTCGGGGAAGGCATCAACGACATCGGCGCGGCCAACGGCGACTCCCGCGCGGACAATGTCGGCTACATCGACTACGAGGCGAACCGGTGGGTTCACTATGAGCTCACCGTCTTCGGGGACCCGGCCATGCCGGTGTGGACGGCGGCCCCCCAGGCGCCGGTGGTAAGCCACGCGGGCGTCTTCGTACTGGGCAACAGCGAATACACGGTGGCCATCACGGCGGGCGGCTCGCCCGTGGCCGGCGCGCGGGTCTGTGCGTGGGACGAGATCGGTTCGACCTACGACTACGCCGTCACCGGACCTTCCGGGCAGGTCACGCTTGACGTGAATCCCAGCCAGCCAGGTACGCTGCGCCTGGTCCTGTCGGATGCCAATCTGATGGTGACCGAGGTCGAGGTGCCGATCATTCCGGCCGGTCCCTACGTCATCGTGTACGGCCACGAGATCGATGACACCGCGGGCGGCAACGGCGACGGACATGCCGGCATCGGTGAGGAGATCGAACTGCGGGTGGCCCTGCAGAACGTATGGTCGGAACCGATCACGGGCGTGACGGCCACTCTATCGAGTGACAGCCCCTACGTGACCTGCACGGAGGCGCTGGTCGTCTATGGCGATCTGGATCCGGGTGTCGTGGAAACACCGCCGGCCGGGGAAGGCTTCCGCTTCTTCGTGCACGGTGATTGTCCCGACCAGGAACCAGTCGAGTTCCTGATCACGATTCACGATGATGCCGCCGGGCAGTGGAGCGGACCGGCGGTCTACACAGTCGATGCTCCGGCCCTGGGGATCGTCGAGCTGACCATCGATGACAGCGCCGCCGGAAACGGGAACGGCCTTCTGGATCCCGGAGAGAGCGCGTTGCTCACCGTGCGTCTCGCCAACAGCGGCCATTCTCCGGCCGAAGCCGTGGCAGTGGACCTTCAGACGAACCATCCGTACCTCTCGATCTTGCAGGGCAGCGGCGCGGTGCCCGTGATCGAGATCGGTTCCGAGGCGCTCCTGACACCGCCGTTCGAGATCGCGCTGGCGGCCGGCGCGCCTTCGCCGGGCCTGATCGGCTGCAACCTGTGTGTGACGGGGGATTGGTCGCTCGAGGTGGATCTTCCCATGGATATCGGCGTCGGCGGCTTCCGTGACGACATGGAAGCCGGCGAAGGCGGCTGGACCCACGAGGTGGTTACACCCACCTTCATCGACGACTGGCACCGTTCCGGCCAACGCAATCACACCCTGGGCGGCTCCCACAGCTGGAAGTTCGGCGACAGCGGTACCGGCAACTACGCCAATCTGGCCGACGGTGCACTGGTGACGCCGGTGATCGCGGTGGCCGAGAATACCCTGCTGACGTTCTGGCACTGGATCGCGGCCGAGACGAGCAGCGCCCACCCCGGCCGGGCCTATGACGGCGGCCTGATCGAGATGTCGGTCAATGGCGGTGCCTGGGAGCCGGTCACCCCGGACGGGGGCTACTCCCATCTGGTGCGCGCGGGCGGCACACCCGGGCCGTTTCCGGAGGATACACCGATCTTCTCCGGAGAGCATGACTGGGAGCCGGTATCCTGCACGCTGGTTACGGATCCGGGCACCGTGCAGTTCCGCTTCCGCTTTGGGAGCGATGGCGCGGTCAACGCGGAAGGCTGGTACATCGACGATGTGGAAGTGCGCTCCTGGGGAGAAACCTCCGATGTCGAGACCGTCATCCCGCTGGCGTTGCGGCCTTCCCTGAGCGCCAACCGGCCCAACCCGTTCCCGGCCGCGACCCGAATGTGGCTGCATCTCCCGGAAGCCGGCGATGCCCGGGTCACCGTGATCGATCCCCAGGGACGCCTGGTGCGGACGTTGCTCAGCGGCCATCTGTCCGCGGGACAGCATTCGCTTCAGTGGGACGGCATCGCCGATGGGGGGCAACCGGCCGGATCAGGGGTCTATTTCTACCGACTCGACACGGCCGGTTCATCGCAGGTACGCAAGATGACACTGTTGAGATAACGCCGAACAGACGTTGTGACCAAGAGGGCAGCTCCAACCATGCCAAGGGTTGAACAGGGCGGACAAGGTGAACGAGGCCCGCAGCGCCAGTGGGACCGAGCGGAGAAGCAGAGCCCGCCGGACCGCCAGTGCCGGCCGGGCCTGCGCGACTTGCGGTGCCGGCCGGGCCTGCTCACTTTGCTGGCCCTGATTGTTGTCGTCGGCGTGCTGCCGAGCGGAGCCGCGACCCTTTCGATAGGCGCTCCGATGGAGCCATCCGAGCCCAGCCGGGCGGATCACGCCTGCCGTTTCTGGGGCATGATCGGGGAAGGCCCGCTGGACTCGCTCGTCATCGACCAGCTTGTCGAAGGCGCCTACTCGCTGAAAACTCTCGCCGCCAGCAATCCGGATGGCTGGGGACTGGGATTCCGGGCCCCGGCCCTGCAGGCGGCCGGGCTGGAACGACCCGTGCTCATGCGCGGCGGAGCACCGGCGAATCACGAGTGGGATGACCGTTTCGATGTGGCTGTGGGTGAGATGGTGGCCCTGGACGCAACCCAGGCCGTCGTTCACATTCGGGCGGCCTCTTCGGGACACACGACCGTGCCCGATCCGCACCCCTTCTATCGACAGAACCTCCTGTTCGCCCACAACGGCACCGTTCTGACGCAGGGTCTGCTCGGCCTGCTCGAGCAAGGATCTCCCGGGTACCTGGATGAGCGCCCCCCGGACTATGAGAGTCCGTATATCGACAGCGAGCTTTACTTCCTCTATGTGCTCAAGCTGATCGAGGAGGGCCGGCACACCGCGGCCGCTCTGCGGGAGGCCATCCTGCAGATCTACGACCGCGGGGCCATCATGACCGCCGGCAACTGCCTTCTGGCAACACCCGATACCCTGTTTGCGATTCGCTTCGATCCCGGCGATCAGGATCGCTATCGGGTTCGCTATCAGAAGGCCGCCGGTCGCTGGATCGTGGCCAGCCAGCCGGTCGGGACCGATACCACGGGCTGGCTCAGCTTGCCGCCGAAGAGCATGGGCATCTTCACCGCCACGTCGGCGCCCGAGATCATTGCGCTCTACCCGCCGCCGGGTCCCTGGCTGGTCTTCGCGGGCGCCAAATGCGATGACGACATGATCCCCCCCAGCATGGGGAACGGAAATGAACGCATCGAGCTCGGCGAACGCATCGAGTACCTCCCCTTGCTCATCAACGAAGGCACCGACAGCGCGTCGCTGATTGCGGCCAGCCTGAGCACCACCGATCCGTTCGTCCAGATGATCAGCGGCCTGACCACCTACGCGGATCTGGATCCGGGCGCCAGCGGCCTTCCGCTGCAGGCCTTCGTCTTCGATGTGCTGCCCACGGCCCCCATGGTTCACAACTGGGAGTTCACCCTCGACCTCAGCGCCCAGGAACCCGGCGGCCAACCGGTCGTGTGGTCGCGCACCTTCACCGAGTACGCCATGGGATCCCAGATCGTGTACGTTGCTCATCTGATCGACGACGGTGGCAACGGCATCCTTGAACCGGGTGAATCCGCCGACATCGCGGTCTGGCTCGAGAACATCGGCAATGCCAACGCTACCAACCTCGTGGCCACCCTGCTCACCGACTCCCCGTTCGTCGAGATCGAGCAGGGAAGCGCCGGCATCGATACGTTGCAGAGCCGTGAGTCCGGACGGCTCACCCCCGTCTATCGGATCGCCGTTTCACCCGGGTGCCCGCTTCCCGAGTTGCTGTCCTTCGATCTTGCCCTGCAAGCGGATTGGGGCTACACCGACACACTGACGCTGGAGCTGGCGGTCGGCGGCTTCAACGATCCCATGGAGCAGGGGGACGGCAACTGGACCCACGAGGCCGTGCTCGCGGGATACGGCGACGCCTGGCATCTGAGCGATCATCGCAATCACACGCCCGAGGGATTTCTGGCCTTCAAGTGTGGCGCCGTGGATTCCGGAGCCGTGTATCCCAACCTACTGGATGCCGCCCTGATCTCGCCGGAGATCATACTCGCAGAGATCTGTGAGCTGCGCTTCTGGCACCACATCCGGGCGCAGCTATCCATGAGCGGGCCGGGGTACGCCCAGGACGGCGGCCTCGTCGAGGCATCTCTCAATGGGGGCCCCTGGCAGCAGCTCTATCCGCTCACCGGGTATGACTTCCTGATCAAGACCGACGTGCCTCCGGGCCCGTTCCCCGAGGGCACCCCCGTCTTCTCGGGATTCTATGGTTGGCGCCAGGCGGTATGCCGGATCGAGGGCCACAGCGGAACGGTCCGCTTCCGCTTCCGCTTCGGCTCGGATGGCAACCAGGGCATGCTGGACGCCCTGGATGGTTGGTACATCGACGATGTGGAAATCCTGAGCTACTCTTTCCTTTCCGATGTTCCGGTGCGCGAGCAGCTTCCTCTGCAGCCAGCCTTGCGAATCGGCGGCCCCAGCCCCTTCCGGCAGGAGACGACCTTGCTGTTCGATGTAGTCCGCGCGGGGCCGGTCACCTTGAGCATCCTGGACCTCGAGGGCCGCGTGGTGCGGCATCTGTTGCGCGGTGAGATGCCCGGCGGCCGGCATCGCGTCATCTGGGATGGAACCGACGGCGGGGGGCGGCCGGTTCCCAGCGGCCTCTACTTCTACCGGCTCAAGAGCGAGCGTGATCGCTTCGAAGATGTACGCCGGATCATCCGCCTGAGATAATCGCGTGATGCCATCCGCGGGCGGTCGCAACGAGGCAGGAGGTGTCGATGCGAAGAATCCGCTTGTTTCTTCAGACCACGTTGTTGGGCGGGCTGGTGGTGGTCCTGCCCGTGGCGATTCTCTACTTCGTGGGTCGCTGGATCGTCAAGGTGATCGCGAG
>CAYQJL010000068.1:0-33426 GCA_964417675.1 uncultured bacterium | reverse complement strand
CGGGGATGATCGACCACCAGGCCCAGCTCGCGTACGATCCGGCCGACATCGGTCGTCGGCGGCAGGTCCCCGGCGGGCTCAGACAGCGGAGCGCACGCCGTCATCCGACCCAGGACGCTTCGCATCTCGGGAAACTCAGGCGCCGTGGGATCGAGCTCGGCCACCAGTGGCTTCTCGGGTGTCACGAAGCGCGGGGGCCGCACATTGAGAATCCGCGCCGGGATCTCTCCGCTGGCCACCAGCATCAACCAGCAAGCATGCATGTGCGGCGTGCCACTTGCCACGCTGATCGCATAGTCCCGACAGGGATCGCCCGCGTAGATCTCGGCCAGCTGTCCACGCAGGCCACCCAGGATGGCCAGGTAGTCGGTGGGATCCTCGAGCGGGATCTGCCGGACCTCGACCTCGAGCTCCGCGTGACGCTCGCGCAGCGCCTCCTCGGTCTCCTTCGTCTGCCGCTCGGTATTGGGTGTGCCGAACAGGATCACCCGCTCGAACGGCTCGGCGACCAGGAGCGAGAGGATCGGACCGGGCTGCTCCTCATCGCCAACGAGGCCCATCGAATAGGGGTCATGATAGCCGGTGAAGGTCAGCAGGGTCTTCATGCAGGCACATCCTCTCCATGCCAGGCCAAGGACCGGACCATGGAACCGCCAATGCCTGTGCCGCACGCCCGCGGGCTGCCGGAGCGCGCGTGGCCGGTTCGCGCGTGGCCGGTTCGCGTGCTACGGGTGCGCGCTTTGCCGAATCGCGCTTCGCCCGAGCACCGTGTCTACATAGCATCTACCCGACGTTCCTTCAAGCGCAGTCGCCGGCCGGTCATGCTCAATGGCACCGCGGCAGCCAGAGACGCCGATCCGTATCGATCTCCCGCCCTGGGGACCCGCCCCGATGGAGGTTGACGCCGCATCCCTCGAGTGCAATAGTATATGCGCGGAGACTAATATGACGGAATCGAAGGAAATCGCCCGCTGGCTGAAGGTACTCTCCGTGGAAACACGGATACGCATCCTGCAGCTTCTCAAGGAGCGGACCCTGTGCGTCAATGCCCTGGCCCATCGCCTCGATGTTACCCAGGGGGCCGTGTCGCAGCATCTGCGAGTCTTGCGCGATGCCGAACTCGTGATCGATGAGAAGCGTGGGTACTTCGTGCATTACCGCCTGAATGAAGAGACCCTCGCCGCCTGGCGCGGGGAGTTGGACGGGCTGCTCGACGTCCGCCGGCAAGCCGGCGGCAACTGGAAGGGAGCATCAGCATGTGCCGCAAGGAAAGAGACGAAGGCTGTCAGAAGCCGGAGAAGCTGACGAATCCGCCCGCCGAATGCTCGCCGGAGAAGATCCGCCAGTGCCACGGCGGCCAGAAGCACCACCCCTGCTGTCACCCGCGCGTCGAGACGCCAGGTTGTGAACAGCCCGAGCGGCTCAAGGGAAGACCGGGCGATTGCTCGCCCGAGCAGATCCGCATCTGCCACGGGGATGGCGCCGAGCACCCCTGCGAACCGCGGTAGAGCTACCCGCACACGAAGGGAATCAGTCGCATGAATCGGTGCGTCCCTGGCGAGCGTAGTATTGCGGATCCCAAGATGGCCATTGAAGTGCGCGGCCTGGCCAAGCGGTTCGGCGCCGTTCAGGCAGTGGCCGGGATCGACTTCGATGTGCGGGAAGGTGAGCTCTTCGGCTTTCTCGGACCGAACGGCGCCGGCAAGAGCACGACGATCAATGTGCTCACCGGCCTGGCCCGCGCCGATGCCGGCACAATCTGCATCGGGGGCATCGACTGCACGAAGCATCCCAAGGCCGCCCAGCACCTGATGGGCGTGGTGCCCGATGAGAGCAACCTGTACCCCGAGTTGACGGGATTCGACAACCTGACCTTCTGCGGGTCGCTCTACGGCATGAGCCGATCCAGCCGCCGAACCCGTGCCGGGGAGCTGCTCGTTCGCTTCGGCCTGAGCGATGCGGGTGGGCGCAGGTTCGCCGGCTATTCCAAGGGCATGAAGCGCAAGCTGACCATCGCGGCCGGGATCATCCACTCGCCGTCGATCCTGTTCATGGACGAACCGACCACGGGCATCGACGTGGCCAGCGCCCGGCGGATACGCCAACTCATCGCGGACCTGAATGCCGGCGGAACGACCATCTTCCTGACGACCCATTACATCGAGGAAGCTGAACGGTTGTGCCGGCGCGTCGCCTTTATCGTCAAGGGTCACATCGTCCGCATTGACACGGTCGCCGAGTTGATGCGCCGCACGGATGGACGCCATGTGATGCAGTTCGCCGTCTCGCGGGGAGCCGCCGGGTTGTGCGAATCGATCATGGCCGCCTTCCCGGACCTGCAGTGCCAGGCAGTCTCCGACACGGCGGTGCGCCTGGAGTCCCGCGAGCCTGTACGGATCGGCCCGCTGGTGCACTTGATGGAGGAGTGCGGCGTGGAGGTCTCCGAGGCGCGTACGATGCAGCCGTCCCTGGAGGATATCTTCGTTGAGATCACCGGGATCGAGGCGGGTGCCATGAAGCGGGAGAAGGAGAAGGCCAGGATGGGCGGCGGCGCATGAAGCCGGAGAAGAGCGAGGCCAAGATGCACGGCGGTGCCAGGAAGACCGGGACCGCATTCTGGAGCATTCTGGCAAAGGACTTCCGGGCCTACTACCTCAAGCCGCCCAACATCAGCTGGGGGCTGATCTTCCCGCTCGCCTGGACGGGGATGTTTTTCATTCGCTCCGGCGCAGGCCTCGATAGCATCCCGGCCTTGCTGCCGGGTGTGATCGCCGTTTCCGTGCTGTTCGGCACGACCAGCCTGCTATCGGTCACGGTGACGTTCGAGAAGAAGGGACGCTCCTTTGAACGGCTGCTGCTGGCTCCCATCCCACTGGAGCTTCTCATGCTGGCCAAGACCGCCGGCGCGATCCTGTTCGGAATGGCCAACGCCACGATTCCCGTCATCATGGCCGCCTTCTTGATGGACCTCTCCGGAATCCACTGGCCGACGCTCATTCCGGCGATTGCGCTCATCGCGGTCAGCTCGACATTCCTCGGCTTGTTCATTGCGGTGTCGGTCAGCGAGGTCTTCGAGGCCCAGACGTTCTCCAACTTCTTCCGCTTCCCGATGCTCTTTCTCTGCGGCCTGTTCTTCCCCATCGCCCAGCTTCCCCTCTGGCTGCGACCCCTGTCCTACGCTCTGCCGCTGACGTACGGAGCCGATCTGCTGCACGGGTCGATTCACCAGTCCGCCCACCTGCCGCCGTCGCTGGCCTTCAGCCTGCTGGCCGCGTTCTGCACGCTGCTCTTCGCCCTGAGCCTGCGCAACATCCGCCGCAAGTGGATCGCCTAGCCCAGTCACGTGCAGTCGTCAATCGCACCGCGCGAGACGGTCACGCACGCAGCATGGCCGATCACGGTCACATCGTAGGTGCCGACGTCGAGCTAGGGGGCGGCTACCGAGATGTCCAGGTCGATGTCCCGGTGGCGACGCAAGACTCAGTTCAGCACCACGATTCTGCGGGCAGCGACGCCCCCGGGAACGCTGGCTTCGAGGAAGTAGACCCCGGCCTCGGCGACCCGCCCCGCCCGATCGCGGCCATCCCAGCGCAACGTCGTCAGCCCCGCGGGCAGTTCGTCGTTGATCAGCATCCTCACCAAGGCTCCCGCGGCATCGAAGACGGCCACGCGCGTGCGCCCGGTCTGCGGGAGATCAAGCTGAACGGTGGCCGCGCGCGTGAGTGGATTGGGCGAGACCGAGAGCACCAGCCGGCCCGGATGTCTGATGGCGCGGCCCTCCTCCACGGCGGTGGGTCCCGTCTCGCATTCGACCACATCGACCTGGTTGTCGCTGAACCGGAAGACCGCTGTGGCCCAGCCGCCCTGGACCAGCGGTTCGATCCCCGGGCTGGTCGTGTAGGTTACCGTCTGTCCGTAGTCCAACGTCTCGGGATAGAGGGGGTAGCTGTGGATCCCATCGAAGACGAGCTCGGCCAATACCGGGCAGTGGCCGTCCGGATCGAGGTAGTCGATCCTGGCGACGGCCTCGGCGCCGGCACCCTCAAACGCCGGATCGGAGATCGCCGGCAGTGCATTCTCGCCCGGCTCGACGAAGAACTCCCGCAGGTACATCCGGCCGCCGGGCGTGCGATCGGCTTCCCGAACCCCGCCCAGCAGGGTGATCCGCTGGGTGAACCCGGCAACGTCGAGCGTGGGATCCGCCGGATCGAACCAGGATTGGAAGTAGGGATCGCCGGTCAGATCACCGAGCTGGCAAGAGAGCCGCAGTGAGTTCGAGGCCGGGAACTCCTCGATCACCACGTCCCCCAGGCGCTGCAGGTCACCGAGTCCGGTGCCGGTGACCTTGTAGAGCCCTGGGCTGATGATCCCGGCCTGCTCGAAGGTGTACATCAAGGCGAACACCGTGTCCGGATCGGCCTGAGCCGGGTCGACGATCCCCAGCAGATATCCGAAGAAGCTGAGGCCCTGGGACACCGGGTACCCGCCGCCGACATTGGTGAGCGAGGCATGCAGCTGATCGCCCGAGAAGCTCACGCGGCAATCGACCAGATCCAGATGCTCGTACCCGAAGAGCTCGTCACCGGCCGGATCGGTCGCCAGCCGGGTCAGCTGTTCGGGCGCCGGCCAGAGCCCGTCAGCGATCCGCACCGGCATCACATCGATCGCGTCCCCCTGGATCAGTCGGAAGCCATAGGGACGCGGTTCGTCGACCGGCCCCGGCGCCGTCGCGGCCAGCGTGGAGGGCCCGTCGGGGATCAGATCCATGGCGACCTCCTCGACACCGGTCCCCGGATACAGAAGGTAGTTCTGTGTGCCCCCGTTGCCGGGATTCTCCATACGAATCTCGATCCGACCCTCCGGCAGGCCGGCGCTGTGGCGGATCTCGTTCCAGTAGGCATGGCCGTGCGCGACCGCGGCGCTGGACAGGACGCCCAGCAGCAACAAACCGCCAGGCAGCCTCGGGACGCCAAGCAGCCTCGGGACGCCAGGCAGCCTCGGGACGCCAAGCAGTGACAGGACGCACGTCTTGGTTACAGTTCTCATGCGGATCCTCCTAGAAGCGAATCCCCACGCTGATGCTGTGGGTCTGGTTCTTCAGCGGCACCGGATCATTTTCGATCAGGACCTCCTCCTCGCCGAACGGCACATACGCGTAGGTCGGCATCGCCAGAGAGTTCCAGCCGCTCACGAAACGGTACTCGATCAGCAGCCGTCGCGCCGCGGCATCCACTTCCACGCCGAGTCCATAGACGAACGAGTAATCGAACATATCCACCTCGGCCATGTCAGCATCCGCGCGCAGCGGCACCACCTCTACGCCGTCGTCGACCTCGCCGCTCAAGACATATCGGTCGCGTAGCTTGAGCGAGAGGGCCGTACCCACGATCGAGTAGACCTCGCGAGCGGGCCACCGGAGCCAGGCAAATCGTAAGAGAATCGGAAGCTCGAAGTAGTCCATCTCGTACCGGACATCCAGCTGGGCGGGAACATCAAGAATGTCGACGGCGATGTCCTGGCGCGAACCCTTTTGAACGTAAAGAAACTCCTGCTGGAGTCCAAAGCGCTCCGTCACCGGCCAGAAGAGAAGCACACCGGCCATGAAGCCGGTTCGCCACCCGGCCTGAACCGCGTATTGGCTATCGCGCTCCTCGGTTCCTGTGTGCTGGGCGAAGACGGTCCCTGCGCGAACGCCGAGTGAGAATTCGGCCAGGGCGCTCGAGCGAGCGGCCGTCTCGCCGATCGGTTCGGCCCGACCTGGCTCGGCAAGCAGCCCGAGACCAAGCAAAGCCGTCGCCATGCCAACGGCCGACACCATCGCAACCGACAGGGAAGATAGCAGCCGGCGCCATGGCAGGGGCCCGCGAGGCACCCGAGCGTCTGGGAAGGCCAACCCCACTGCCGGTCGCATCCTCATGATAGGAGTCCGTGAGCGCGCCGCGATCTTGCCCCATGCGGGGCCATCCTGTCCTGTCACCGATCATGTCTCCCCATGAAGGATTCCGGCCGGGATCCAGCGCCCGCGCCCGTGGGTCCGTTTCCAGGGACTGTAACAGATCGGACAGGCCATCACGCAATGATCCCACGTGCCCGGAGAGCCTTGTCCGGACGCCAAGAGACCGGTGTCCGTTCCGCCCGCGGAGTGGCGTGGCCCGCGGCGCGGCGTGCCCGCGGGGTGGCGCCCGCGGACCCCTGGCCCGCGGCGAACCGGCGCTCGTGGTGTCGTCCCAGCCGTGCTAGACTGGCACCGTGCACGCACACATGCTCAACCCGCCCGAGGAACCGCTGCGCGCTTGCCTCGAGAGCCTCGTGCCGGAGGTCTCGCTGACCTACGGAGAGGATCCGCCCGAGCCTGCCTCCTACGAGTTGCTCATCGCGGGAAGGCCCAGCGAGCGACTCCTCGACGCGAGTCCTCAATTGAAGGTCCTGCTGATTCCCTATGCCGGCGTACCGGCCCGCACGCGCGAGCTCATGCTGGCGCGGCCTCACCTGCGGATGCACAACATCCACCACAACGCCGGCCCGGCCGCCGAACTGGCCATGGCCCTGCTCCTCTCGGCGGCGAAGTTCATCGTCCCGATGGATCGCAGCCTGCGCACGGGAGATTGGTCTCCCCGCTACGAGCCGAATCCGTCCGTCCTGCTGCATGGCAAACAGGCCCTGGTGCTGGGCTACGGCGCTATCGGCCGGCGGATCGCCGGCGCCTGCCTCGGCCTCGGCATGCGCGTCACCGCACTGCGTCGGCGGTGCGACGGGACCTCGGCTGGTGATTCCGCAGACAACCCGGCAGTGGACGACACCGCCGCAAACCTGCGCGTCGTGGGTCCGCAACGGCTGATGGAGGAATTGCCGCGCACGGATGCCCTCCTCGCGGCCCTCCCTCTGACCGATCGCACGCGCGGCCTGATCGGCGCGGCGGAGTTCGCGCGGCTTCCCCCGCATGCGGTGGTGGTCAATGTTGGACGCGGCCCGGTCCTCGACCAGACCGCCCTCTACCATGCCCTGCGCGACGGGCGGATTCGGGCCGCCGGACTCGATGTGTGGTACAACTACCCCGCCGCGGAGGCAGAACGAACCTGCACCGCACCTGCGGATCATCCCTTCGCCGATCTCCCCAACGTGGTCATGAGCCCACACCGTGGCGGCGCGCTCGGACTCGAGGAATCCGAGCGCTTCCGCGTGACGGCCATCGCCGCCACCCTTCGCTGCGCCGCGGCGGGCGAGCCCCTTCCCCATCCGGTGGATGTCACCGAAGGCTATTGATCCTCTCCACGGCCCTTCCCGCGGCGATGGGCTGGGCAACCCTTGGCGCACGCCTTGGCGTGCTCACCCGCGTGGCCCCTCGCGCTCACCCGCACTGTCCCATCCGTTGCGCTTTGCGCGGCTGTACTGCTGGGCTCGGCGCTGTTGTGCGATCAGCCGCTTGCGTTTCTGCGCCAATCCCTCGGCCTCCCGGTTGAGCCGCAGGTAGTTGCGCAGTCGCCCGGCGTCCAGATCGCCTTCGGCGATGGCCGCCCGCACCGCGCAGCCCGGTTCGGTGCCGTGCCGGCAGTCCCGAAACCGGCACAGCGCGGCCAAGGCCTCCACATCCGCGAAGGTGCGCTCCAGGCCGCCGTCGTCCGACCAGGCGCCAATCACCTTCATTCCGGGCGTATCCAGCACAATCGCGCCGCCGGGCAGCAGCAGAAGTTCGCGCACGGTGGTCGTGTGACGACCCTTCTTGCTGAACTGGCTGATTGCGGAAACCGCCAGACGCTCCTCCCCGAGCAGCGCGTTGATGATGGTCGACTTGCCTACCCCCGATGAACCCAGGAAGGCGTAGGTCTTGCGCGGTTCGATCCACTGCCGCAGATCCTCCAGGCCTTCGCCCGACTGCGCGCTGATCGCCAGCACCGGTACCGGGCCGGCCATCTTCCGAGTCGCTTGAAGCAGCTCTCCGGCGTCCGCGGCCAGGTCCTTCTTGTTGAGGATGATGACCGGTGTCGCCCCGCTGTCCCAGGCGATGGCCAGATAGCGTTCAAGGCGTCGCACCTTGAATTCGGTGTCGAGGCCTGCGACCAAGAAGGCGGTGTCGATGTTGGCCGCCACAACCTGCTCCTCGGTACGATCCCCGGCCAGAACGGCCTTGCGCAGGAACACGCTTTGTCGCGCCAGGACCGACTGGATCTGGAACTCGCGCGCCTGCCCATTGCCCCGAATGGCCACCCAGTCGCCCGTGGTCGGAAAATCACTGGGCTCGACGGCATGATAGCGAAAGCGTCCCGCCAACCGGGCGCTGCACTCCCCGGATTCGGTCACGATGAGATAGCGGCCCCGATCCTCGCGGATCACTCGGGCCGGTGTTAGATCTGAGTCTTCCAGTGCCATGAGTTTCTGAGCCCAGGACGGTCCCCAGCCCAGCACATCGAGTTGCATGGTTCATTCTCCACAATGAATCGGATGG
This sequence comes from uncultured bacterium, assembly GCA_964417675.1. Taxonomy (GTDB): domain Bacteria; phylum Eisenbacteria; class RBG-16-71-46; order CAIMUX01; family WJJG01; genus CAYQJL01. Next base: position 24,983 of record CAYQJL010000068.1, on the reverse strand, counting down.
ATCATGACGCTCCGGCCGGAAAGCCGGTGCGTCGCCTGTCGCCCACACAGCTGCTGCCAGCACGTATGCTGACCGCACGCATGCTCAGTGAGTTTCGAGAAGCGTTGGGCGGCGTTCACGCCTGGGGAGTGAGAAGGGCAAGGGGCGGGCGAATCGAGTCAGAATCGGTCCACTACCGAGAACAGCCCCAGCCGGTCTCTTCCCCGCGGGAAGCAACCGCTTCATTCATTGCAGTCACTTGCACAAAAACCTCCTTTCGCGGTGGGCACGACAATGCCCGGCTCTCGGCATCCTATCTCGTTTGGCACCGCCCCATCGGCTGACCCGCAGCGGATGAAACGAGCTTCTGTCCAGGCTGCCGTGGGTGTCTTCGCACGAGCCTACCGGAGTTTGCGCAGTTTCGCACACATCGGCCAGCCGATGCCCCCGCGCGCAAGCGCTGTCAGCGCATACGCGCCAGAATCCAGTCCGCAATCAGATCCATCGCATCCGGTGCGAAGGTTTCGGTGATCACGGCGTATTCCTCGGCCAAACCGGTCGTGCTGTGCTGGAACAAGTGGTTCAGCTCCGGAAGAACCCGCATCGCGTACTGCCGGTTGCCGCCCGCGCGCAGCGCGGCCTCCAAGGCCATCAGGTTCGGTTCCGGGATCACCTCGGTATCCTGGCCGCCCCACAAAGCCAGAACCGGGCAGGTCACTCTCCGGATGAACAACCGTGGATCCACGTTCAGGTAATATCGATACTGCGGCTGAGCGAATCGCTCGGCCAAACGATTCCAACAGTCGGGATGCTCCCGCGAGAGATGATCGAACTCCAGCTTGGCGTCCCCGGCGAGCGAGGCCCGCCAATCGACGATCGCCCCGCGTATCGCCGCATCCCGAAGCTTCCAGGCCGGCTCAGCCCGCACCGCGGCGAAGATCCGCTCGTTCAGCTCCAGGGAGGCGGCCGTCACCTCCTGGCTCGTCTCCAGGCGCCCCAGGCGCTCGGCCTCCGCCAGCTGCGCATTCTCATCCCAGCGAATGCCGAGCCCGGCCAGCATCACGACGAAGGAGACCTCCGCGAACTGAGCGGCCACGATCGCGGCGCTCAATGCGCCTTCTGCGTGGCCCACGAGCCCGATTCTCGTGCTGTCGATGCCGGGGCGCGCCGCCAGGAAACGCACTCCCGCCAACGCATCCGCGGCAAAGCTCTCGGGCGTAGCGTGCAGATCGTCGCTGGTTGCAGCCCCTGTGCTCCGGTCGTCCACGCGCAGAACCGCAAGGCCCTTGCGTGTCAACCGGTCGGCAAGCACCTTCAAGGGCTGGTGACCGTACAGGGTCTCACAGCGGTCCTGGAAGCCGGCGCCGGATAGCAAGAGCACCGCCGCGACGGGTCGCCCGCCGCTCGGCATGGTCAGGGTCCCCGCAAGCGCGGCCCCCGTGTCGCCGCTCCCGAAGCGCACATCCTCGACGGCGTAGGCGTGCGGTTCACGCGGTTCCTGGGGTCGCGCCGGCAGTCCTGCGGATACGCTGGCGCCACCCGCGGCGGCGGAGCCATGCGCGCATAGGCAGAGCAGCAGCGCGGACATCAGACGGACGTGTCGCGTGGTCATGAATCCTCCACGGGTGCGGTGTCGCCGGTCGGCCAGCCTCGCCGCTTGCATTATGACGGCGTCGCTGCCGCGGAACAAGCCCTGGCACGCGCACCCTCTGCCCATGGATTCCACACTCTGAGCCGGCTGTCTCCTCTAGAACCCTTTGCGCGCCATCAGGTGAGCGAGATCGGCCATCCTGGCGGAGTAGCCCCACTCGTTGTCATACCAGGCCAGCACCTTGACGACCCGGTCCCTGAGCACCATCGTGCTTTCCGCATCGACAATCGAGGAATGCGGATCTCCGATGATGTCCCGCGAGACGAGCGCCTCCTCTGTGACGCGCAGGATGCCGCGCAGCCGTTCCTGGCCGGCCGCTTCCTGAAGGGCGGCGTTGACACTCTGTGCGGTCACATCCTTCTTGAGCGTCATCACCATGTCGGTGATCGATCCGTTCGGCACCGGCACGCGCAGGGCGATGCCGTCCATGCGCCCTTCCAGCTCCGGGATGACCTTGGCGGTCGCCCGCGCGGCGCCGGTCGTCGTGGGTACGATCGAGACGCCGGCGGCCCGCCCGCGCCGCCGCTTGCGGGTCGGGATGTCGGTAAGCGACTGACTGGACGTGTAGGCATGCACTGTCGTGATCATGATATGCTCGACGCCGAACGCTTCATGCAAGACGATGGCCACCGGGGCCAACGAGTTGGTCGTGCACGAGGCGTTCGAAACGACGTGATGGTGCTGCGGATCATAGGTCTCGTGATTCACGCCCAGGACGAACATGGCATCGGCATCCTCCGAGGGCGCCGAGATGATGACCTTCTTCGCCCCGGCCTCGATGTGGCCGGCCGCTTCCTTGCGCTTGCGGAAGACGCCGCTGCACTCCAGCACGATGTCGACCCCGATCTTGCCCCAGGGAATGCGGTCCGGATCCTTCTCCGAGAAGAAATGGATGTTGTGATCGTCCACCTGGATCGAGTGCTCATCATGGCTGGTCTTGGGCGGATACCAGCCGTGGACGGAGTCGTATTTCAGCAGGTATGTCAGATCGCCGATGTCGGCCAGATCGTTGATCCCGACGACGTCCGCCTCTTCCCTCTTGATGATGTGCTTGAGCGCGCAGCGGCCGATTCGTCCAAACCCATTGATCCCGATTCGAGCCTTGGCCATATCTTTCCTCCTCCTTGGCCCCCGCCGAGGACGCGCAGCCGTCTGCGCCGGGCTCCCCGTCGAGGACGAACATTCGCTGATGGTTCCCGCCAGCCTAGAAGGCCGGCGTCTTCGATTGCTCTGTGGTTTGCGAGGGTATGCCATTCTGGCGTGCAAGGCTACCGATCTCGCCACCCGATGATCATCTGGAGCGATGTGGAAGCAACCTTGTGCCTCTTCGGCCTCCCGGACCGCGGAGCATGCGCCACCGGCCAGCCTCGCCCCGCGGCAAACAAGGGGAACCCTGTACGTTCGTAGGGTAGGCACTCGAATCGTGCCAAGACGATATGCTGCGGAGAGGAGGCTCACGGTCGCCGGGTGTCTCCCGTTCAGCGCGCGAGAGATGCACGGATCGGATCACGCTCGGTCATGCCCCCGCCCCTCACCTGTTGCCGAAGGCGCCGGAGCGCCCAGCACAGAGCGAGATTGCAGAAGGCATGCCAGGAAGAGCGGGCACGGAAGACAAGGGCAACCCCGGAGGCCATATCCCCTTGCGTCGAATTCTCTTAGCGTGGTCCACATCCCGCCGGCTGACAGGTCTGAGGCCCAGACCGCTCCGTCTCTCTTTCAACCCATGTTGAAATCACTTCTCCCCGGGCATCTTCCAGACCTTCTCACTCCCCGTGAGAAGCTCGAGCGCGACGCCAGGTGTGGGAGGCAGGAGTGGCCGCACAGATTCAAGATACGGTGGCCTATCGTGGCGTGACAACCAGATCGCCGTGGCCGGGGGCGCGGGCCTGTTCGCTCCGCGTGACCACGGGCTCACGCCTTGCCCGATGAAGGTCGCCTGCTGGCGCGGTTACCACTGCGGCTACGAAATCGAATGCGACAGACTCCTGCTGCGCGCGCTCTTCATCGGACTCACGGCCGATGCCTGCCCCGGCGGCGCACTCCAGCACGGGCCGGCAGATCAGCATGCGCCATGCGATCCGCACACGTCGAATGCACATGCCCGGACTCCCTACGCTGTTCGGGCGCTAGGAACGGGCAGCTGATCGCGGCGCTGGATCGATCCAAGGCCATGGCGCACGCACGTCGCGGGCGAGAAGGAAGCCAAGCGCGGGTTTGGAAGCAGCCGGGATAACGCAACGGTCAGCGGCCGAGCGCGAGCGAGGTCCGCTGAACCTTATTGTTCGCCGGGAATCTCCGGATCACCTCGCGTCCTGCGCTTGATCTGGCCAGGGACAAACACAGCCGCCGAAGGGCCTCCACTTGCTCGAGTCTCTGGCGGATAGCCGCAGGACTCATGTCAATCTTCATCAGTTATGCTCCTCAAGTAGTCTATATCGTCTTCATCAATGCCGCTTCGACGCAGCTCTTTCAAGAGAATCAAACCTTCAGGCGATACAACCCGGAGATTCCCTCCTTCCCATTCAAAGTCACGTCGACTGTCCCATGCGGCTGATGTTTTCTCAGTCACGAGAAGGAAATCAAGAACAAGAACCTCATTGCTGTGGGAGTCGACCTTTGTGAATCGCGATATCCTGACGTCGCCGTCATGGAAATCCATTGGTGCGCTATCCATCGTGAATCCAAGTGGCTCAACAACACGCCCGGCTTGGTCAAGGGATTCGACCTGAATCATAAGATCGATATCCAAGGTCGCACGAGGCATCGCGTAGACGGCCATTGCCAGCCCGCCGCACAGCGCGTAGTCGATGCCGGCTTCCTCCAGCTTGGCGACGATTCCGTGCAGTTCGGCGGCTATGTGCATCTGAACCCAGGCTCCGTAATCATTGGCATTCTTGCGGACTACGCTTCATGCGCATCCCCAGTTACCGCTGTGGGAACGACCCTGTCTTCGGTCGCGTCAGATCCGATACCAGTCTCCCTCTACGAGATGGTTATCATAGCGTGTCCTCTGGCTGAATTCAGCTTCGAGCGGGGCCAGGGGACCTTGACCATGACGGTGCTCCGGGTGCACCGGGTGGCGATGACGGTTCGAATCTCCCGTATCAGGCTGTGTGTCAATCAATTAGGGTGATGTCCTTTCCCGAATGGACGTTCTGGATGGAGTGTCGGCATCACCGTGCGCTCGTCCTCTTGTTGAGCAGTTGTGAGGCGGCTGTCCCGAACACGCCATCGTCCGTGCGTGTCCAGACTGGCACCGTCGCGTGTCTTCCTCGGCGAACAAATCAGTATCCGTAGGTAAACCCATCAACGGTCTGAACGTGGTCATCATCAGGGCTGTGTAGCCGGGCTCCAGGATTCCTCCGCGTACATCCTCTCTGGTCTGCTTCTACCTGTACTGGGCCCTCCCGGCCGATGCACATCTGACATCGCATCTGCTACAGGATACTGTGGATTGGGAGCCTTGGCCAACAGGGAAATGGCATGCAGGACGAGGCGGATGGTGCTGAACTTGCAGATCGGCGATCTGCGTTCGGGACGCAGGGAGTGGATCGACGGAGCGCGGGATAGCTGAGGGATTCGCGTGGTGGTGGCTAGTGCGGAGGGCCACGCCCCAATTTGATCCTGGTGTACAATCACCCTTCGGGCAATCCCTCTCCGAGCGCCGATGACATCGAGATCACGACCCGGCTGGTTAGGGTCGGGGAAGCAATGGTGATCGATGTGCTCGATCGTGTGATCATCACCGCGGGCGAGTACGTCTGATTCCGCGAAGAGGGCGTGCTCAACGGCGCTGCGCGGCCGCGGGTTGGCCGTGGCTTCCTGAGGCCCCCTTCCTGAGGTCCCCCGGGGCTTGCAATCGGATCGGGTCCACCGCACATCCCCGATCGTTGCCGACTCCATCCCCCTCCAGCCGGCCGAACGGACACTGGCTGCACCGACAGCAAACTGACAGCAAATCCAGGCGCCTACAGTCGAGGAAGGACGCGCGATCCCGGTCGTCTGGGGAGCGATCTACATCCGCGCGCCGAATGTCATCTGGACCGGGGAGTTGCACCCTGTCTGGAATGGAACCCTCCGGGTCTGGACCTACTTCGTGAGCATGCAATATGCCTGGTGCCACGGGCCCGTCGACGCTGTAGGTGGCGTCCCTTCTCGGTCGCTGGGCCGGCGGGGTTCGCCTCGGCCCTCGCGTCTGCTGTGACTACTTGCTCTTCTTCCTGCCTCTTCTCGCTGCTCCCGGCCCCGTCTTGCCGCTCCGGCTCGTTCCCCTCCCGCGCTTCATCTCGGTCTGCAACCATGTGCGGGCCTCGGGCATCGACTCGTACAGCCTGAGGAGCGGGAACGTGGCGGAATAGGCCGAGGCAACCGGATCGAGGCTGAAGAGATTAAACTCGAACTCCGGATCCTCCAGCATCTTCTCACGCTTGCGCGGGTGGAGCAGGAGGTCGGCCACCGGGCGGCTCGCACCCAGCGCAGCCCGCAGTGCCAGACGCGTTGCGGGCGTGTCGCCGTCGCGACGATACAGCAGCAGCGCGCGCGCGTAGGGAAAGGACGGATACTCCTCCTCCGGAAATCTGTCGAGAAGCCGGAAGGCCTCCTCGTACTGCTTCGTCTCCATCAGATTCAGAAGGAACTCATGGCGCAGCCCCTGGTGGTCGGATCGGTCGAGATCCAGCAGGGCCCAGTAGTGGCCGCAGGCCTCCGCGCGGCGACCGAGGAGGATCTGGTTTCGCGCCACCCCCGTCCGTGCCCGCATGTAGGGCCGGGTATCATGTTGCGACCAGAACTGGCCTGCGTCGACCTCGAAGCGCTCGCGGCCGAGCATCCGCTCACCTGCCACCATGCCCTGTTCGTAGTAGGCCAGAGCCTTGTTCGGATTGGGCATCTCCTCGCCCAGGAGCACGTAGGCCTCCGCGCAGGCCGGATCGAGGGCCAGCGCCTTCCGGGCCAGCTGGCGCTTGCGCCATCCGATGCTGTCGTAGGCCTGGAAGCAAAGCTCCCGTGCCTGTCCCTGGGGAGAGTCGTCCCCGGGAAGGTCATCGAACTTCTTGCCGGATAGATTCTCGTTCAGCACTTGCTGGAGATCTTCGACGGAGGCGAACTCGCGCTCTTCCATGAGCCGACTGAGGAAATCGAACGATTTCTCGGCAGCCCGTCGATCCGGCTCGAATCCCCAGGCAAGCACTTGCTCACGCGAGGGCGGCTCCAGAATGAAAGGCAGCGTCATCGTGATCTTGACCGGTCCGGCACAGGTTGCCGCGACATGCTCGAACCGACCCGCATCGAGCTTCTCCTCGGTCACGGAGGTCAAGGCTCGCAGGCAGGCTTCCATGTGCAGCAAGACGGAGGCATCGGGCCGCTCGATATCGCCGTCGCCCAGGAAACGGACCGGCAGCGGGTAGGCCTCCTCCCCCGCCACTGGAAGCTCCTCATCCTCCCACAGGTCGGCATCCGGCACCACCAGGTCGGGCATGGGGCCGAACAGCACCGACCATTGCCGCAGGTTTATGTCAGAAGGATCCGCCTCGGGCTCCTCGGCCGGGAAAGCCTGCGTCTGGAACTGGTCGAGCGAATCGTAGAAGGCCAATCCGAACATCCGTCCCTCGGCCCCCATCACGACCAGGTTCGACAGATCTTTTCCGGGTGCGGGACGCTGGTCGGTCTTGATCGTCAGGGGATCGTTCGTGTTCAAATACTCCCAGGGAGCCACGGCGTAGAACCGCGCCGCCGCGTCGGCAAACGACCGAACTCGTTCGATGGTCACCCCCTGTCCCCCGAGAATCCCCTCGCCCACCGAGTCGACCTCCGCGAACTCGTAGAAGCTCTCCTGCAGCGCCTTCACGATCGACAAGTCCGGCTCGTAGAGCACCGCAATGCTCATCCCATCCAGCGCCCGGGTCAGTTTCTTCGCCAGCTCCTCATGATTGACCGCAATGGTGGTCGGCCGGCTGCCTGAGAACTGCACGTTGCGCGCGAAGTCAACCAGTTCCCGCAGGGGCACCTCCGTCGGCCGCGCCGGACCAAGCTGGACGCCTTCGGTCGGGTTGAGCAAATCCACGGCGGGATTGACCCAGAGAAAGGCCCAGGGCCGCGCAGGCCGAGCCTCGTCCTCTTCGACCCAGCCCGGGAGACGGATCCAGACACCCTGCCAGATGCACTCGCCCTTGTCGGGAAGCTGGTCAATCGCACGTCTGAGCAATTCCAATGGTTCCCCCCCCGTTTCTCGCGCCGGCCCGTGCGACCGCGACCCTGCTGCCGCGACGCCGACCTTGCGCCTCCTGTAGTGTGCAAAGAAGGCCGGCCATCTTCAAGGGATGAGTTCACCGAACCGGGCGCGGGCGGCCGGCGCAGGGAGTCAGCACGCCGTGGCCGGCGCAGGGAGTCAGCGCGCCGTGGCGGGCACGGACGCGGGCGCAGTTGCTGCGCACAAACACAGTCAAACGGGGCAGTGCCCGCTCACGGGCACCACCCCGCATCCACTCGCCGTCGTCCGCCGAGGCCGCGGAGGCGACCGCCACCACCGCGATCCCCAGGACCGCCGAGGCCGGCGCGACAGATGAGGCCCTAGCGGTACAAGCTCTTGATCGCACCCCAGGTCTGGCTCTCGGGTGGTGTCGGCCCGCCGCCTACATCGTAGCCGTACCACATGTCAGTGTCGTCATTCGATGTGAAGATAAGCCCATTCGCAAAGGAGAGGGAGAACCCGTAGTGGCCCTGGGGAATCTCCCAGCTCTCGATGAAGGTGCCCTCCATATCGTAGACGTATGTCAGGGTACCATCCCAGGTGAACAACCGGGCTCCATCGGTGGCCATCGAGAAATGGGAGGGGGAGCTTCCATAATAGAAGCCGGTCATCGTGTCGACCCACGCTCCCGTGACCGCGTCGTACCAGTGCATGGTTCCGCCTTCATGCTCCATGATGTAGTCCCCATCGGGGGTCAATGCTCCCGAACTCTGCGAGAACTGGAACATGGTGGCATGAGCGACGGAGAAGGCACCGGTCTGTGGATCGACCTCGTACCAGTTGCGATCGTAGCCCTTGGCATACAACAGACCATCGGCCGGATTGTAGTGAATGCTGCGGGCATCGATCGCGCAGGTGACCGTGTGAACCGGGTCTCCGCTGAGATCGTAGGTTCTGATCTCACCCCAGCTGGCATTGCCGCCGTTAATGGTGTAATAGTACGAACCATCCGAGGTGATCCCCATGCAATGGTACGCAATCGGATCGTGGAATGAGATCACCAGAACAGGGGGATCCCGAGTGGGATCGCCGGGATCGGGAGTAATCACCGGCGCGCTCTCCAGTGTGCTGTCATCCGCCAAGGCCCACGGGCCCACGAAAAAGACTGCACCGAGCACGACGAGAAAAATACTACGCATCCGTTGAGTCATCGTGAACATTAGCCTGCTCCTCCCTTCTTGGGTGCACATTCAAAGCGATGTCGCGGGAGAGCTTTTGCCCCCCCGGGGCCGATCCTCTTGAAACGACTGGCGGGCACCGACAGAAGCCGATCGGCCTGGCACGGGATGTCCATTCACACCCGCCATTGTACCGCAGCCGGAGGGGCACAAGAAGGGGCAATCGGGGCTCACGAAGCAGTAACGTATGTAAACTCCGCGGACGATCGCGGAGCGCCAACTTGCTGGAAATCCAAGCGTAAGGGAAATTCCCGCGGCGCACACGGGGCGCGCTTGACGCGCCGGCGCACACGGATCACGTTTGATGCGCTGTCGCACTCGCAGCGAGAATGGCCCGCGCGGCAACGGATGCGCCGCGCGGGCCAGATTCCATGCCAGCCTCCGCGGTCCCCGCTGCGGAGTCCGCGGCCCATGGTGATGGGCTTACTTGCCTGACACCACCTCCACAAAGAATCCGCCGCCGGCGATGTCCTCGTTTCCGGGATCCGGAGCTTCGATCAAGACCATCTCTGAAGAGTCCGTCTCCGCGACGCCGGTCACCGTGACCGTGGCCGTGCCGCCACCTCCCGCGATCGTGACTTCGGTCGGAAAGATCGTGACATGGCCTCCAATCAGCATGTTCAAGACCAGGCGAACATCGCTCTCATAGTGGTCGCCGGACATCAAATCCACGATGGACAGCTCGACACGAACGCTCTCGCCGACCGGCAGGGCCTCGAGCGGCGGATCCTCGGGATTGGCCTCTGTCTGGACCATCCAGAAACGCTCAGGCACATCCCCGATCTCGAACTGGTCCGAATCGCTGTCCTCCAGAGCCGTAGCCGTGACCGTCACACTGCCTGAGGCAGCCACCGCGGTCACCGTCACATTCGCGACGCCATCGGTCGTGGTGGCCGGATTCGGCGAGACCGTCGCGGCCCCGGCCGGATCGACCGTGAAGGTCACCGCCGTACCGTCCGGGCAGGGATCGCCGAAATCATCCAGCACCTCGACCGTGGCATCCGAGGAGGCCCCTTGGTCGATGTAGTATTGGCTGATGGAGAAGTAGACGTCCCACTCATCGCTTCCCGGATCCGGCCCCTGTCCCTCCCGATACACGCTCTGGTCGTCGGTGGAGATGATCAGAATCGCCTCGCTCTCATCCGGATCCACAATCGTGCCAGCCCAGGTGCCTTCCTTCACAATGGACACGCCGATGTCCACCATGTCATAGGTGCCCCAGGCATCCGTGGAGAACGTATGGCTCGTCGTCGTACCCGGCAGTTCGGCGAAGTAGATGTTCTCCTCTCCACCGGCGTAGTCATCGGAAACCATCGCGATGACAACGTTGTCCGGTGTGTCACCGGTGTATTCCCAGGTAACCGTCAAGGGTGTCCCGACAATGAACTCAACGCTGTCCGCCGGCGCGGTGATACGAACAGCCGTCGAGTAGCTCGGGGCTGTGATAGCGGCCGTCGCCGACCCGGCCTCTCCCGTGACCGTCCACGTATATGTCGTGCCGGGCGAATAGGACAAAGACTCCTCGTAGTAGGCCGCACCCGGATTGCCGAACAGGAGCGGCAGGCTCGCTCCATTGAGACTCACCGTGAATGTATTGGCACCCGGATCCTCCGAATTCAGGCGTTCGATCACCGTCGTAGCGAAGGTATCATCACCGCCCGTGTCGTCGACCCACAGGATGCCCACCATAGCGTACTGGCCGGCCTCGCCCTGCGGGACGATCGAGACAGTCGCCGTGGCGATGAGCACGTAGGAGTAGCTTCCCTCGAAGGCCGCATCGCCCGACCAGCTCTGCATCTCGCCGATGCCGACGAAGATCTCGATCTGATCGTAGTCGTCCCAATCGTTCGTCGTGGCCGCCGGGATCGTGTGACTGGTCGTCGAACCCGCGAAGGTTCTCTCGAACAGCTCATCGGCGCCGCCCATGACCGCCAGGACAACCTTGCCCGGCACATCGCCCGTATAGGCCCACGCGATGCTCACCGCCTCACCGGCGACGAAGGTGGCTCCCTCGAGCGGGGCCGTGATGGCCACAGTCGTATCGTAGTCCGGTGTCTCGATCAGCGCGGAAGCCGTCTTGTCGCCGATCGTGATGGTCACGCTATAAGTAGCATCTGCGTTGTACTCGATTTCGTTCGACATGAAGGTCGCGTCATCGTCGGTGCTGCCGGCGGCCATCAGCAGAATGACCGTGCCGTCCACCGTCACGATGGCATCCTTGGCCGACGGATCCGACGCGTTGCGCCGCTCGACCGTGGCGATGAAGACCATCGCCTCGCCATCCTGGGCCACGACGCTGCCTTGATTGACGAAACCGGCATGGAGCTCGTACTGCCCCTGCGTGCTACCGGAACCCGCGGGGTTGTCGTCATCGCTGCTGCACCCCCCCAGGACAACTGCCAAGACCATCAGCGCACCGGTCCAGAACTTCCAATTGCGTACTTCCATGACTTTCCTTTCCTGACGATCGATCGTTCGGGCAATGGGTTTGCGATTATGGGTCTGTGTTCCCTGCATCTTCTTCGGATCCTTCCCTTCGGAAACCCGTTTCATGTTAGGATCGCATTAGAATACGGGAATTCCACCCAGCAGACAACTTCAACAGCGTGTCATCTGCAACTTCCTTCTGAGAATTGGTTTACACGAGCAGCGCCTGCTGCCGAACGGTGGCGCCGGGAAAAGCCACAGGCCGAACCAGGCACGGCACGCCGCGCCCGCTCCGGCCCGTGGCCTTCTCAACCCGCCGCTCCAGATCTCCTACCCGGGCCTCCGGCGGACCTTCAGGCGCCGCCCATGACGCCGCCGCCGCGCCGCGCGCCGGCGCTACACAATGAACTTCCCGCGGGCGGTGTAGCCGGTGTGCAGCAGCTTGTGGCTCTTGTGGCCGCAGGGCATGTCCAGGAACGCCCCCTCGCCGTAGAGCGCCAGGACCGCCGGGTTCAGATGCGATTTGCGCACCGTGTAGGCGGCGTCCTCGGCGTAGATGGCCTTGGCCCGCGCCGTACGAATCTCCGGCGTGGTCGGGATCGGTTGACCGCCCCCACCCAGGCAGCCGCCCGGACAGGCCATGAACTCGATGAAGTGGCATTGGCTGAATGTGCCGCCGGCCTTGATGTCTTCCACAACCTTCTTGGCATTGGCCGTTCCGTGGCAGACACCCACCTTGAGCGTCGCTCCCTTGAGCCACTCCCAGTTCTGGTGTTCGGGCGGGAACAGCGGCTTGAACAGGTCGGGCATCGGCCCCACATTCGTGATCGGCAGCTCGGCGTACTTGATCCCCTCGAATCCACGCACCGGCATGACATCGGCGTGTTCGAACAGATCCTCGACCGCGATCCCACAGACGATCTCGACCACCGTGCGGATCGCCGCCTCCATCACGCCGCCGGTGGCGCCGAAGACCACCCCCGATCCGGTGGCCGATCCGAAGGGATCGTCGAAGTCGGACTTGGGCATCTGCGTCAGATCGATCCCGGCTTCCCGGATCATCTTTCCGAGCTCGCGCGTGGTCAGGCCGTAGTCCACGTCCTTGTAGCCGCTGTCGGACATCTCGGGCCGGTTGCACTCGAACTTCTTGGCCGAGCAGGGCATCAGCGCCACGCTGATGATCTTCTCGGGATCGATCCCGTTCTGCTTGGCATAGTAGGTCTTGAGCAGGGCGCCGAACATCTGCTGCGGGCTCTTCGCGCTCGAGACATGATCCAGCATCTCGGGATAGAAATGCTCGATGTACTTGACCCAGCCGGGCGAACAGCTCGTGAACTGCGGAAGCGCGGCGCTGGCATCCTTCTGCACCAGGGCCTTGTACAACCTTGCCAGAAGCTCCGCGCCTTCTTCGATGATCGTCAGATCAGCAGTGAAGTTGGTGTCGAACACCTTGTCGAACCCGCAGCGGCGTAGCGCGGTGTTCATCTCGAAGGTGCGCGCCGTGCCGGGCTCCTCGCCGAAGCACTCGGCGATGGCCGCCCGCGGACTCGGCGCCGTCTGAATGACGACATGCTTCTCGGGGTCGTCGATCGCGGCCCACACCTCGTCGGTCGGATCGTTGGCCCGCAACGCGCCGGTGGGGCAGCGGTTGATACACTGCCCACAATTGATACAGATCACATCGGCCAACGGCTTGTGCATGAAGGTGGCGATCTCGGTCTGGTCACTGCGCCCGACCGCCTCGAGAACACCGACTTCCTGCATATCAATGCAGGTGCGGACGCAGCGGCGGCAGAGGATGCACTTGTTCATGTCGCGGAAGACCGAGTGGCTCGAGCGATCCTCTTCGTAGAGCGGCTGCTCGGGATGACCGAAGCGGAAGTAGTCGACGCCGTATTCCTGAGCCAGCGATTGCAGCTCGCAGTTGTTGTTGCGGCCGCAGGCGTAGCATTCACCGTAGTGCTTCGAGAGCAGCAGGTCGATGATGTGACGCCGCGCGGTGCGCACCTGCCGCGAATGGGTCAGGATCTCCAGCGGCGCGGTGATCGGATAGGCGCAGGCGGCCTGCAGCGTTCGCTGCCCCACCACCTCGACCACACACACTCGGCAGACCCCCGCAACGCAGAGATCTTCATGGTGGCACAGCGTGGGAATGCGCACGCCGATCTGTTTGGCGGCCTCGAGAATCGTGGTGCCCAGCGGCACCTTGACCTGGTGGCCGTCAATCGTGACCGAGACCGTCGCGCCGATGCCGGCGCCGTTGCCGCTGTCGACGACCTGGCCGCGCTGGCTCACCGGCGCGCGGCCTTTGGCTGCAGAGATCGTGTCGGACATCTGTGCCCCCGCGTGTTATGGACGACCGTTGGTCTCCGGTGTGCGTCCCATGATTTCCATCGAATAGTGATCGAGAATCGAAAGAAAGGCGTTCGGACTCGACTGCCCCAGGCCGCACTTCGAGGAGATCTGCATCGTCCGGCTGAGCCCGCGCAGTTCGTTGAGGTAGCGCGTGGAGCAGCGTCCCCGCTGAAGCAGCTCGACACCCTCGAGCAACTTGGCGTTGCCTTCACGACAGGGCGTGCATTGCCCGCAGGACTCCTCGCGGAAGAAGTCCAGGAAGTTGTGAGCCACCGCCAGCATGTCGCGCCCGGGGCCGATCACGATCACCGATCCGCCCGTGGAGACATCCTCGAAGGCGATCGTGCGCCCGTACTCGGCCGGCGGGATCATGTGCCCGGAGGCGCCGCCGATCTGAACGCCCTTGGCGTCCTCCCCGCCAACGAGCGCGAGCAGTTGCGCAACCGTGGCGCCGAACGGCAGTTCGTAGACGCCCGGACGCGCGCAATCGCCCGAGACGCTCAGCAGCTTCGGACCGGGCGATGCCGCGGTGCCCTGCGCCTTGAACCACGCGGCGCCCTTGACCAGGATGCTGGCCGCCCAGCAGAGCGTCTCGACGTTGTTGACCACCGTCGGGCGGCCCAGAAAACCGGTATCCACCGGAAACGGCGGCCGATTGCGCGGCTCGCCGCGATGGCCCTCGAGCGATTCGATCAAGGCCGTCTCCTCGCCGCACACATAGGCGCCCGCCCCCATCTGGATGCGAATGTCGAAGTCGATGCTCGCGGCGCCCGGCGCTGTGCCGTCGGCGGCCGTCCCCGTGCCGGCTGCGGTGCCTTCGCTGCCCGCGGCAGTGCCGGATGCCGGATTGCCCAGCAGTCCTTGCTCCCGCCGGCGGGCCAGGGCCGCTTCCAAGCCCGGGCGCAGGTAGGCGTATTCGGCGCGCAGGTAGAGAATGCCCTCGCGGGCGCCGACCGCCAGTGCGGCGATCGTCATCCCTTCGAAGAGCAGGTCGGGGTACTCGGCCAGCAGCACGCGATCCTTGAACGTGCCTGGCTCGCCTTCGTCGGCGTTGCAGACGACGTACTTGCGCTCACCCCTGGCGGCCGCACAGAGATTCCACTTCACGCCGACCGGGAAACCCGCCCCGCCCCGGCCCTTGAGGCCGGCGGCCGAAATCTGGCCGATGATCTCGGAGCGACGCATGCCCAGCGCCGCCGTGAGGCCCTGGCCCGGCGTGATGTCCTGGAAGGTCAGTTGTCCGGTGTGGCTCGTGATCATACCTGGTGGCTCTCCTTCTCCTCTGCAGCGAACACGCCGAAGGTCCGCCGGCAGGCTTCAAGGATCTTGTGCACGCCGTCGGGCGTGACCCGTGTGTAGGCCCGATCATTGACCAGCAGGGCCGGCCCCTGATCGCACAGCCCGATGCAATTGGCCCACTCGAGCGTGAAGCGGCCGTCCGGAGTGGTTTCGCCGAAGGCGATTTCCAGATCGGTCTCCAACTGCCGGGCGATGATGTCCTTGCCCGCCAGGTCGCAGGAAATCGTCCGGCACAGGCGGATGATGAAGCGGCCCTTGGGCCGGTGATCAAGAAAGCTGTAGAACGAAACGACGCTGTAGACCTCCACCGGGTGCAGGCCCAGCCGATCGGCCACCACCTGCATGGCGAAGTCGGAGATGGCCGCATACTTGTTCTGGACGGCCTGCAGGATCGGGATCAGCGCACTGCGATCCCGGCCGTGCGCATCGGCCAGCGCCGCAATCTCATCCCGCAGCTTCTCGCGGTCAGTAACCAACATCTCGGGAACCTCCTACTTCTCCAGCAGTGCTTTGACCTTGGCAATCAGAACCGCCGGAGCGATCGGCTTCTCGACGAACTCGTCGACCGGGAGCACGTCGCTGTCGCGCCCGTACTCCATACCGGTGACCTTCGCAAGGCTGGTCAACATCAGAATCGGGATGTCGATGCCCTCGCGGCGCAGCTCCTGCGCCATGGCAATCCCGTCATCGGGCTCCTCCATCATGACGTCCAGGATCAGCAGGTCGGGCGAGTGCTCGCCCAGGGCCCGCTTGCCCTCCGAACGACTCATGGCGGATGCCACCTCGTAGCCTTCCTTCTCGAGGAACAGCCTGCAGGCATCCACGATGTCCGGGTCGTCGTCGACGATCAGAACCTTGGCCATACCGCGCTCCTTTCGTGTCCATCCCGATTTCTTATGCCCCACACCCGCAAGCGAGCGTGTCGGCTGATGGCCACAAACCCGTAACGTATTACTACAATGCACGTAACAGCTGCCCAACCGAGAGTGGCTCGAACTCTCGATCGGCAGAACTTATACAGAACCGGGGCCGCTTACACGGTTCCCGGTCAAATGAATTGCAAAGTATATCCAACTCCCTCGCGGATGTCGAGCAGGATCGGTACAATCGCACGGCACGCATCTCCAGGGCCTGGATTCCGCGCCGCGCGGCGTCCCATGCGAGCCGCTGGCGTTGGCCGTCGCGCGCGGGTATAGTGGCGCGGGATGCGAGGAGGAGGAGTATGGAAACGGAGCAGACTGTCCGCACGCTGGCCCATGAGCTGACCGCCGGGGGGCGCATTCGTCGGCAGGTGTGGGGCCCACGCGCGGCCTGGCAGGTGCGGGTGCGCTGGTGGATTCCACCCATCATCGTCGCCGCGGTCCTTCTGGCCGGCCCGGCCGGCCTCGCATTGCCGGCCGGGCCGCTGCTGGCCGTCGCGGCTGTCATGCTCCTCTACAATGCGCTGTTTGCGGCGGCCTTCGCCCGCGATCCGGACGGCACCGACCGCGACCGCGAACGGCGACTGAACATGCTTCAGGTGGTGCTCGACTACGCGGCGGTCTTCGTGCTCATCCACTACACCGGCGCCCTGGACAGCCCCCTGCTCCATTTCCTGAGCCTGCACGTCATCTTCGCGGCCGTGCTCTTCCGACGGGCGCTCGCCTACACATTCGCCGCCGTCGCGATCATCGGACTGGCACTGCACACGCTGGGGGAGAATGCCGGCCTGTGGATCTCCTACCCGATCACCGGCCTGACCCGGGTCAGCTCCGGCGTGTCCACCCCGGCGCACCAACTGGCGATCCTGCTCTGCTTCGCGGCCGTGGTGCTGTTCTCGGCGGGACTGGTGACCTGGATCATGCGCCGCCTGCGCGACCGCGTGCTGGGGCTAGCCGACGCCACCGACCGCGTGGCCGAGCTGAACGAGAAGCTCGCCAGCCTCAACGCCATCGCCCGCACGATCGGACTCCAGCGCCAGATGACACCCGCACTCGACCGAGCCGTGCACGAGCTGCGAGTGGTCACCGGAGTGCCGGCGGCCGCCATCAAGCTGCTGAGCCCTGACGGCCGGCAGCTGCGCTATGCGGCCGTATCCGGACTGCCCCGCCAGGCCATCGCGGATCGTAAGCTGACGGTGGCGGCCAGTCGTCCGAATCGGCGCATTCTGGAGGGTGAGCCGCGGGTCATCTTCCGTCTCGATCGGTACGAGGACGAGCCTTTGCAGTACGGGGACGCGCTGCGGGCCGCGGGGATCAAGGCCGTGCTGATGCTGCCGCTGAGAGTCGAGCAGAACACCTTCGGCGTCCTGAGCCTGTATGCGAGCGATCCGCACCAGTTCGATGATCCCGACACCGACTTCCTGCAATTGGCCGCCGATCTCGTGGCCCTGGCGGTCGAGAATGCGCGCGCCTACGAAGCCACCGAGAAGCTGATGCTCGAGCGCACCCGCATCATGCTTCAGGTCACGCACAATCTGCGCGCTCCGGTCAACGCCTCGATCAGCATACTCGACGCGCTGCGGGGCGGCTACATCGGTGACGTAGCGCCCGAGCAGAGAGCCTATCTGGAGCGTATCCACAGCCGTCTCACGCAGCTGAGCAACACCGTAGGGGAACTGCTCACCATCGCCCAGACGCGCGTCCAGGGCGGGGACTTCGAGCCGGTGGCCATCGATCCCCTGACGCTGGCCGCGGATGTGGAGCGCACGTTCCGCGACAGCGCCCGCGCCAAGGAGATCGACCTGCGCATCGAGACGCCGGATGCCCTGCCGGCTTTGAACGGCGATCCCGATCAGCTGCAACAGCTTCTCGAGAACCTTGTCTCGAACGCCATCAAGTACACCCTGCGCGGCGGAAAGGTGGTGGTCGCCTTCGAGAGGGCCGCCGCCGATCGGATCCGGCTGAGCGTGCGAGATACCGGAATCGGCATCCCCGCCGCCGAACAGGCCAAGCTGTTCACCGAGTTCTTCCGCGCCTCCAATGCCCGCAAGCTCGAGGAGGTGGGCACCGGCCTGGGACTCTCGATCGTGAAGCAAACCGTGGAGCAACATGGCGGCACGCTGAACGTCACCAGCCAGGAAGGCCAGGGCACGACCTTCACGGTCGAGTTGCCCCTCGCCTCCCCCGGCGCGGCTCCGGCTGCCGATCTCAGCCCACAAGCGAAGACGTCACGGCGCGCCCGCTAACCCAGCGAGGAAACATGCAGCCGGACCTGCGCCTCATCGGTGGACAGCAGATCGGGACCGAAACCGATGTGGTTCCCTTCTACATGGAGCTGTTTGGCCGCCTGCCGTTGGAAGTCGAGCGGGCGACCATCCAGCAGGCGACCATCGAGCAGGCGCCGGCCGGACAGGCGCTGGCCGGACAGGCGCCGGCCGGACAGACAGCGGGGGGACAGACATCCGATATGGGCCGCTACATTGGGTTCGAGGCGGCCCTGGGCCGTGGGCGGTCGGTTCGTTTCCTGGGCATCGCCGTCAATGCGTTGCACCGAATCCCCCCGGGCAGGGTGGGTTGGGAACTGACCGCGGACCTGTGGCGCGTTCTGCAACCGGGAGAGCACGGCCCTGTCGTCGCCTGGCAGGCCCCCCCGCAATGGCGCTGGCTGACCAGCGGCTCGCAGCAGGCCGGCCCCATCCTGGGCGAGTTCACCGCCCTGGTCCCCCCGGACTGGCCGGAAGGCGCGGCCCCGACCGAGCCGCGGAAGTTTCGCATGACAGCCCACGCGTTCCTGTCGATCCGCGGCCGCAAGCCGCCGGATGAGGTTCGCCTGGCAGATCCGGACCCGGCCTGGCCGGGCCAGTTCGCCGACATGGCAGAATGGCTTCGGGAGCAACTCGGCCCTCTGGCGCGCCGCATCGAGCACTTCGGCAGCACGGCGATCCCCGGCCTGCCGGCCAAGCCCGTCGTGGACATTCTGGTGGAGGTGCCCAGCTTCGACAGCGCGCGGCAGCATATCCTGCCACGGGTGAACCGGCCGGACTGGGAATACTGGTGGTACTGCGACCACATGCTGTTGATCAAACGCGCCGACTTCGCCGGGGTCCGCACGCACCACGTTCACGTGGCGCCCCCCGGGCACCGTCTCTGGCGCGGCCTGGCCTTCCGCGACTACCTGCGGACGCATCCGAACTGCGCCCGCGAGTACGCCGCGCACAAACAGCATCTCGCCCAAACGCACAGAGACGACCGAGAGGCCTACACCGAGGCCAAGACAGCCTTCATCGACCGGATCACCAAGCTGGCCCTGGGCGAGTGAGGACTCCCGCCGCCCACCAGCCGAGCCATCCACCGGGCCCGGCACCGGGCAGAGCCGACCCGGGCGCCGGGCAGGTGCCGCCCACCAACCGAGCCACTCAGCGGGCCAGGTGCCGCCTACCTGACAAGCCATCCACCGGGCCAGGCGCTGATACCGGTTGCAGCCCTAGTCTGTGGATCCCACCCCGACCGTTGACATTGCAAGTATATTGCATCTATCGTGCCCCGGGGCACGGCTCTAATCACTTGTATATGAAAACGTTACAGGTTTAGACCTTGCCAAAAGGATCGCAATTCCCTGCCTCTCGTGTCTGAATCTCGGATCTCTGGACAGCGGAGAACGGAAACCTTGGGTTGTGGCTCGAAGAATCGTGACGGACGCCGCATCCAGGACTACCCCTGCTGCCAGTGGGGCGGCTCCGTCTGGGCCGCCACCTTTCTCCACCTCCGACTGGCTCAAGCGACCCGACTGGCTCAAGCGACCCGACCTGCTCATCCCCTGCGGACTCGACCGCCCCACGGTGGTCACGAGAAGGGCCTCCCCTGCGCCTAGACCCATCAAGAAACCGATGGGCACCGACGGCATGATGGAGGGCCTGCCAGATGAACTCCCCAAAGCACACACCCACTCGCGTTCCGTTTCTCGGCGCGTACTTCGCGGGCTTCTTCGCCCACCTGCGCGCGGCTCATCGGCGCAAGGTCCGCCGGCGGATCCTGCACCTTCCCGATCCGGTGCTCTCGCTCTACGAGCAGAACGCCTATCGGATCCTCGGTCTGGATTCGGCCGCGACCACAACGCGCACCCTCTTGCGGCGCCGGGACGAGATCATCACCTTGCTCCAAGCCGATATCCCGGTGGCCGGCAACCTACCTGGCTATCGAACGGTCCACTTTCCCCGCTCGGCGGCCGACGATGTCACGGCGGTCCAACGCGCCGTGGCCCGCCTTCAGAATGAACCGGATCGGGCAGCCGAGGCTCTGCTGTGGTTCCGCCTCGAGGATGAAGACGATGCCACCCTCTCGGGACTGAGCGCGGGCGCCTTCGACGCGGTGGCCGCGTGCTGGACCCGCAGCCACGCCAACGGAGCGCCCCCCGTCACGCGCTCTCGCTGTCTGCACAATCTGGCGGTCCTGGCCCACGCCCAGGCATTGGACGCCGAGCGGCGCATGGCTACGCCCCAGGCCCTTGGGGCCCCGGAGCAATGGAAGGCCGCGTTGGCTCTGTGGGCTGAAGTCCTGCGCACGCCCGGCTGTTGGCAACCGTTCGCCGCACTGGGGAAGCGCTCGAGCGATCCGCGCATGCGCGAAGACGCGATGGCGGCCCTGAGAGACTCCCTCCCCGAGCGAATCCTGCGCGTCAATCTCGACCTCGCCGCGGCGGCCGCCAGTCAGGGCTTTCATCTCTATGCCCGCGCCCATCTGGATCTTGTCGCCCAGTGCGAGTTCCCGGAGCAAGCCAAGCAACGAGCGCTCGAGCGCTTCTTCGCGGAACACACCGATCGTCTGCGCCGTCTCCTGGGACCCTTCCTGTCTCCCACCGGCACGCTTAGCGACCTGACCGATCTGAAAAAGCTGACCCAGACCTATCGAACCACCCGTGGGCACCTTCACAACCTCGGAGGGGAAAGCCACCTGTGCACGCTGGCCGCGGAAGCGCTCGCCGCGGCGCGCACCCGGCTGGCCGACGAGTTTCGGGCCTCCTCCAATCGCTTCTTCGAAGCGGATCAGAATTGCTGGCGGAAAAACGACGCCTTGGTCGGCATCTGGAATGTCAGCATGAATCAGATCAATCAGCGCCTCTTCGGCATCAACTACTCGGGCAGAGCCGAACTTCTGGCCACGTATGCCGCCTTCAAGGCACAGGCAACCGAGCTGGAGAGTTTGGAGGAGCAACTCGAGACCCTGGCCGCCACCGCGATTCGGATTCGTGGCATTCACGCCTTCCTTCTGGAGCTGGCCAGGGACGCCGGCGGTGACCAGACCTCCTTGCTCAAAGCGCAACGCGACGACTTCACCAAGACGGTCGCCCGCGCCCGGGAGGAGTACAAAAAGACCTCCACGCACTACGCAAACATGCTGGCCGCCATGAGTAGGAACATCGGATCATGATGACACGGCTGCGCACGCTGTCCCTGGCCCTGCGGCAACAGGCCTACCCACGCGAGCTGAGGATCGCGGCCCCCAGCCTGCGGATCGGCCCGTGGTCGCTGGAGGAGATCCGCGCCCTCCTCGCCTCCCCCGACGCGGTCGCCGCCGACACGGCCGGGGCACTCCTCGATCCCACCGCCGCACCTGTCCACACGAATGCGGCGCCCTTGGATCCCGCCGCCGCGCCTGCCGACACGAATGCGGCGCCCTTGGATCCCGCCGCCGCGTCTGCCCACACGACCGCCGAGCCCTTGGATCTGGGTTTCGTCCGAAGCCTGGCGACCCATGTCTGGCGTCTCGAGAAGGCGACCCATGTCTGGCGTCTCGAGAAGCAGGCCGCGCGGTTGGGCGATGACAGCCGCGGCAACCGCGTGACGGGACGCATCGATCTGCTCGCCGAGCTGCTGCGCCAAGCGGGCATCACGACGACCGACTTCACTGGAAAGCCGTTCGACGAGAATGAGATCTGGGACGACGTCGTGGGCTCCAAGGAGGAGAAGCGCAACCCGGTCATCACGGCCATGCGGGCCCCCAGAATCGCGCTCAAGGGAACCGTGATCCAACGCGGTCTTCCCATCGTTGAAGATAAGGATGTAGACCATTCGAAGGAGGATCCGCGATGAGCATTCAGAAGAGCATCTGCTGGGGCATTGATCTTGGGACGACGAACTCGGAGCTCGCCATCATGAGCGACAGCTCGGTGAGAATCGTCGAGAGCAAGTTCCATGAAGCGACCACCCCATCGGCCGTGTACTTCCTGCGCAACGGCGGCGCCGGCATCGAGGTCGAAGCCGGGAAGAAGGCCAAGCAACGCCTGAGCACCAAGCCCAGCCGGGTGGCCTGTGAGTTCAAGCAGAGCATGGGCAATCCGGCCTGGAGCTTCAAGGTCGGAGGACTGGACCACGAGGAATCCGCGGCCCAGCTCTCCGGGCGCATCCTGCGCGAGTTGAAGAACAGCGTCCAGCGCCAGGAGGGCTTGCCCGCGCTGCGGGCGGCGGTGGTCACCGTTCCGGCCGCCTTCAAGAACCCGCAGTTCGATGACACGCGCCGGGCGGCCGAGATGGCCGGCATCGAATACGTCGAGCTGCTGCCCGAGCCGGTGGCCGCGGCGCTGGCCTATGGACGCACCACCCCCACGAAGCACAATCCGATCTGGCTGGCCTACGACCTGGGCGGCGGCACCTTCGATGCCGCTCTCGTCCGCGCGGAGGACGGCCTCTTCTCGATCATCGACCATGAAGGGGACCGCAATCTGGGCGGCAAGAACCTGGACAATGCCATCGTGATGGATCTGATTCGGCCACGCTTGCCGCACGCTCTTCAGCAGCGGATCGTCCCCTGGCAATCGCCCGAATGGTGGATTCTCAAGGCCGCGGCCGAGGAAGCCAAGACCCTCTTGTCGGTCGATGAGTCCACGCTCTTCGAGGCCACCCTGGATGACCACGAGATCACTCTGACCTTGACTCAGGCCGACATCAACGCCCTGCAGGTGAAGCTCTTCGCTCGCACCCTGGATCTGTGCCGCCAGCTCCTGTCGCGCAATGACCTGACGCCCGGGGACATCGAGAAGGTGATCCTGGTCGGCGGGCCGACCCTCTTACCCTTCTTGCGGCGCATGATTCAGCATGGAGCCCCCAACCCAACCGACACGACCGCCGTGGAAGGGCTCGGCATCGAGATCGACGGATCCGTCAATCCCCTGACGGCCGTGGCCGAAGGCGCCGCCATCTACGCGGCGGGCCGCTCGATCCCCGCCGGGATTCTTGCGGACCTCGTGGATCACGAAACCGCCGGCGCGCGGGTCGCCATCGACCTGAGCGTGCCCGCCCAGGTGCGCGAGGCGGATGTGCTCGCGGCCGGCACGCTGCGATCCCTCGACACCGGTGTCGATGTCACGGGAGCCTGGGCCGTCGTCTTCGATCGCCTGGACGCCGCCGGCCAGGCCATCTGGCAGAGCGAACCGGTCCCGGTCTCCGCGGCGGGCAAGTTCGCCAAGCGACTGCCGCTCCAGGAGGGCTCGAATGTCTTCCGCGTGCAGGTGCTCGATGCCCAACGCGACCCGGTGCCGACCGCGGACGCCACCTTCCAGGTGCTCAATGACATCGGCGTCGGCGGTCTCACCCTGACCCGCGGAATCGGGATTGCCGACGAAGAAGGCCGCACCGTGTGGTTCTTCACCAAGGGCGAGGGCCTCCCCACCCGCTCCTCGAAGGCCTTCCTGACAACCGTCGGGGTCTCTCGAAACGGCGACGGTCGCGCCATCGAGATCCCCATCGTCGAAGGCACCCACGAGCAGGCGAGCCTCAACCGCGAGATCTACACGATGCGCATCACGGCCGATGATGTCCATGTCTCCATCTCACAGGGATCGAACATCATCGTGACCCTGGCGATCAACGAGTCGAAGGAGATCGAGATCCTGGCCAGCCTGGAAGATTACGACGATCTGGATTTCAGCTCCAATCTGGGGGCCATTCCCCTCTGCAAGAGCGAGATCAGCAAGTCGTTCGAGAAGCTCACCTCTGATCTGAACCTCTTCAAGCGGGTGCGCGGGATGGATGCGGCCATCGACGCCCTCCTGCACCGCATCGAAGCGCGCGACCTGATCCCCGAGATCGAGGATCTCCTGGCGCAGGGCTCCGAGAGTCATCCCGAACCGTGGGACAGCGCGGCCGATCGGATCCTCGAGGTGGCCGCACTGTGCGATCCGCATTGCGCCACCGTCGATCTGCTTCTGGCCTGGGAACCGCATCAGGCCTACTGCGACCGCAATGTGGACATGGCCAAGCAGATCGTGGGCGAGACGTCCGGGATTCCCTCAGACTGGCTGTGGAAGTTCAAGGAATCGTGTGGGCAGTACGAATGCGCCTGCCAGGACCGCGACCGCGAGCGCTCCGAGGAGATCGCCTACTCCGAGATCCCCGAGCTGTTCAAGACCAATGACCACTTGCGTGAACGGGTGGGCGGCGGTGTGTCGGAAGTGAAAGGCGATGCGGACCAGACCACGGGAAGCGGCGACCGTCGCGGAACGATCCGCAAGCTCTAGAGGAAGGAGAGAGAACCATGCCGGCCGAGGCCACCCAGTGCCAACCGTCCCCGCGCCACGCCTTCTTCGAGTCGCAGGCCGCCCTGCTGGCTCGGGCCGGCGAGTATGCCCGCGCCGCGCAATGGCTCGACGCGCTTCACCAGGAAGCCGACCCGCGTCCCGAGACGCTCTGCCTGCTCGGCAAGATCCATGTGCAGCGGGGCGACTTCGCCGAGGGCCGCCAATCCTTCGTGGCGGCCCTCGGCCTCGATCCCGGCATGACCGAAGCCGCCGCCGCGCTCGCCCGCCTGGACCGCCTCCGGCAGCCCGTTCCCGCGGTCCAGGTGCGCGCGTGGCGCCTCGGCGTGGCTGGATTGACGGTCGCCCTTCTGGCCCTCCTGGGCGCCTACTCGCTCGCGGGAACTCGAACGCCGCC
>CAYQJL010000067.1:0-83191 GCA_964417675.1 uncultured bacterium | reverse complement strand
CGCGGCTGGCTGACGGGTGAGACGGAGGGGGGGATTTTTTCTGCTGGATCGTGAGGCCGAGTGTGAGGCAGAATGGCCTACTCGTGCCGTGCGGCGGTCCGTGTTGGGGGTGCCGGCGGTACAGGCACAGTTGCTCCTTCGGGGCCGGGTGAAATTCCCGGGCCGGCGGTCATAGCCCGCGAGCCCGTCAAGGGTTGATTCCGTGGAATCCGGAAGCCGACAGTCACAGCCTGGATGGGAGAGGGAGGACACCCACGGAACCGCCGGGCGGTGCCGGGGTGCTTTGGCCACGCTCTCCCATTTCAGAGGAGGGGTGGCCCTTTTTTTGGCGTGCGACTCTGTGAGATGCGCAGGGGATGGAGGTGAGCGGGGTGCTGGGCGCGGGGAAGGCACCCGGCGGCGGGCATTGGATGCGCCTGGCGTTGCGGGTAGCCGGCCTGGGGGCCGGGCATACGCACCCAAATCCGAGGGTCGGGGCCCTGGCGGTCGCCGAGGGAAGAGTGCGGGGTATGGGCTGCCACCTTCATGTTGGGGGCTGGCATGCGGAACGAGTTCTTCTGGCCGGGCGTGCGGAGGCCTTTCGGGGGGGCGACCTGTACCTGACGCTGGAGCCCTGCATCCACCAGGGGCGCACGCCGCCCTGTGCGCCGCTGGTCATCGCGGCCGGGTTCCGCCGGGCCTGGATCGGGCTGTTGGATCCGGATCCACGGGTGGCCGGAGGCGGGGTGCGTGCGCTGCGGCGCGCGGGGGTGGAGATCCCGCCCGCCGATCTGCCGTGGGTCAGGGCCGCGGCGGAGCTGAATGCGCCGTTTCTGGCCTGGCATGCCTGGGGGCGCCCATGGGTCACCCTCAAGGCGGCGATCTCGATCGACGGCCGGATGGCGGCCGCGGATGGATCGAGTCAATGGATCAGTTCGGCGATTGCGCGGGAGCGAGTGCATCGCTGGCGGCGATCCTGCGATGCGTTGCTGGTGGGGCGTGGCACCCTGGAGCGTGATCGCTGCGCCCTGACGGCCCGGCCGCGCGGCGGCGCCAGCCGGGTGCGCGATCGGTTGGCGAAGGAGTTGGCGGATCGGGACGCGGTCGCCGATGAGCGATCCTGGTTGCTGGAACGGGCCGGGTGGCACCAACCCGCTCGCATTGTGGTGGATTCCCACGCTCGCTGCGCCGGGCAGCCGGAGCTGCTCAGACACCTGCGGAATTCGGCCCGGGCCGGGGGGTGCTGGATCGTGGCCTGCAGCCAGAAGTCGGCCGATCGGGCCAGGGGACCGCTGGAGGCCGCCGGTGCCAAGGTGTGGGCGATCCCGGCCGAGCCGACCTCCGGTCGCGTGTCGCTGCCCGCCCTGCTCGCCAGGGCCGGGCGCGAGGCCTACCTGGATCTCATGGTGGAGGGTGGGGGCGAGCTGGCGAGCGCCCTGATCCGGCAGGGGCTCATCGATCGATACCGGCTGTTTCTCGCCCCACTGCTCCTGGGGGGTGAGCGGACCTGGACCGGGGAGCTGGGCGTCGCCAGCCTCACAGATGCCATTGGAATGCGCCGGGTGCGGGCCCGGCGCTGCGGGCCGGATGTCTTCGTCGAAGCCCTCGCGCCGCGTGCGGCGTCGCTGCTGGAGCGGCAGGTGGATCTGACCACGGAGGCCCTCGGGCATGTTCACGGGGATCATTGAAGAGATCGCCACCGTCCTGTCGGTGCAGCCCTATGCGGGCGGGCGGCGGTTGACGATCTCGGCACCCTGTGGCGGGCAGATCCGGGCGGGTGATTCCGTGGCGCTTGACGGGATCTGTCTCACCGCGGAGTCTGGTGACCGCACCGGCGGGCAGTTCGTGGTGGCGGCCGGCCTAGAAACCGTGCGGCGCTCCACGGTGGGGGAATGGCGGCAGGGCACCCGGTTGCATCTGGAGCGGGCGCTGCGGGCCGACGGGCGCTTTGACGGGCATTTCGTGCAGGGCCATGTCGATGGGGTTGGACAGGTCCTGCGAGCGGCCGCAGAGGGCGCCGAATGGGTTCTGACGCTGCAGCTCGATGCGGCTCTGCGGCGGTATGTGGTCGAGAAGGGCTCGCTGGCGGTCAATGGCGTGAGTCTGACCGTCGGATCGATCCGCGGCGGGCAGTGCCGGCTCTACATCATCCCGGAGACATTGCGCCGAACCTGCGTGCAGGAGTATCGCACCGGGCGGCGGGTGAATCTGGAGGTCGATCTGATCGCCAAGTATGTCGAGTCATTGATGCGGCACCGGTCTGACCGGTGATCCGGAAGGGAGGAGACAGGTGAGCAAGGCATCACGAGACAACGGCAACGGACGCGCCGCTCCCCTGACGTACACTTTCGATCCGGTTCCTGAAGCGATCGCCGCGATTGGCCGGGGCGAGATCATCATCGTCGTGGATGACGAATCGCGCGAGAATGAGGGGGATCTGATCGGGGCCTCCGAGCGGGTCACACCGGAGATGATCAACTTCATGGCCACCCACGGCCGCGGACTGATCTGCGTGTCGCTTCCTGAGGAGCGTCTGGCGGAGCTCGATCTGCCGCCGATGGTGGTCCGCAATACGGCCCGCCTGCAGACGCATTTCACGATTTCGGTCGATGCCGTCGAAGGGACCAGCACCGGGATCTCCGCCTTCGATCGGGCCCGGACCGTGCGGGCGCTGATCGCCCCCCAGACGCGCCCCGCGGATCTTGCGCGGCCCGGGCACATCTTCCCGCTGCGGGCGGCCCCGGGCGGGGTTCTGCGCCGCGCCGGCCATACCGAGGCCAGCATGGATCTGTGCCGGATGGCGGATCTGTACCCCTCCGGTGTGCTCTGCGAGATCATGAGCGCCGACGGCTCGATGGCCCGCCTTCCCGAGCTTCAGCGGATGGCGGCCCAGTTCCAGCTGAAGATGATCTCGGTGGCCGATCTGATCGCCTACCGTGGGCGGACCGAGACCCTGGTGCACAAGAGCGGCGTGGCCGACTTCCCGTCGGACTATGGGTTCTTCCTCGCGCACGCCTTCGAGAGCGTGGTCGATGGGGCCCAGCATCTGGCGCTCGTGCGGGGTGCGATCACGGGACCGCAGCCGCCGCTGGTGCGGGTTCACTCGGAATGCCTCACCGGGGATGCGCTCTTCAGCCTGCGGTGCGATTGCGGGTTTCAGCTTCGCATGGCCATGGAACAGATCGGCCGCGAGGGCGGCGTGTTGCTGTACATGCGCCAGGAGGGGCGCGGTATCGGACTGGCCAACAAGATCCGCGCCTATCATCTGCAGGACCAGGGGCTCGATACGGTCGAGGCCAACCTGAAACTGGGATTCGCCGCCGATGAGCGCGACTATGGAATCGGCGCGCAGATCCTGCGCGGCCTTGGCTGTCACCGGATCCGGCTGCTGACCAACAATCCCGCCAAGCGGGTGGGCCTCGAGGGCCATGGCCTGGAGATCGTGGAGCGGATTCCGCTGGTGGCGGATCCGACGCCGTTCAACCGCTCCTACTTGGCGACCAAGCGGACCAAGATGGGGCATCGGTTCGAAGCCGACGAGATTCCCGGCCCGGCCGCGTCGTCCTAGGCGCGGGGTGTGGGCGGGATCCGACGGGGTGCGTTGTACCCGGGGAAAGGAGCGATTCGTGCGCGAGTATTTGCCGCCGCTCGATGCGAGCGGCCTGAAGGTGTGTGTCGTGGCCAGCCGCTATGGGCGCGTCGTGACCGAACGGCTGGTCGAGGGTGCCCTGGAGTGCCTCGTCCAGCACGGATGCAGCGATGACGATGTGGATCTCTTCTGGGTACCCGGCTCATTCGAGCTCTCGATGGTCGCCAAGCGGCGGGCCGAGACTCGGCGGTACGATCTGATCCTGACCCTGGGCTGCATCATTCGCGGCGCCACCACCCACTTCGACTACATTGCCAAGGAGGTCTCGCGCGGGGTGGCGCAGGTGGGCTGGGATACGGGCATCCCGTCGATTTTCGGCGTCATCACGGCCGAGACCATGGAGCAAGCCATCGAGCGCAGCGGTATCAAGGGTGGTGGCCGTGGATGGGAGGCGGCCCAGGCCGGGATCGAGATGGTTCATATCCTGCGGGTCGAGCAGCTGGAAGGGGACGGCCCGCGTGACGATGGCTAGCGATGCGGACGCCCGGCCTCCCGAGCAACGGCGCGGCGGACGCCCCAAAGCGCGCGATATGGTGATGCGGGCCCTCTACGAGAGCGAGATCACCGGGGATCCGGCGGATGAGGTGCTGGCCATCGCGTTCGGCCGCCTGCGGCTCACGGAGGACGGGCGGGCCTATGCGCAACGCCTGCTCGCGGCGGTCAGCGGGCATCATCGCAAGATCGACAACGCCGTTTCGAAGAACCTGGCCCACTGGGATCTCGGCCGACTCGGAGCGATGGAGCGGGCCATTCTGCGGCTGGCCACCGCGGAGATCATGTATCTGCGCGAGACGCCCATGAAGGTGGTCCTCGATGAAGCGCTGCGGCTGACGCACCGCTACGCAGACGAAGGGGCGGCCGGCCTGGTCAACGGGGTGCTCGATCCGATCGGCCGGAGGGAGCGAAAGGCCGAGGTGCACGACGCGGGCTCCGGACGGGGGCCGGGGAGTGCCGGTTGACCCGAGCGCCCGCGGGGTGGTTCGTTGACCCCCTGGATGGGGCGTGCTAACCTACGCCGGTCTTTGCTGGTAGGGAGACAAGAGCGATGCGGGCATCGACGCCGGCGCACTGGGATCGCTGGTGGACGCAACATCGAAACGTCCAGGAGACCTACTCGAATGAGGACCGCCTCCTGGCCCAGGTCCGGGATCTGCCCCTGGGCGGCCAGTGGGTTCTGGAGGTGGGTGCCGGCAGCGGGCGTGACAGCATCCAGATTGCCCGTCAGGGGGGCAAGATCGTGCTGGTCGATTATGTCATGAGCTCCTTCACCGTGGTACGCGAGCAAGCCGCCGCCGCCGGGGTGCCGGTGCTGTGCGTATGCGCCGACGGCCGGTGCCTTCCCTTCCGGGAAGGCACCTTCGCCCTGGTGTTTCACCAGGGCTTGCTCGAGCACTTTCGTGACCCGTTGCCGCTCCTGCGGGAGAACTATCGGGTCACCGCGCCCGGGGGGCACTGTCTGGTCGATGTGCCGCAGCGCTATCACGTCTACACGGTGGTCAAACAGATCCTGATTGCGATGGGGCGTTGGTTCGCCGGATGGGAGACGCAGTTCTCTCCCGGGGAGCTGGCGGCGGTCTTGATTGCCGCCGGCTATCGCGTCCGGCGCGTGGGGGGCGACTGGATGGTGCCGGGCTTCTTCTACCGCTCCCTGCGGTATGGGTTGCGCAGGGCGGGAGTCAACCTACCGCTGTACCCCCGCGAGATCCCGCTCCTGGGTCCGGCCCAGCGAGTCCTGCGCGAGAGGCTGCGCCGGACACGGATGGGTCCCTACACCTTTGCCATGGTGAACATCCTGGCCCGCCGTCCGGCCGGGTCTGCTGCGGGAGGTGGTCGTGACACCGGCTAGGCGCCACTTCGCGGTGATCAGCTATCGCGACATCCGCCATCCGGAGTTCGGCGGGGCGGAGGTCATCATGTATGAGATCTTTCGCCGCTTCGCCGAGGCTGGGCACCGGGTCACCTTCCTTACCGGGCGCTGGGCCGGGGCGCCGCCGGCTGAGACGATCGAGGGTCTCGAGATCCGCCGGGGTGGAAATCAGTACACCTTCAACTTCGTTGCGCCCCGCATGCTCCGGCGGTTGTTGTCCGAGACACCGGTGGATCTGGTGGTCGAGGATATCAACAAGATTCCCTTCTTCAGTCCGCTGTTCCAGAAGCAGATTCCGGTGCTGGGCGTGGTGCCCCACCTGTTTGGCACGACCGTCTTCCAACAGGCGCCGTTCCCGCTGGCGCTGTATGTGTACTTCTATGAACGGTTCATTCCCCTGGTCTACCGGCGTTGCCTGTTCTCGGTCCTCTCCGAGACGACCCGGGAGGATCTGGTCGGGCGCGGCCTGGAGCGCGAGCGGTTGCGCTTGATCCGCGGCGGCCTCGATCATCGCTATCACCAGCCGTTTGACCGGGAAGGGGAACTGCCGCCGCCGGTCATTCTGTATCTGGGCCGCCTGAAGAAGTACAAGCGCATCGACCTGGTCATCAAGGCGCTCCCGCGCATCCTGGCCAGGGTGCCCAACGCGGAGTACTGGATCGCGGGGGAGGGCGACCATCGCGGCGCGCTCGAAGCCGAGAGCAAGAGCCTCGGCTTGGGGGAGCATGTCAAGTTCCTGGGCTTCCGCGCCGGCACAGAGAAGCTGGAGATTCTCAAGCAGACCCGTGTGCTGGCCTACACCTCTCCGAAGGAGGGGTGGGGCCTCTCGGTGATCGAGGGCAATGCCCTGGGGATCCCCTGTGTGGCCAGCGATTCGCCGGGTCTGCGCGAATCGGTGCGGCATGAGGACACCGGGTTCCTGGTTCCCCATGGCGATGTGACGGCGCTGGCGCAACGGCTGGTCGAGCTGCTGACCGACGAGCCGTTGTGGTGGCGCATGGGCCGGCGGGGCATCGAATGGGCCGCCGAGTTCAGTTGGGACCGCGCGGCGCGCGAGACCATGACACTAGCGGAGGAAGCGATCAGAGCATGGAAATCCCGTTAGAAGCAGTCCGGCAACGCTGGTGGCGCAACCCGGTGGTCTGGGGCGCGCTGATCGTGGTCCTGGTCACTCAGGCCGTCTACCTGGAGACGATGGTCATCAGCTGTCCGTTCTGGGACAGCGGCGAGTTCATTGCAACCTCGTATACCTTGGGAATCCCGCACCCGCCCGGAACGCCGCTGTATGTGCTCATCGGCCGTGTCTTCACGCTGATCCCCATCAGCCAGGTCTCGGCGCGGGTCAACTACCTGTCCGCTCTGGGGTCGACCCTCTGCGCGCTGTTCATCTTCTTGACCATCGTCAAGCTCGTGGCCCGCTGGCAGAGGCGGCCCCAGAACGGGGTGGACCGGCTGATCGCCGTGGGGGCGGGAATTGCCGGGGCGTTCTTCACCGCCTTCGGGCGGACCTTCTGGGACAACGCCATCGAAGCGGAGGTCTATGCGCTCAGTTCCTTCGTGATGGTGCTGTGCGTCTACCTGGCGCTCCGTTGGGAGGAGTCGGGCCCGGCCGGGAAACGCAACAACAACCTCCTGCTTCTGATCGGCTACCTGCTGGTGGTCTCCATCGGGATCCACATGGGCACCTTCCTGGTGTCGGTGCCGATCTTCTTCTTCGTCCTGTTGGTGTGTCCCCGCACGGTGTTTCCCTGGGATGGGTGGGGCACGATCGTGCGCATCGGCATCGCCCTGGCTCTGCTGCTCATTCTCATCCTGGCCGGGGTTCACAGCCTGTTGGCCTTCTTTCTGGCCGCGCTGTTTCTGCTCTTGCTGATTGTGAAGCGGCTCTGGCCCGTGTACCGCTATCGCAGCCTGGCGCTCTGGTTCGGGGCGGCGGCGATCGTGGGGCTGTCCGTGCAGCTGTTCCTGATCGTTCGCGCCAATCTCGACCCGATGATCAACGAGGCCGATCCGCACACCTGGGAGAACCTCTGGCTCGTACTCTCGCGCGACCAGTACAAGCCCCCGAACCCCTTTGTGCTCCGGCAGGCGCCCTGGGACATCCAGTTCACGAAGCATTTCTGGCGCTACTGGCACGACCAGTACCATCTCGGTTTCCGGCCCGAGGTCCTGGCCTGGGGGGTGCCCTTCCTGCTGGGAGCGATCGGGATGGTGGCGCAGTTCATGAAGGATCGCGTCTCGGCCGCCACGAGCGTGGCGGATGGAAGCCCTCTGGCCGGGGCGTTGCACGGGCTGGTCGAACGGCGCCGCTTCCTGCTCATGTTTCTCCTGATGTTCTTCACGACCGTCTTCCTGGTCTTCTATCTGAACTTCCGAGAAAATGAGGTGCGCGATCGCGACTACTTCTTCGTGGCGGCCTATCACTTCTTCACGATCTGGATGGGGCTGGGGATGGCCGCGATCGCCCACTGGCTGCGCGGGGAACCGCGCCTGGAAGACGGGCGGCTGATCGAGCCCTCCGGGGGACGGATCTTCGGGATCGGAACCGTCGTCATCTTCTGCATTCTCTCGCTGCTGCCGGTGCGGCACGGCTGGTACACGCACGACCTCACGGACTTCAAGGTCGCCCGCGACTACGCCTACAACATGCTTGCTCCACTGGGCGAGAAGGCGATCATTTTCACGAATGGCGACAACGATACCTTCCCGCTGTGGTACGCGCAAGAGGTCGAGGGCATCCGCCCGGACGTTCGGGTGGTCAATCTCAGTCTGCTCAACACGCACTGGTACATCCGGCAGCTGCGGGACTATGAGCCCCGGATCGACATTGGAATCGCGGACCAGGACATTGACCGACTGCACGGCTTCTACGGTCCGGACGGCAAGGTGGTCATGGTCAAGGACATCATGGTGCGGCAGATCCTGGCGCAGCATCTGGGTGAGCGGCCGATCTACCTGGCCGTGACCGTGCCCGATCAGATGGACCTCGAGAACTACCTGGTCATGGAAGGGCTGGTCTTCCGCTTCGATTCCGAAGAGGGCGAGCCGGAACGGCTCGATGTGGAGCGCACCTGGACGAATCTGCGCGAGACATTCCTCTATCGCGGCCTGCTCGATGAGGACGGGTACTACGATGATACGGTGTACAAGGACGAGAACACCCGCAAGCTGATCCAGAACTATGTGGCCGCCTATGTGCGCATCGCACACCACTTCCTGCGCGAGAACAATGACGAGAAGGCCCTGGAAGCGCTGGACTATGCGCACCGGATCAATCCGGCGTTTCCCGGTGTGTTGTACACGCGCGGCTATCTGTGGCTCGAACGCGAGCAGTACGAGAGGGCCGAAGCCGCATTTGCGGAGCTGATCGAGATGGGTGACCAGGCCGCGGAGGTCTTCCGCCTGCTGGGGACCGCGCTGGAAGGGCAGGAACGCTATGGCGAGGCGGAGAGCATGTATCGCGAGGCGATCCGGCTGCACCCGGATGACTTCAACGCCCATCGCGTGCTCTTCTCTTTCCTGTGGGCGATGGAGCGTAAGAGTGAGGCGGTCGGCGTGATCCAGGAGTGGCTGCAGCGGAATCCGGAGGATTCGCTGACCCGCCAGGCGCTCGAAGAGCTGCTGGCCCCCACGGACAGCGGCGGAGGGCTGACCCCGGAGGGAATCGGCCATGAGCCGGACAGCGGAGAGGATTCTCGATGAAGCGCGCATTGGTGACCGGGGCGGCCGGGTTCATCGGATCCCACCTGTGTGAGCGCCTGCTGCGGGACGGGATCGCGGTGCGTGGGGTGGACAACTTCGATCCCTACTACGAGCGGAGTCTGAAGGAACGCAACCTGCGCGATCTGCGCACCCACGCCGCCTTCGAGTTTCACGAACAGGATCTGGGGGCCGCGGACCTGGCCGCGCTCCTGTCGGGGGTCGATGTCCTGTTCCACCAGGCGGCGCGCGCCGGGGTGCGGCGCAGTTGGGGGGATGACTTCGCCACCTATGTCGGGCCCAACATTCTGGCCACGCAGCGCCTGCTGGAAGCGGTGCGGGTCCATCCGGTCGAGCGCTTCATCTACGCTTCGAGCTCGTCGGTGTATGGTGAGGCGCAGGAGGAGAGGGTGACCGAGGCGGCCCGCCGCCGGCCGCTCTCGCCGTACGGGGTCACGAAGTTGGCCGCCGAGGATCTGGTGGCCGCCTATCATCGCGTCTTCGGCGTACCGGCGCTGTCGTTGCGCTACTTCACCGTCTTCGGTCCGCGCCAACGGCCGGACATGGCCTTTCATCGCTTCTACCGCGCGATTCTGACCGATCAGCCACTGGCGCTCTATGGGGACGGCCGGCAGGTGCGCGACTTCACCTACGTCGCGGATGCGGTCGAGGCCAACCTCCTGGCCGCGCGGCGCGGCACGCCGGGGACGGTCTACAACATCGGGGGCGGCGCGCCGGCGTCGATCGCCGAGGTGATCGGCTGGATGGAGGAGATCTCCGGGCAGGCGGCACGGATCGATCCGCATCCGGCCCAGCCGGGCGACCCGCGCCGGACGGCGGCGGACAGCTCCCGGGCACGCACCGCCCTCGGGTTCGAGCCGGCGGTCACGCTCCGGGAGGGGCTCGCGGCCATGCACGCTTGGATGCGGGACCTGCTTGCGCCCTGACGCGTCCGCTGTTGGGAGAGGGAACCATGCAGCAGGATCACATGGAACCGGATCGCTCGATCGAGATATCGGTGCTGATTCCGGTCTTCAACGAACAGGGCACCGTCGGCGATCTGCACCGGCAGCTCTCCGGCGTGCTCGAGGCCCGGGGCGCGGCCTACGAGATCCTGTTCGTCGATGATGGCTCCCGCGACGGCACCGCCGAGGAGATCGAACGGCTGTGCGCACAGGATGAGCGCGTGCGGGCGATCTTCTTTCGCCGGAACTTCGGCAAGGCCGCCGCGCTGTCGGTGGGCTTCCAGGAGGTGCGTGGTGTTCTCGTCTTTACCATGGACGGAGATCTGCAGGATGATCCGGCGGAGATCCCTTCCTTTCTCGATAAGATCGCGGAGGGCTACGACCTGGTCTCGGGGTGGAAGCGGGCCCGCCGCGATCCATGGACCAAGAGGTGGCCCTCGAAGCTGTACAACCGGGTGACGGCCTGGGTCTCGGGAGTGCCCCTGCACGATTTCAACTGCGGCTTCAAGCTGTACCGTCGCGAGGTGGTGCGCAGCGTGGAGATCTATGGCGAGCTGCATCGCTACATTCCGGTCCTGGCCGACCGCCTGGGGTTTCGGGTGGCCGAGAAACCGGTTCGGCATCATGCCCGCCGCTGTGGCCGCAGCAAGTATGGGGCCGAGCGTCTGCTCAATGGGTTTCTCGATCTGTTGACGGTGACCTTCCTGGGGCGCTCGCGGCGGAGTCCGTTGCATGTCTTCGGCCGCATGGCCCTCCTGTTCTTCAGCTTCGGGATGCTGATCAATCTCTACATGCTGGCGATCTGGATCATCGAACGGGCGCTGCGCGTGCGTCCGCTGCTGATTCTGGGCGTCATCCTGGTTGTCATGGCCGTGCAATTCATCTCGATGGGCCTGCTGGCCGAGATGATGGTAAGGCCGCGCCGGGAAGACAATGAGAGGATGGTGCGGCGGCGAATCCGCTAGCCGCGGGGCACGCCGGTCGGGGGCAAGAACATCGGGTATGAAGGAGGCTGCGGGTGCGCATTCTGATCACGGGCGGTGCTGGTTTCATTGGGTCGCATCTCTGCGATCACTTCCTGTCGCAGGGACATGCGGTGATCTGCATGGACAATCTGCTGACCGGATCGGTCAAGAACATCAACCACATTCGCAATCCGAGATTCACCTTTTTCGAGTATGACGTGACCAACTTCATCTATATCGACGGGCCCCTCGATTACGTGTTGCATTTCGCCTCGCCGGCCAGTCCGATCGACTACCTGCGCCTGCCGATTCACACGCTCAAGGTCGGCGCCATCGGCACCCACCGCGCGCTGGGTCTCACCAAGGCCAAGGGGGCCACCTTTCTGCTGGCATCGACCTCGGAAGTCTACGGCGATCCCCAGCTGCATCCGCAGACCGAGGAGTACTGGGGCAATGTGAATCCGACCGGGTTGCGCGGTGTGTACGATGAGGCCAAACGGTTCGCCGAGGCGCTCACGATGGCGTACCATCGCTACCACAAGGTCGATACGCGCATCGTGCGGATCTTCAACACCTTTGGTCCCCGGATGCGCCGCGATGACGGCCGGGCGGTGCCGGTCTTCATCAATCAGGCCCTCAAGGGAGAGGATCTGACCGTGTTCGGGGACGGTTCGCAGACCAGGAGTTTCGGGTACATCACCGATCTGGTGCGTGGCCTGGACGCCTTGCTGCGGGGCGATTTCATCGGCCCGGTCAACCTCGGCAATCCGCAGGAGATGACGCTGGTCGAGATGGCCGAGATGATCATTCGTCTGACGAACAGCACCAGCCGGATCGTCTTTCGCGAGTTGCCCGAGGATGACCCCAAGGTCCGCCAGCCGGACATCAGTCTGGCGAAACAGAAGCTGGGCTGGGAGCCGCAGGTGGATGTGGCCGACGGCCTGCGCAAGACGATCGAGTACTTCATGGAGACCGAGCGATAGCGCGGCTGGAGGAGATGGCGGTGGCAGGCGCGGGTGATACACAGCGACCGGAAGCGGGCCGCCTTGGACGGCAGGGGCCGCGGGCCCTGGTCGTCGTGCCCACATACAACGAGGCGGACAACATCGCCGAGATGATCGAGTCGGTGCTGTCGCAGCCGCTGTTTGTCGAAATCCTGATCGTCGATGACAATTCGCCCGACGGTACGGCGGATATCGTTGCCGGGCTTCAGCGGAAAGATGCGCGGATTCATCTGCTGCGCCGCCCGGGAAAGCTGGGATTGGGATCGGCCTATGTCGAGGGGTTCGGCTATGCGCTGCGCGAGACCGGCGCGCAGGTAATCTTCCAGATGGACGCCGACTTCTCGCACGATCCGGCCGCGCTCCGCGACTTCCTCGCAGAGATCGAGACCTGTGATCTGGTGTTGGGATCGCGCTATCTGTACGGCGTGACGGTTGTCAACTGGCCGTTGCGACGTCTCTTCCTCAGCTACGGGGCGAATGTCTACACCCGGCTGATCACCGGCATGCCGTTCAAAGACGCCACCGGCGGCTTCAAGTGCTTCCGGCGCGAAGTGCTCGAGACGATCGGCCTGGATCGCATCAAGGCCGATGGATACTCCTTTCAGATCGAGACGACCTATCACGCCTGGCAGCGCGGTTTCCGCATTCGGGAGATTCCGATCACCTTTACCGATCGCCGAGTCGGCATCTCCAAGATGAACCGCAAGATCATCCGGGAGGCGGTCGGCATGGTCTGGCGTCTGGCATTCGGCCACCTGTTCAGCCGCCACCCCGCGGAGCGCGCGCCGCGGCCCCTGACCTCCCGCCGCGAGGGGGAGCGGTGATGGGCGCCGATGTGCGGCCCGGCGGCCCGGCGCGCCGCGCGGAGGTTCGCTCTCCCGAGGGGGGCGACTCCGCGGCCCGCACAGCTTGGCCCGAAACGGGACGGCGATCCGCGCCGGCACCCAAGATCTCGATCTTGATTGTGCACTATCGCTCCCCGCAGTTGCTGGAGACCTGTTTGCGCACGATCGCGCAGGCCGGTGTCCAGGTACCCTACGAGGTCCTGGTCATCGACAACGATCCGCTTGACGAAGCCGCCGGCGAGATCACCCGGCGCCACCGGGCCCGCTACCTCCGCAATCGGGAGAACCTCGGATACGGCAAGGCCGTCAATCAGGGGTTGGCCGCCGGGCGGGGTGAGCAGTTCCTGATCCTGAATCCGGACGTGGAGGTGCTGGCGGGCGGCCTGGAGGCGCTGTCGTCCTACCTCGATGAACATCCCGGGGTCGGTCTGGTGGGGCCGAAGCTCTACAGCCCGGACGGTTCGCTGCAGTACTCGGCCCGCACATTCTATACCCTCAAGACGATTCTCTTGCGACGGACCTTCTTGGGGAAGCTCTTCCCCCACTCGGCGACGCTGCGTGAGCACCTGATGATGGACTGGGACCACAACGAGGCGCGCGAGGTCGACTGGATGCTGGGCGGCGCGCTCATGGCGCGCCGGGAGGCCGTCGAGGATGTCGGCGGCATGGATGAGCGCTTCTTCCTTTACTTCGAGGATGTGGATTGGTGCAGCCGGATGAAGCGCCGGGGCTGGCAGGTCGTCTACGTGCCAGCCGCCGAGATGATTCACGCTCATCAGCGGGCCAGCGCGCGGGGGTTTCTCAGCCGCGGAAAGCGGATGCACATCGAGTCGGCCCTGCGCTTCTACGAGAAGTGGAGCCTGGTGCTCTACCTGTGGAAGCGCCAGTCGACCGATTTGCGCGCCGGGGCCACCTTGCTGGCCGACATCCTGGCGCTGTCGTTGGCCTTCTTCGCGGCCTACCTGACGCGCTACCTGCTGGGCGTCTGGATCCCGGATTGGTCGGCGGCCAAGCCGGTCTTCGCCCTGAAGGTGTACGCGCGCTTCATTCCCTTCGCGGACCTGATCGCGGTGGGTACCTTCTACTTCCTCGGGCTCTATCGGGGTGAGGTCTGGCGCGATCGATGGTGCGAATCTCTGCAACTGGTCAAGGGCGTGGGGATCACCTCTATCGTGGTCATGGCCGCGACCTTCTTGTTCACCACGCGGCCGCTCTCGCGTTTCACGATCCTGCTCTTCTTCCCCTACAGCATCATCCTGTTGAGCCTGGCGCGCGAGCTTCTGCGGCACATCGTCCGCGAGGTTCGCGGACGCCAGCTGCATTTGACACGCTTGGCCGTCTTTGCGCCGCGGGAACAGATCGCGGTCCTCAAGGACCGCTTCGCCCGGCATGGAACCTTCGGGTTCGAGCCCTTGTACTTGGCGCATGATGATGAGCGCCGCCGTCCTGACGGGGAGCGGATCGATCCGCTGGAGCGGCGGGTGCGTTTCCTGCGGGATGAGCGCATTGCGCAGATCGCCCTCTTCGAGGGCCAAGCGGATGTCGAGCTGTGCCGGCGGCTGATGCCGAAGCTGCTGGCCGCCGGGATTCCCGTGGCCTACGTGCCGCTGGGCGAAGCGTTCCTGCACGAGGCACGCCAGATCGGGGATTTCATGGGGTTCGGGGCCGTCTCGCTGGGGGGGCGGCCGCGCCGGGTGGGCCACTGGTTCAAGCGCACCCTCGACCTGCTGGCCGCCGGCCTGCTGCTGCTGCTCGCCGCACCGCTGCATCTCGGGCAGATCGCGTTCACCGGGCAAGCGCGCTGGAGCTGGCATGAACGGGTGGGCCGCCGCGGGCAGAGGATCCGGCTGCCGGCCTATGCCGCCGAGTCCGGCCTGTTGCGCGCGATCCCGGGCCTGCGCCACTACCCGTCACTGCTGGCGATCCTGCGCGGATCCATGAGTTTCGTGGGCATTGCGGCGCTGACGCCCGAGGAGTGGGAGCAGGCCGATCCGTTCTACCGGCAGCATCCCCCCAATGCCCCCGTGGGGCTGTTCACCGAACGGACCCTGCCCGCCACCGAGAGAGGGCCGGCGGCGGCGCTGGAACAGCGCCTGGCCGGCAATCGACGCTATGTGAAAGGGTGGAGCCTGTCGGAGGATGTGCGCATCTTCCTGCAGGCGCTGCACCGCCACTAGTGCAACGCAGAAGGGGATGAGATCATGATATCCCGGGTGAGGCCGAGGCCATCGAATCGCAAGAGTGGGTTCTGTGCCGGATTCGGGCCGCGTTTGCGAGACGAACGTCGAACCTGTCTTCTGATCGGCTGCTGGATTCTGGTCATCCACACGCTGCTGACCGCGGCCCCGGGCGCCATGGAGGGCCAGTGGACGAGCTATCTGAATGCCGGCGACATCCGCGGCCTGGCATCCGATGAACGGGGCATCTGGTGCGCCACCGGCGGTGGGGCCCTCTTCTTCGATCCGGCCACCGGGAGCATGACACGCTACGGGCGCACGCTGGAGGGTCTGGCCAGCGACTCGCTGGTTGCGGTGGCCGTGGATCCGGACGGTCTGATCGCATTCGGCACGGCGGCGGCCGGTGTGTCCTTCTTCGATCCGGAGTATGAGATCTGGTATCCGCGCAACTCGCTGACCTGGGCGCTGGGCTCTGACCGGATCCTGTGCCTGCGCCAGCAGGAGCATTGGCAGGTCATCGGCTCACGGGGCGGATTCGTCGCGCGGCGCGATGGCGAGGTCAAACGCATTTGCCAGGAGGGTCTCGACATCTGCGGCTTGCCGAGTTGGGAGGTCCGGGCCGGCCTCTATCACGACGGCTTCCTGTGGTTGGGGACCGTGCCGGGTGTGGATCAACTTGGGGGGGTCTGCCGGCTCAACTACGACAACCCGGGCCCTCCCCTCGGGGTGTGGGACACGCTCAACACGGGCCTGTCCAATCTGGCGGTCACCGACCTGGAGGTCTATGACGGAGCGCTGTACTGCGCCACCGAGTCGGACCTGCGCGTGTGGGACGGGACCGAATGGCGCAACCGGCGAGCGGGTCTTCCGAGCAGCGGCATCATCACCGACCTGTACGCGGGCCAAAGCGGATTCTACGCGGGGGTGGCGGGCACCAATCATGTGGGGGGCGTGTTCCGTTTCGATCCCGCGGCGCAGTCCTGGGCGCGGGTGGGAACCATCTCCGATGACAACGTGCGCAAGGAGTTCTACGTCACTTGCCTGCTCGAGGCGTTCGGTACGCTGTGGGCCGGGACGAGCATGACCTACAGCGCGAAGCCCTTCCTGCGGGAGCGGGAGGAAGGCCTGTGGGAGCTGTCCGGGGAGGAGTGGATCCAGCACCGCCACGACGGGCCTCACTTCGCCGCCTACTACCATGCCATCACCGCGGATGACCAGGGGCGCCTGTTTGCCGCCGCCGCGATTTCCGGCCGCTGGCACATCACGCGCTTCGATCCCGGCCTCGAGGAATCGTGGAAGAACTTCACCCAGTACAACACGGATGTCATGTCCAACGCCTGGGTCCAGGATCTGCGAGCTGCCGACGGGAAGATCTGGGTGGGGCGCTGTTGCTGCTCGAACCCCGCGGACAAATGCTACCTGGATGTGTGGGACCTGGGCAGCGATGCCATCGAAACCTACCCGGAGATGTTCAACATCTGGGATTCGGCCCAGGATCCGTGGGGCAACTTCTGGTTCGCATCGTACCGTGAATCCCCGGAGGAGAACCCGGATGTCGTGCGTGGTCTCTTCCACTGGAGGCGGGA
The DNA here is from genome assembly GCA_964417675.1 of uncultured bacterium. Classification (GTDB taxonomy): domain Bacteria; phylum Eisenbacteria; class RBG-16-71-46; order CAIMUX01; family WJJG01; genus CAYQJL01. The sequence goes on along the minus strand of CAYQJL010000067.1, from coordinate 66,455 downwards.
TGTCACGCCGCCGGAGATCATCCAGTACACGATGGAATCGACCGGGGCGCAGCTGCGATCGAATGGCATTGCCGCGGTTGCCGGGGAAGGCAACAGCCTGTGGATCGGGTACCCGGGCCAGGGCCTCTCGCGCCTGCGCCTGGCGGAGGATGGCTCGGGCCCGTGGCCCTTCGGCGATCCGTGGACCCACTACAATGCCGAAGAGCAGAACAGCCCGCTGGCGGGCAATCGCGTCCGGACGCTGGCCTCGCCGGCCGACGGCGAGATCTGGATCGGCACCGACAATGGAATCTCGATCCGTACCGCCGGGCAATGGCGCACACTGACGGTGGCCTCCGGCCTGCCGGGCAGCCAGATCATCGACATCGCCTTCGCCCACGATGGGGCCGCCTGGGTGGCCATCGGGGGACAGGGCGTGACCCGCGTCACGCGCGATGAGCGGGGGGTCTTCGCGTTCGAGACCTTCACCGAACCGGATTTGACCTACCGCTACCCGACCGCGATCACACCCGGGGCCCAGGGCACCGACGTCTGGGTCGCGACCCAGTGGGGTCTGAGCCACTTCGTACCGCACAGCTCGGTGCGGGTCGAGGCCCAGGCAGGGCTGCCGATCTATCCGAACCCGTTCAATCCGCGCTGCGGCCAGGATGCGGCCTTTGTACGGTTGCCGGGCCGCGTCGATCACGGGGTCATCGTGGATCCCAGCGGCCGGGTGGTGGCGCGCCTCGGCGATATCGGCGGAGAACCACCGTACCGCTTCTGGGACGGGCGGGATCTGGACGGTGAGGTGGTCGCTGCCGGCATCTATGTCGTCCGGGTGGCCACACCCCAGGGGTGGCTCAGCGGCTCGTTGGCGGTTCTGGATCTGCCCTGCGACGGCGGGGATTGAGGCCATGGTTCCGGAGGCCGGACGCCGCGTGCTGATGGTGGCCTACTTCTTCCCACCCCTCGGGGGGGCCGGCGTCCAACGCAGCCTGAAGCTGGCCAAGTACCTGCCGGAGCAGGGTTGGGAACCCACGGTGGTCACGGTGCGATCGCGGGACTACTGGATGACCGACGCATCCCTTGTCGAGGAGATGCATGGCCGGGTTCGTGTGATGCGGACGCGCTCGATCACCGGTCTCGCCATCGCGCGCCGCTTCCTGCCCCGCGCGGCGGGCGCCCCCGGCCGGCCGCGGGCCGCCGGGGGGCCTCTGAAGACCCTGCGCCGCGCCGCCAACTGGTTGTGGGTTCCGGACGCCTATGTCGGTTGGGCGCCCTTCGCGCGCTATGGCGCCGGCCGCTTGCTGGCCCGCCAGCCGCATGACCTGATCTACACCACCTCCTCCCCGGACAGCGCGCACTTGATCGGCCGCGCCCTGCGCCGGCGATTCGGCCTCCCCTGGGTGGCCGACTTCCGCGATCCCTGGACGCGCCGCATGTCCTACGACCCGCCCACCGCATGGCACGATCGCCGGCACAGGCGCTGGGAACGGGCCGTTCTGCGCGAGGCCACCCACATCACGGTGACCGCGGAAGCGACCCGCGCCGACTACCTGGCGCGCTATCCCGAGCTCGCCCCCGAGAAGATTTCGGTCGTGACCAACGGATTCGATGAGGAGGACTTCAGCGGCCAGCCGGCGGGTGCCGCGCCCGCGGATTGCTTCACGATCACCCACGCCGGCCAGCTCAATCCCGAGCGTCGCGCGCGCCCGTTCCTGGAAGCGCTGCGGCTCTTTCTGCAGCGGCGCCCGGACGCGCGGGCACGCACCCGCGTGCGCTTCATCGGCGCCTGCTACCAGCATGACATCGACGACGCCCTCGCCCTGGGAGTTGCCGGGGTGGTCGCCTTCGAGCCGCCGCGGCCCCACCGCGAGATCATTCGCGAACTGCTCGGCAGCCATCTGCTTCTCCTGATGGAGCAGGACAGCGACCGGGGCGGGTTGATCTTGCCCGGCAAGGTGTTCGAGTACCTCCGCTCCCGCCGGCCCATTCTGGGCCTGCTCCCTCACGGGGCCGCCTGGGATCTGATCGAGACCCACCGGGCGGGCTGCTGCCGCCGAACCGGAGATCGTGAATCCGTGGCCGATGCTCTGCAGGGCTACTACGAAGCGTTCGAGAAGGGCCCGATTCCCGCCACCGCTCTCTCGGCCGGGACGCTCGCCAGGTACGAACGCCGTGCCCTGGCCGCCGCGATGGCCGGCATCTTCCGCTCCGCCAGCGCCTGAGGTGGAATGGGCCGGTCGGGCTCCGACCAGGACGGCACTCCCACCCAGGTTTGCGCCTCTCTCTAATGCATTGAGAAACATGCAAATATAACATTTCTCACCTGTCCGGAAATTCCCGTTTGCCTTCCATCCACGGGTTCGCTAGGATGCGCTGTGGAGCAAAGTGGGGCATAAGGGATCAAAAGGGAACGAATTGGCCAGGCCTCGCCACGGCCAAGGGGTTGGAGAGACAGGGAGCCCGATGCGTCTGCCGTTTCTGGGAAGATGGACCTGCACGGTCGATGGCAAGCGCCGTCTGACCCTTCCCGCGCGCATTCGGGAGATCCTCTCCATGGAGCCGGTGCCCTACCTGGTGACCACTGTGGGGCACCAGGGCAGCCTGCTGGTCGTTCCGCACGCCCGCTGGGAAGAGCTGACCCCCGATCTGCTCAATGACACGTTCCAAGGGGATCAGGGCGCGCTCCAGCTGCGCGCGGCCTTCGCCCGTTACGGGAACCTCTGTCAACTGGACGGCAGCGGGCGGATCACCCTGACCGAGGATCAGATGCAGGTCGCCCAGCTCGAGAAGCAGGCGGTCGTCTTCGGCAACTTCACACGCATCGAGATCTGGGAGCCGGAGCGGTTCGAGACGGCGAATCCTCCGATCAGCGACACGGCGGCACATGATCGCCTCGCGGCTCAATATCTGGGTCGCGCCGAAACTCGTGAGGTGACGCGATGAGAGAGCTGCTGCGCCTGCGCGGCGTGGGCAAGGCCCTCTTGTGGGGCCGGATGCGCGGGGATTGGGGCAAGTCCGAACTCGGTCAACTGCTCGTTCTGATCGACGGCCTCGGGTTGGCTCCCGGGAGCCGGGTCGTCCTGGATTTCTCCACCGCCCGCCATGTGGACTACCGTGCGGTCGAGCTGCTGATTCATCTGGCGCAACGCCTGGAACGGCGCCGGGCCGCCTTTCACCTGACGGGGCTCACGCCATATCTCCGTCAGATCTTCGAGCTCGGTGGCGCGCTCGAGGGTCGTGACTTCATAGAGCAACACCTGTGGCATGGTTCGCACAATCAACGCTCGTCCGGGGCATCGGCACGCCGGTTGCGTTCGCCAGGACTCCGCCGCCTCACGCCGGATGAGCTGATTGCGCCGAATCGGAACTGAGCCCGAAGCGGCCGGCGGGTTGAAGCAGGAGGGAATATAGGACACAGGCAAACGAGCTCCCTGCCTCTGGTCCTCCTCGGGAAACCTTCTGCTTCCCCGCCGCCGCGGCGGGATGGGCGGTGGGACCATTGACACATGAACCCGTGATGCTGCCTGAGGTCCGCTCGGTTCTGCTCCAGGATCGAACCGGGTGCTACCTCGACGGAACGTTGGGAGAGGGGGGACATGCCCGTGCCATTCTCGAGGAGCTGGAACCGACCGGATGTCTCTTCGGTGTGGATCGCGATCCACAGGCCCTGGCCATCGCCCGCCGAACCCTGTCGCTCTTCGGCGACCGCGCCCGCGTCATGCATGGGAACTTCCGGGACCTGCCGCGCTTGCTCCCCGAGGAGTGGCACGGCAAGGTCGCCGGAATCCTGCTCGATCTCGGACTGCGGTCCGGCGCCCTGGATGAGCCCGAACGCGGATTCTCGTTCCAGAGCGACGGGCCGCTCGACATGCGCTTCGATCCGTCAGTGGGCCCTGGCGCCGCCGAAATCCTGGCGCGCATCAGCCGTGCGCAGCTCCAGCGGATTATGGAGGAGGGAACGACCCGCGCCAGCCCGCGCCGGGTCGCCCAGGCGATTCTCGACTGGCGGGACGAACGGCGACCGCTGCACATGACCGGGGACCTGGTCCGCTGCCTACGACGTGGCCTGGGAGCCAAGGCTTCGAACAAGCTTCTGGCGAGCGTGTTCTCGGCGCTGCGAATGGAAGTCAATCACGAGATCGAGGATCTCGATGTGGCCCTGGCGACCTTGCCGGGACTCCTGAGAATCGGAGGGGTGCTGTGCGTGCTGTCGTATCAGTCCCAAGAGGATCGGAGAGTGAAGCTGGCCGGGCGGGCCGGCAGCGAGGATCCATGCACCGGAGTCGGCGTTCTGCTCGAGCCGGTTACGAAGAAGCCGTTGCGTCCGACCCCGCAGGAATGCCGGCAGAATCGACGGGCACGCAGCGCGATGCTGCGGGCGCTGCGGCGGATACCGATCCCCAGCCCTTCCTGAGACCGTCTTCGTTTGCCCGCGCCGATCGCAGGCTTCTGCGCACCCATCGTCTCCTCTGGCTGCTGCCGGTCGTCTTCGCGGTTCTGTTCGGCTCGGTTCGCTTGCACCTGGTGGTCGAGCGGCTGCAGAAACGCACCGAGCAGCTCGAGGCCCGTCGCGAGACCTTGCTGTGCGATGTCCGGGAGAAGCGTCACGCGCTGGCCTTGCAGACCGACTACCAGCGCATCGAGCCGCACGTGCGTGCGCTCGGCTTGCGTCCGCCCGTAGCCGGCCAGGTGCGATTGGCCGAATGGAAGGACGGGCAGCCATGAGCGGACCCCTCCGAGGGCGGGTGCTGTTTCTGCTGGCCGTGGCCGTCCTGGGCTGGCTTGCCCTTCTCGGCCGGGGCGTCTACCTCACCCTCATTCGCCATGAGCATTACAGCGCCCTGGCGGCCCAGCAACATGCCGCCGAGGACACGATCCCCGGGGTGCGGGGCCCGATCTATGACTGCCAGGGGCGCGTGCTGGCCTGCACGATGGAGAACCCCTCCCTTGCCGTGCGACTGGGAGCCAGCCGGCAACCGCGTCAATTGATCCCCAAGCTGCTGGATGCGGGGGTCTGTTGCCAAACGGTCGCAGACCGGTTGTGGGCCTCTGTCCAGAATCCTCCACCGTTTCAGTGGGTGCAACGGCGCTGGCTTACCAGCCAGCAGGTGGATGCGATCGCGGGGACCGATCCGGCCATTGTCTTGCGATCCGAGCTGAAACGCTTCTACCCGGCCGGATCGTTGGGGCCTCAGCTGCTGGGCGTCACCGGGATCGACGGCCACGGTCAGAGCGGGCTGGAGCGGGCCTACGATGACCGTTTGAGTGGCCGGCCGGGACGGATCCTGCGCTTCCAAACCGGGGGCGGGCTGACCCAGAATGCGCCCCCCGAACGGGTGCTGGAGGAGCCGGATCAGGGGTGGGGCCTGGTGCTGACGCTGGATGCGCATCTGCAGAGCATCGTTCGCCACCGCCTGCGGGAGGGCCTGCGGCAGTGCGGCGCGACCGAGGGCTCGGTGATCTTGCTCGATCCCCGCACGGGGGAAATCCTGGCGCTTTGCGAGGAGCCCAGCTTCGATCTCCTGCACGATCCCGTGCGTACGGCCGAGCAGCTCCGGTTCAGAAGCCTGCAGGACCAGTATGAACCGGGCAGCACGTTCAAGATCGTCACCTTCGCGGCGGCCTTCGAGCATGGTGTCGTGTCCCCGCAAGACAGCCTGGCGTGCGGGAACGGCAGGCGCATCCTGGCCGGGGGCAGCATCCGTGACCACCGCCCGTTCGGCACCGTGACGATTACCGAGGCGTTCAGCCACTCCTCGAACATCGGGGCCGGGCGGATTGCCGAGCAACTGGGCTGGGCCCGGCTGTACGAGACCGCCCAGGCCCTGGGTTTCGGGATGACCACCGGATTGGGCCTGGAGGGCGAGGCGGCCGGATCGTTGCCCAACCCGATGGGAGATCGGTGGTCGCAACGTTCGTTGATCACGATCGCCTATGGGCAGGAAGTGGCCTGTACGGCGCTGCAGATGGCCATGGCCACCGCCGCGATCGCCAATGACGGGGTTCTGATGCGGCCCTATGCCGTCAGCGCTCTCGTCGACGGGGAAGGCCGCTGCCGAGAGAGGATCCAGCCGCATGCGGTGCGCCGCGCACTCAGCTCGGAGACCGCGCAGACCATGCGTGGCCTGCTGCGCGAGGTTGTCGCGAGCGGCACGGGGAAGGGTGCCGAGCTGGATTGGTTTCCACCGGCCGGCAAGACCGGCACGGCCCAGATTTTTGATCCCTCCACCGGCGCGTATCTGGCCGACGAACACATTCTCAGCTTCAGCGGATTCGCACCCTATGACGATCCCCAGATCCTCTGCCAGGTGATCCTGCGCTGTCCGGGGGATCTGCACGCATCGGAAGCCGCGGTGCCGGTTTTCGGCGCGATTCTGCGCGACATCGCCTGGATGCTGGCTGAGCGAAGGCATCCGATCGTGTTGTCCACGGATGCGGCCGGGCGTATCACCGTGCCGGATGTGAGCGGTCTCTCCCCCCTGGCGGCGCGCCGCGCGATCCAGCGCGTGGGACTCCTTCCGGTCCTCGACGGGTTGGGTGATCAGGTGATCGAGATGCGCCCCCCCGCGCACCGGACCGTCAGCGCCGCAACCCCGATCCGCCTGCAGCTCGCGGCCGGCGCAGAGGAGGGCCGGGTGGCGATGCCGGACGTGCGCGGGCTGTCCCTGCGCCGGGCGGTGGCGGTGCTTTCCGAGGCCGGGTTTGGCGTGGGGGTGTGCGGCGCCGGCTGGGTCATTCGTCAGGATCCCGTTCCGGGAAGCCAGGTGGCGCCCGGATCGCTCTGTACCACGTGGGCATCGGCCGATGCGTCCTCGGCCCGTCGGGATGCGCTGCGGCGGGAGGAAGTGGCCTGTGAAACTCGCTGAGCTGACCGGCAAGCTCCCGGGGTCGCTGTGGACGGCGCGGCCGGACGTTCCGGGCGATCTCGAGGTCGTGAGGCTGACCTGGGATAGCCGGGAGGTTCTTCCCGGCGACCTGTTCTTCGCCCTTCCGGGAGGTCGGGTGGACGGACGCGCCTTCCTGCCCGCGGCCCGCGAGCGGGGGGCGCGGGCCGCCGTGGTGGAGGGGGAGCCGCACCCCGCGGGCCCGGCCCTTCAGCTTCAGGCCCGTGGCGCTCGCACGGTTCTGGGGCTGATGGCGGCGCTGTTCTACGGCCAACCGTCGCAGCGCCTGCGCCTGTGCGGCATCACCGGAACCGATGGCAAGACCAGTTGCACCTGGATCGCGCGCCATGTGCTGGCGAGCACGGGGCGTCGGGCCGTGGCGGCCGGCACGCCGGGGGTCAAGGGCGATCAGGACACCCTGCGCAGCTGGGACGAGGTCGCCGGCCGCGCGCCCGCGGTCGAGGGCGGTGCCGGGGAGGCGGCCATCGAGGCGCATCGTCGTTGGCAGCCGACCACACCCGAAGCGCCTGTCTTTCAGGCGGCGCTGCGGACGCTGGTCTGCGAAGGGGTCGAGGATGTGATCTGCGAGGTCTCTTCCCATGCGCTTGTACAGGAACGCGTGCTGGGGAGCCAGTTCGCCGTCGTGGCGCTCACGCACGTGTCGCGCGACCATCTCGACTTCCATGGCAGCGCCCGGGCCTATCGCGCCGCCAAGGCACGCCTGTTCTCCCGGGAGCTGCGGGGCGGACCGCTAGAAAGCGGATCCGTGACGGCGGTTCTCAACGTGGACGATCCGCTCGGGCGCGAACTGGCCGGTCGCGTCGGCCAGGGCTTGCTGACGGTGGGGCATGCGGCCCCGGCCGATTTGCGGGTGACCCGGGCGGCCGCCACGGCCGCCGGCACCAGTCTGGAGCTTCTCTGGCGCGGGGAGCGGCTTGCGATCGAAGCCCCGCTCGTGGGGCGATTCCAGATTGAGAATCTGGCCGTCTCCGCGGGGATTTGTCTGGCGTTGGGACTGTCCCCCGAGGAAACTGCACGCGGCATGCGGACACTCGAGCCGGTGCCGGGGCGCTTTGAAGCCATCCGAGCGGGCCAGCCGTTCGCGGTCATCGTCGACTACGCGCACACCCCCGATGCACTCGCGCAGGCGCTGCTCTCCGCGCGTGACATCACCAGCGGGGATCTGATCGTGGTCTTCGGCTGCGGAGGCGATCGCGATCGCCGGAAGCGGCCGGCCATGGGGGCGGCCGCGGCGCGCTACGCGGATCGGGTCATTCTGACCAGTGACAACCCGCGTTCGGAAGAGCCGGAGGCGATTCTCGCCATGATCGCGGCGGGCGCGGCGCCGGTGACTCCGCAGCGGATCGTCGATCGCGCGGCGGCGATCGAGGCGGCCCTGCGCCACGCCGGTCCGGGTGATACAGTGATCATCGCGGGCCGCGGCGCCGAGGCGTTGCAGCTGTTTGGCGACCGCGTGGAATGCTTCGATGACCGGGCGGTCGCGCGTGCGATTCTTGCGCGAATCCAAATGGCGCGCACGTAGTGGTCGGCCGGACTCCCGGCCGGCCGTGATGCGCCGGCCGCGACGTGCCGGCCGCGACGTGCCGGCCGCGACGTGCCGGCCGCGACGTGCCGGCCGCGATGTGCCGGCCGCGACGTGCCGGCCGCGATGCGCCGGCCGCGATGTGCCGGCCGCGACGTTTGGGGAAGGAGCACAGCCAACCTTGTGTGAGGTTCAGCCTGAGATGGAGGAGCTTGATCCGAGAGCGACCGAACCGTCCGGGTCCGGGATCAGCGGCGATCCGTGGTCCTTGGCGGCGATTGCCCAGATGACGCGGGCGACCATCGCCGGCCTCAGTCCCGAGGACTGGCGCCTGGTCAACGGGCTCGTGCTTCCCGGGGCGTGCATCGACAGCCGCAAGCTGCTCGGCGGGGAGATCTTCGTGCCCCTGCCCGGCGCGCGGACCGATGGTCATCACCACATTCCGGATGCCTTTCGGGCCGGCGCGGGAGCCACCTTGGCCCGTCGGTCCTGGTGGAGCCGCCGCAAGGCGGCCAGGGCCCTGGGGATTCACCTGCTGGTCGACGATCCCCTCGCGGCAGTGCAGCAGTGGGCGGCCGAGTTGCGCCGGATCCTGGATCCGCAGGTGGTGGCGATCACCGGATCGAGCGGCAAGACCACCACGAAGGAGATGGTCCTGGCCCTGCTGCGCTCCTTGGGCGAGGTGGTCGGCACCGTGGGCAACCAGAACAACCTGATCGGTATGCCGTTGACGATTCTGCGCCTGCGCGGTGAACAGCGCCGGCTGGTCCTGGAAATGGGCACCAATCGGCCGGGCGAGATTGCCGCGTTGAGCCGGATCGCACGCCCGGACGTGGCCGTGATCACCGGCATCGGACAGGCGCACCAGGGCCTCCTGGGCGGTCCGCGCGGCGTGCTGGCGGCCAAGCTCGAGATTCTCGAGGGCCTCTCTCCGGACGGGATCCTGGTGCTTCCGGATGATCACGACGAGTTGACCCGCCAGGTGCGCGAACGCTGGACCGGCCGTACCGTGACCTACGGGTTCAGCGAACAGGCGGATGTGCGCGCCGCGGATCTGACCTGCACGCTCGCGGGCACGACCCTAGTGATTGCGGGCATCGCCGAGCCGCTGCGCATGCCGCTGCTGGGCGAGGGCAGCGCACGCTCGGCGCTCGCGGCGCTGGCGGCCGTGCGGGCCATGGGGGTCGCCCATCCGGATCTGGAGGCGCTGGGCCGGCTTTCCGCGGTGCCCGGACGCCTGCAGCTCGTCAAGCGCGATGGACTGACCTGGCTGCTGGACATGTACAACGCATCTCCCGAAGCCACAGAAAGCAGCCTGCGCTTTCTGTCTGGCTTGACGATCTCCGGGCGCAAGATCTTCGTCTTCGGGGGCATGCTGGAGTTGGGCGAGCAAAGCGAGGCGCTGCATCGGAAGGTGGGTGAGAATGCCGGCTTCTGTGATGCCGGGGTCTTCATGGGGGACGCCGCCCGGCACGCGGCGCCGAGTGCGCAGGCGGCCGGGATCAACCAGGTGCTGTGGTGCACGGAGCCGGCCGAAGCCGCCCGCTTTCTGCGCGAGTACCTGCGCCCGGGGGATGTGATCCTGGTCAAGGGGGCCCGCGCGGCGCAGCTCGAGCGCGTGGTCGAGTCGTGGGACGTGACCGGCGAGCGAGCGGTCGCAGGGGAGGGCTAGCGGATTGCTGTACCACCTGCTCGAACCGTTGACCGAGATCTTCAGCGGCTTCAACGTGTTTCGGTATCTCACCTTCCGGTCGGCCTACGCCGCGGTGACGGCGCTGCTGCTCTGCTTTCTGCTGGGTCCCTGGCTCATCCGTCGCCTGCGGCGCTGGAACATCGGCCAGCAGATCCGCCGGGAAGGGCCCCGCAGCCACTACACCAAGCAGGGCACGCCGACCATGGGCGGGTTGCTGATCGTGGGGGCGATCGCCATCCCGACGTTGCTGTGGGCCGACCTGAGCAATCTCCAGATTCAGCTGGCCTTGGGCGTGACGCTGGCCCTGGGCCTGCTCGGGTTCGTGGACGATTATGTGCACGCGGTGCGCAAGATCCGGGGCGGCTTGATGGGGCGCTACAAGCTGATCGTACAGGTCCTGGCGGGTCTGTTCGTAGGCTTCGTGGTGATGCAGGCCGAGCCGTACGGCGCGCTCAGCGGGAAGACGGCGATTCCGTTTCTCAAGGATGCCTTCCTGTCCCTGGGCTGGCTGTATGTTCCCTTCGTGGCGCTCGTGATCACCGCCTCGAGCAATGCCGTGAATCTGTCCGATGGCCTCGACGGCCTGGCCATCGGGATGGTCGCTCCGCCCGCCGCGGCCTTCGCCGCCCTGGCGTACGTGTCCGGGCATGCCGGCTTCGCCGAGTATCTCAACATTCCGTTTCTCGAAGGGGCCGGCGAGCTCACGGTCTTCTGTGCGGCGGTGGTGGGCGCCGCGCTGGGGTTTCTGTGGTTCAACGCCCATCCGGCCGAGATGTTCATGGGCGATACCGGCAGCTTGGCCCTGGGCGGAGCGCTGGGCACCGTGGCGGTGTTGATCAAGCGCGAACTGCTGCTGACCATGGTGGGGGCGTTGTTCGTGGCCGAGGTTCTCTCCGTGGTCATCCAGGTGTTCGCCTACCGCATCTGGCGGCGCCGCGTGTTCCGCATGGCCCCGTTGCATCATCATTTCGAACTGGGCGATTGGCCGGAGACCAAAGTGGTCATCCGCTTCTGGATCATCTCGATCCTGTTGGCCCTCCTGACGCTGTCGACGGTGAAGCTGCAGTAGCCGTGGCCCGTGATGGGGGAGGACGTCATGCATTCGCACACCCAGCCGGCCATGCCGATCCTGCCGCCGGGACTGAGTCCCGGCGACCGGGTGTGTGTCCTTGGCCTGGGTCGCTCGGGGTTGGCGGCCACGGCCTTGCTGCTGCGGCTCGGGTGTCGCGTGCGCGCCCTGGAGCGAGCGCCGTCGTCCGATCTCGAGGCGGCCTGGAAGCCGTTCGCCGACGCGGGCGCCGAATGCGTGATCGGCGAGCACCCGGCCGGTGCGCTGGCGGGGTGCCGCCTGCTGGTGCGCAGCCCGGGGGTTCCGGGCGGGGCCCCCATCCTGGCGCAGGCGCGCGCCGCGGGAATCCCGGTCCGTTCCGAGCTGGAACTGGGAGCCTCCCAGTTGCGGACGCCGTGGATTGCCATCACCGGCACAAATGGCAAATCCACGACAACCGCCTGGACCGCTCACCTTCTGCGCCGCGCCGGCGTCCTGGCGCGCGCGGCGGGCAACATCGGCCATGCCCTGGCCCGCGCGGTTCTCGAGGAACCGGCCGGCACGATTTTCGTTGTGGAGGTCTCCAGCTTTCAGCTCGAGGACAGCCCCGGCCTGCACCCGCAGGCCGCCGCCATTTTGAACATCACCCCGGATCACCTCGACCGCCACGGCACCCTGGAGGCGTATGCGGCCGCCAAATGGTCGCTCGCGGCGAACCAGGGGCCGGACGATCTGCTCGTGCTCGGTCCCGGATTGTCCCTGCCTGAAGCCGGTGCGTACCGTATGCGCATTCGGCGCTGCGAGCTCGATCCGCAGGTGCCCGGCGCCATGGTGGCCGTCCGCGACGGGCGCCTGGTCTGGAAACGACAGGCCGGTGGGGCCGCCGACGACGACCTGCTTCCCGTGGACCAGATCGCGTTGCCCGGCCCGCACAATCTGATCAATGCGATGGTGGCGCTGTCCCTGGCCTCCGCGGTGGTGGCCGACATCGGGCGGCTGATTCCTGGATTGCGTGACTTTCCCGGCCTGGCGCACCGTCTCGAGCGCGTGGGGTGCATCGGTGAGGTGGTCATGGTCAATGACTCGAAGTCGACCAATGTCGACTCCCTGCGGGTCGCGCTGCAAAGCTATGCGGAACCGGTCGTCTTGGTGGCGGGCGGGCGTGACAAGCAGGGTCGGTTTGAGCAGCTGCAGGACGCTGCGCGCCGCCGGGTGAAGCATCTCGTGGCGGTAGGGGAGGCCGCCGGACGGATCATCGCGGCCTGGCCGATGGTCTCCAGCGAACGAGCCGCGTCGTTCGAGGATGCGCTCGAGCGCGCCGTGCGCGCGGCGCAACCGAAGGGGATCGTGCTGCTGAGCCCGGGATGCGCGAGCTTCGACATGTTCAAGAATTTCGAGGAACGGGGGGATCGATTCCGGGCGTATGTCCGTGCGCGGGCGTCGGCCGCTGCGCAAGCGCCGGCCGAGCCCCCGAGGGAGGGGCGGCCATGAACGACTATGTCGGCGTTCTGCGGGACAGCCTGCGGGGCCACGACACCCGGCGCATCGATCGGTGGCTGCTCCTGGCCGTGATCGGCCTGTGCGGCGGCGGTCTGTTGATGGTCTACTCGAGCAGCAGCATCTTGGGCCAGGTGCGCGGGCAGAACGATCTGTTGTTCTTGAAGGATCAACTGCTGCGGGCGCTGCTCGGCCTGGGGCTGCTGCTGCTCGTGGCGCGCCTGGATGTGCGCGTCTTCCACCGCCGGGCCCTCTGGTGCGCCTGGGGGGGCATGATCCTGCTGTTGATCCTGGTGCTGATTCCGAGCGAGATGAGTGTGGCGGTGCGGGGTGCCCGGCGCTGGCTGCGCCTGGGTGGAGTGGTCCTGCAGCCGTCCGAGTTCGCTCGCTTCGCCATGATCGTGGCGTTGGCCGGGGTTCTTTCACAGGAGCACGGCCGGTTGCGCAGCTGGCGGGGGCTGTGGCTCCCCGCCGCCGTCGTGGGCCTGACAGCGGCCCTGGTGGCCGCGCAGCCGCACATGAGCCAGGCGCTGCTGATTGCCGGCACAGGATTCGGGCTTCTGTTTCTGGCGGGTGCCTCGCTCTGGCGGCTGGCGCTGGTGGGACTCGGCGGGGTTGCCGCCGCCGTCCTGATCGCGGTCGGCTCGGGGAACAGCTACCACCTGGCCCGGCTGTTGACCTTCCTGCATCGCAGCGGCGGGGCCCTGGCGTTCCAGCCCGAGCAGTCGATGGTGGCGATCGGCTCCGGCGGGCTGTTCGGCCGCGGTTTGGGGCGCGGGCTCCAGAAGTATTTCTTCCTCCCCGATCCGCACACCGATTTCATCCTGAGCATCTTGGTGGAGGAGACCGGGTTCCTGGGTCTGCTGGCCCTCTTTCTGGTCACCGGGTTCATCCTGAGCCGCGTCTTCATCCTCGGATACCGCTGCCGATCCCGGTTCGGAGAGCTGCTCTGCTTCGGCGTCGGCCTGCAGCTGCTGCTGGCCTTCCTGCTGCACACGGCGGTCTGTTTCGGTTGGGCGCCCACGACCGGCATACCCTTTCCGCTGGTGTCTTTCGGGGGGAGTGCGCTGATTGCGAATCTGCTGGGCCTGGGCTTGGTCATGTCCGTCTCCCGGCGCCGGGTGGAGACGGATCCGTGGAGTCCGGCGAGTCATCCAACGTGGGTGCGGCCGACACAGGCAAGGAGAATGGTGTGAAGGTTCTGATCACCGGTGGCGGTACCGGAGGACATGTGTTTCCGGGCATCGCGGTCGCGGAAGCCATCAAGGCCGCGGAACCGGAGTGTGACATCCTGTTCGTGGGTGGATCCCATGGGCTGGAGGGAAAGGCGGTGCCGGAGGCCGGCTTCGCCTTCGAAGCGGTGCAAGCGTCCGGCCTGCTGGGCAAGAGGCTGTTCGCGATGCCGGTGGTGCTCTGGACGACGCTGCGCGGATTCATCAGCTCCCTGCGGATCGTCAACCGCTTCGATCCAGACGTTGTCTTCGCCACGGGCGGCTATGTCTCCGGCCCGGTTTCTCTGGCGGGCGTGCTGCGCGGCAAGCCGCTCGTGCTCCACGAGCAGAACAGCGTCCCGGGCATGACCAACCGGATTCTGGCGCGCTGTGCCCGGGAGGTTCACTTGAACATGCCCGGGGCCCGGCGCTTCTTCTCCAAACGGCGCCACCTGAAGCTGTCCGGCAATCCGATCCGCAAGACGATTCTGGTCGGTGACCGTCACAAGGCCCGCGAGGAGTTCGGGCTCGAGCGGGATCGGATGACGGTGCTGATTCTGGGAGGCAGCCAGGGGGCCCGCTCGATCAACCGCGCGGCGGTGGGTGCGGTCCGTCAGCTGCTGCATGATCGGAAGGAGTTGCAGTTCGTGATTCAGACCGGTCGCCGGGACGCCGGCTTCGTACGCGGGCGCCTGTCACGGTATCGCGCCAGGGTGTGCGTCCGTCCCTTCATCCAGCAGATGGGGGATGCCTATGACCTGGCCGATCTGGTCGTGGCCCGGGCCGGCGCCATGACCCTGACCGAGATCACGGTCTGCGGGAAGCCCTCGATCCTGGTCCCCTTCCCGCATGCGACCCACAATCACCAGGAGGCCAATGCGCGGGCCATGGTGGACATGGGGGCGGCCGAGATGATTCTGGACCGGGATCTCACACCGGAACACCTTGCCCAGACCATTCTGAAGTTCGTTGACACGCCTGGAATCTTGCGCGAAATGTCCATGGGTGTATTGACGCTGGCCCGGCCCGCGGCGGCGGAGAAAATCGCGGCTGCATTGTTGGCATTCGGCGGGGCCGTGGAAACGGAAAACGGCAACGGTCGTGCGACAGCCACGACGGCCGCGGGCCGAACCAGGCCGCCGGAGCGCCGCAGCCGGCGCCCGCGGCGGCCCGAGGGGCGCCCGCGCCGGGATGGCCGGCGGCCGGCCCGGCAGAGAGGAACCCGGTAGAGTCATGATTCGGGGATCGATCCGCAGGATTCACTTCGTGGGCATCGGCGGGACCGGGATGTGCGGTCTGGCCGAGATCCTGCTGAATCTGGGCTACGAAGTGCGCGGATCCGATTTGCAGACCGCCACCGAATCTGTCGATCGGCTGCGCCGCTTGGGCGCGACGGTGTTCGCCGGACATCGGGCCGAACATGTCGGCGGTGCGGATCTGGTCGTGATCTCCTCGGCGATCCGCGAGGACAATCCCGAACTGCGCGCGGCGTTGTCCGGCGGGACCCCGGTGCTCAAGCGCGGGCAGATGCTGGCCGAGATCATGCGACTCAAGTACGGCGTGGCCATCGCCGGGTCGCACGGCAAGACGACCACCACCTCCCTGATCGGGCATGTCCTCGCGCAGGCCGGACTCGATCCCACGCTGGTGGTCGGCGGCCGGCTGCGCTCGATTCAGTCCAACGCCCGCATGGGAGCCGGTGACATCCTGGTGGCCGAGGCGGACGAGAGCGATGGATCCTTTCTCGAACTTCTGCCCACCGTGGGCGTGGTGACCAACATCGATCGGGAGCATCTCGATCACTATCACAATCTGGATGCCATCCTATCGGCCTTCCTGCGCTTCGCCGCGAGCGTGCCGTTCTATGGCGTGGCTGTTCTGTGCGGCGATGACGCCAATGTGCGCCGCCTCCTGCCGGAGATCAACCGGCCGGTCGTGCTCTATGGCATGGGCGCCGACTGCGTGATTCGAGCCGAGCAGGTGCACATGGCGGGACAGCGGGTCCATTTCCGGCTGCGGGTAGAGGATCAGGATTTGGGCCCCTATCAGCTGCCCTTGCCCGGTCGCCACAACCTGCTCAACGCCCTGGCCTGCATTGCGGTATCGCTGTTTCTGGATGTTCATCCGGAGCAGATCCGGGCAGCGTTGGCCTCCTTCGACGGGGTCGGCCGGCGCTTCGAGACTCGGGGCGAGGTGGGCGGGATCCTCCACATCGATGACTACGGCCATCATCCGACCGAGATCGCCGCGGTGCTGCGCGCCGTGCGCGAGGTCTACACCACCCGCCGCGTCGTCGTGCTGTTCCAGCCGCATCGCTACAGCCGCACGGCCGCGTTGCACAGCGAGTTCGGGGTCGCGTTCCGGGATGCCGATCTGGTCGTGCTCAGTGACATCTACGCCGCCGGCGAGCTTCCGATCCCGGGAGTGAGCGGAGAGCTGCTCGAGAACGAGATCATCCGCGGCAGCGAGGTCGAGGTCGTCTACGCCGGTGAGGAGACCCTGGCGATCGAGAGTGCCGCGGCCCGCCTGACCGAGGGGGACGTCCTGCTCACCCTGGGGGCCGGCCCCGTCTGGCGGTGGGGTGATGAGGTCATGAAGATGGTCCAGGCTCGGGTGGGCGCCGCGGCGCGCCCGGGGGTGGGCAAGGGGGCGGGTCCATGAACGTGCCCGACAGCCGTTGGCGCTGGGAGACGCGTTGCCGCCGCCGGCCGCGGTCAGCCTGGCGCGGCCGCTGGCAGGTCGCGGGCTGGGCTCTGCTGGCGGGCTTGCTCACCCTGGGGACGCTGTTCACCGGATGGCTTTCGCTCGATCCGCTGCTGAGGATCCGCGCGGTGCGGTTCGATGTTTGCGGGCCGGGCACCGTGCCGGCCGGGCAGCTCGAAGCGGCGCTGGCGTTGCCTGAGGATGCCAGCTTCGCCGCTCTGGATCGCTCCGCGGCCCAGGAACGGCTTCTGTCACTGCCGCGGGTGGCGCGGGTGGAATTCGGCTACGGCTGGTTCCACGAGCTGCGGGTCCGCATCCTGGAACGTAGCGCCCTGGCGTTGATCTTGTGCGCGGAGGGTTCGGCCTGGGAGATCGCGCGGGATGGGTGCTGTTTCGAGAGCCGCGGTGAAGGGCTCGTTGATCTTCCGCTCTTGAGCTGGGCGCCGGAGGTCGGCACGCGGCAGCCGGGGGAATTGATCCGCCAGGCGGGGGCCGCGGCGCTTCTGGATGTGCTGGCGACCCTGCGGGCGGAGCATCCGTCCCTGTGGGATGATCTCTCCGAGGCGCACCTGCGCCCGGACGGCAGCTATGAGCTGTATTGGAACGATGACCCCATCGTGGCCTGGGGATGGGGACGCCTGTCGCATCAGCGCCTGACGGCCTGGTCGAGCATCATGGGAGATCTGGCGCGCGAAGGATGCCGCGATGTCGTGATCGACCTGCGGTTTCGCAAGCAGATCATCATCCGGCACCCCCGGCATGCGCCGGCCGCGGGATGGGCCAACAGCTAGGGAGGATCAGATGGCTGCCAGCCGAATCGTGACCGGCCTGGATATCGGCACCACCAAGGTCTGCGCTGTCATCGCCGAGACGGCCGCGCAGGAGGAACTCGCCATCCTCGGAATCGGGCGGAGCCCTTCCTTCGGATTACGCGGGGGCAATGTCGTGGATCTGGAAGCGACCATCGAGGCCATCCGCAGCGCGATCGGCCAGGCCGAGCAGATGGCCGGTGTCCACGCGCGCTCGATCTATGCCGGCATTGCCGGCGATCACATCCGTTCGATCAATTCCCGCGGTGTCATCGCGATTTCCGGCCGCGAGAGCGAGGTGTCGCAGGAAGATGTGCGGCGCGTCGTGGAAGCGGCACGAACGGTTGCAATTCCGTCCACCCGCGATATTCTGCACGTCATTCCACAGGAGTTCGTGGTGGATGACCAGACCGGCATCCGTGAACCGATCGGGATGTCCGGGGTGCGGCTCGAAGCGGAGGTGCACATCATCACCGCCTCGGCCACGGCGGTGCGCAACGTGGGCAAGGCCATCGGCCGCGCCGGCTATGAGGTCCGCGCCCTGGTGGCCGAGCCGATGGCGAGCGCGTTCTCGGTTCTGGAAGAGGATGAGCGGCGTCTCGGCGTGGTCCTGCTCGACATCGGGGCCGGCACGACCGACGTCGTGGTCTACTACGGGGACAGCGTCCATCACACCGCGGTCATCACGATGGGGGGCGCGCAGGTCACCAACGACATCGCGATCGGCCTGCGCACGCCGCTGGATGCGGCCGAGCAGGTGAAGCTGTCGCAGGGGTGTGCCTTGGCCTCGTTCGTGGATCGGGACGAGGCGATCGAGATTCCGGGCGTCGGGGGCCGGGCGGCGCGCACCGTGAGCCGGCACGTGCTGGCGGCGATCATCGAGCCGCGCATTGAAGAAATTCTCACTCTGGCGCGCGCCGAGGTTGAACGTTTACAGGGAATGGATATTCTAGCGGCTGGCATCGTCGTGACCGGTGGAACCGCCATGCTGCGGGGGGTCGCGGAGATGGCCGAGCAGGTATTTGAAATGCCCGCGCGAATCGGGGTTCCGCTGTATGTCGGCGCGATGAGTGACATGGCGGTCGATCCGCGTTTTGCCACCTGTGTGGGGTTGGCCCAATTCGGTGCCAGTCAGCGGCCGGCCGGGACGGCCGCGACCTGGCGCCGGGAGGGGAAGGTCAGAAACTGGCTCAAGGCGCACGTGCCCTTTCTCGGGTAGCTGAGCGCCATGGCCGCCACGGCCAGCAAGGAGAAGCAGGGATGCTCGTGGAAGTCAACGAAAACGGATTCTCGCCCGCGGTTCTGAAGGTGATCGGTCTCGGCGGCGCCGGGGGAAATGCGGTCAACCGGATGCTCGAGAGCGAGATTCGCGGGGTCGAGTTTCTGGTGGCCAACACGGACGTGCAGGCCCTGAATGCATCCGCCTGTCCCAACGGCATTCAACTGGGCGCCGAGATTACCGGCGGATTGGGTTCGGGCGGCAATGCCGAGGTGGGGCGCAAGGCGGCCGAAGAGGACGTGGAGATGATTCGCCAGCGTCTTCAAGGCGCCGACATGGTCTTCATCACGGCCGGTATGGGGGGCGGCACCGGCACCGGCGCCAGCCCGGTGGTGGCGCAGGTGGCACGCGAGCTCGGGGCGCTGACCGTCGGCATCGTGACCAAGCCGTTCGCCTTCGAGGGCCGGCGGCGCATGCGGCAGGCCGAGGAAGGCCTGGCCGATCTGCGCGAGCATGTCGACACGCTGATCGTGATTCCCAACCAGCGCTTGCTGCATGTCGTCGATCGTACGACGCCCCTGAACGAGGCCTTGCGGGTGGCCGATGATGTGCTTTCGCATGCGACCAAGGGGATCTCCGAGATCATCACCGTTTCCGGTCTGATCAACGTGGATTTCGCCGATGTCCGCAGTGTCATGACCGGCATGGGCAATGCCTTGATGGGGATGGGTTTTGGACAGGGGGCCGATCGCGCGCGTGAAGCGTCGCAGATGGCCATCGCCAGTCCCCTGCTCGAGGACATCTCGATCGCCGGGGCCCGCGGAGTGCTGGTCAATTTCATGGGCGGTCCGGACATGACCCTGGCGGAGGTCGATGAGGCCTCGCATCAGATCATGGAGGCCGCCGGTGAGGACGCCAATGTGATTTTCGGCGCGGTCATCGATCCGCGCATGAAGGACGAGATCCGGGTCACGTTGATCGCGACCGGGTTCGGCATGCCGGTCGAGCCGACGCAGCGCCGGGCCGAGTCGGAGGCCGAACGCCTCTTCCGTGACGAACTGCGCGCCAGTGCGCCCCCGCTGATGCCCAGCGCCGCCCAGAGTGTGACGCCGTTGAGCGGCGCAGCCCAGCAGCCACCCACCGTGGGGCCGAAGCGGACACCGCTGGCGGGCACGGATCCTTCCATCGGATCTCCGGCCTTGAACCAGGATCGCGCCGCGCTGGGGGATGGGCCGCGTACCGCCGCTGCGCCCCTCCCGCGCGGCGACGGCCACCACGAGTCGGCGGTCCCCAGGCGGGATTCGATTCCGGGTGTGCAGGTGGGTTCGCATGCCAGTTCGTACGCGGGAGCCGGCGCGGGTTCGCCGGTCGTTCCAGGCCGGACATCCCATGGGCGGCCGGACGATGACGGTTCGTTCGCGGATGGCATCGTGGGCAAGGCCCGGCCGATGCGCCGCAGCGAACATGAGCTGCCGGTCGGGGGCGCGGCCGCCTTCGAGGAGAGCTGCGCCACCCGGGATCCGGCGGCCGCCACGGCCCCGGACGATGTACCGCCCAATGTTGTCCCGCTGGTATGGAAGAAGAACTTGAGCGGCCGCCAGTGGTCCCCGGTGATGTCCAGCAAGTGGCAACGGGTCTTGCGGCGCGAACAGCTGGATGTCCCCTCGTTCCTGAGACGGCGACAAGTGGACTGACGATCCTGCGCCGTGGGGGGTGAGGCGGTAGGCCGGACCATGTCATGACGCACTCCAGAAACGCCCCCCCCGCCGGGCTGATCCGCGTCGGTGCCGGGTATGCGAACCAGGCCTCCGTGGCGGGAGCCAGCCTGGGGTTTCTCATCGTGACCGCTCTCCTGGAGGCGCACCCCGCCTGCGTGGTGGAGCGCTTCTTCCTGCCCGACCGGCGCCTCCCGCTGCCACCTCGTTCCGTGCGGCTGCAACCGTCC
Source organism: uncultured bacterium (assembly GCA_964417675.1). Lineage (GTDB taxonomy): Bacteria > Eisenbacteria > RBG-16-71-46 > CAIMUX01 > WJJG01 > CAYQJL01. The sequence goes on along the minus strand of CAYQJL010000067.1, from coordinate 45,918 downwards.
GGGGATGCCCTGTCGTCGGCGCACCTGCTGTTCCTGAGCCTCTCCTACGAGGGGGATGCCGTCCATGTGCCCGCCATGCTGGAGGCCGGCGGTCTTCCCGCCCTGGCGCGCGATCGCGCGCCAGGGCATCCGCTCCTGGTCGGCGGCGGAGCGCTGACGATGATCAATCCGGAGCCGGTCGCGGCCTTCTTCGACGTCATCCTGGTCGGGGAAGCCGAAGCGCTGCTCGGGGCGTTCCTGAAGCAGTGGGAATCCTGGCGCTCGAGATCGCGGTCGGGCCTGCTCGCGGCTCTCGATGAACTGCCGGGGGCGCTGGTTCCGGCGCGTCGCGGGCATCTGACCTGGGCCGTCGAGCGCGGCGGCCTCGTGCCCGGACCGACCGTCTTCCTCGACGGCGCGTCCGGCGGCGACCCGCTGAGCGCCACGGACTCGCGCCCGGCCGATCGACATGTGATCACGCGCTCGTCCCGGGAGGTGAAGAGCAGTGCCAGCGTGGCCCGGATGGAAGCGGCCTCCGGTGGGCCCACGGTGCTGCTCGAACTCGGCCGCGGATGCCCGCGTCGTTGCCGTTTCTGTGCCGCCGGCCGCATCTACAGCCCGCTGCGGGACTGCCCGGCCGAGCTTCTCCTGGAACGCGCGCGCGGGGAGGTGCGCACGGGCGATGTGGTGGGGCTGATGTCCCTGTCGGCCGGTGACCATCCGGAGTTGGAGGTCTTGACCCGCGGCCTGCTCGGCATGGGCGCGCGTATCTCGCTTGCGAGTCTGCCGGCGACCTTCCGGCGAGAGGCGGTTCTGCGCGATCTGATCGCCAGCGGCGCGCGCACCCTGACGATCGCGCCGGAGACCGGCAGCGATGGACTGCGCCGCGCCATCGGGAAGCCCATGACCAACGACCAGATCCTGCGTGCCGTGCGCCAGATGGGCGCAGCCGGGTTGGAGCGCCTGCGCACCTATTTCATCCTCGGCCTGCCCGGGGAGACCGAGGATGACCGCCGCGCGATTGTCCGGCTGCTCACCGCCCTGCGAGCGCAGATGCCGCGCGGGACCCACCTGTCAGCCACCCTCAACGCGTTCGTGCCCAAACCGCGCACGCCGTTTCAGTGGGCGCCGATGGCGGCGCTGAAGGAGTTGAAAGAAGCTGCCCGTGGCGTGCGCGCGACCATGCCGCGGGGCATCCAGGTGCGCATCAAGAGCCTGCGCGAGGCGCGGGATCAGGCGCTGCTGGCGCGCGGGGATGTGCACTGGGCCGAACGCCTGATTCGCATGGCGCAGAGCGGCGCCTCGGCCACGGCACGATTGAGAGCCGAGGGGGTGGATGCCGGGGCCATGACCGGTCTGCTTCAGGACCGGGGGCCGCTGCCCTGGGACTACCTCATCGATGCGCGGCAACGCGCCGGTCTCTGGAAGGAATGGATCGAGTCCCGGCCTCGGGAGCTGGAGTGACCGGGACGCAACCAGGCGCAGGTCGCGCGGGGCACCTTGACGAAGCGGCGGAGGCTACGGCGTGGGCGGCGAAGGCATACGCACGTTCTTCTGCACGAGACCCTTCTTCAGGCAGTTCGTGCAGACCTTGATGCGCTTCGGGCGACCATCGACGATGGCGCGCACCCGCTGCAGGTTCGGCAGCCAGACTCGCTTGCTCGTATTGTGGGCATGGCTGACGCGATTGCCGCGCAGCAGGCCCTTGCCACATATATCGCACTGCCGAGACATCGGATTCCTCCACGGATCTGCTTGGTTCAAAGAGAAAGCCCAGTCTACCTTCTCGGCAACTTCCATGTCAAGATGCATGAGAGAATCCTTCCGGCTGCCGGCAGCCTGGGGGGAGACGGTCGCGGGGCTTGTCGGGCGCAGGCCTGGTCCCGGATCGGCCGCAGGCGGCCGCTGAGGCGGTTGCGAGACCGGATCGGAAGGAAGGCATGGATCAGCGCACAGCCATCCAGTACCTGAAGGGGGCAGGTCCGGCGCGAAGCGAGAAGCTCCAAAAGCTGGGTCTGTTTACAGTTGGAGATCTCGTTGCCCACTATCCACGAGCCTACCTGGACCGCACTCAGCTGACTCCACTGGCCCAATTGAGCCCGGGGCGCACGGCTACCTGCGCGGGTCTGATTCGCTCCGCCGCGGCACGTCGGACGCGGGGGCGCCTGATGACCTACCATGCGATCCTCGAGGATGAGACCGGGGTCGTGGAGGTTGTTTGGTTCAACCAGCCGTATCTTACCAAGCTGATCCGGCCCGGAAGGCGGCTGCTGATATCCGGGACGGTCGACTTCTACCAGCGGCTTCAGTTTCGCAATCCCGAGTTCGAGGTCATCGAAGAGGGTGGACCGGGAGAGCCTGGCCCACGCGGCCAGGAGGCAGCTTTGGGCATCGTTGCGGTGTACCCATTGACGGCCGGGATTTCGCAGCGGACGATGCGACAGCTTGTCTCTGCGGCTCTCGATGCCCTCTTGCCCGCTCTCGAGGAGTTCATGCCCGCCGAGATCCTGAAGCGGGCGGATCTGATGGAGTGGCGCGAGGCGCATCGTAAGATCCACCGCCCGGGCGCGGCGGGGGAGATCGCCCCGGCCCGGCGCCGCCTGGCGTTTCAAGAGCTCTTCGACCTCCAACTGATGCTGGCCGTTGCCCGCCATCAGCATCGCAGCCCGGACAGCGGCTGGGTGCTGTCCGGGACCGGAGGCTGGCTCGAGCGACTGCGGGCGGCGGTACCGTTCACCCCGACGGGTGCCCAGGAACGGGTGATTCGGCAGATTCGGGCCGATTTGGCGTCGCGCCGCCCGATGCACCGCCTGCTGGAGGGCGATGTCGGCAGCGGCAAGACGTTCGTGGCATTGGCAGGCGCTCTGCTGGCCGTGGAGGGCGGGGCCCAGGTGGCGTTCATGGTGCCGACCGAGATCCTGGCCCATCAGCATGCCCGGACGTTGCGTGCGCTGGGGGAGCCGCTTGGGGTTCGGGTCGCCCTGCTGGTTGGCGGAATGCCGGCCCGCGAGGCCCGGACGGTGCGCGAGCAGGTGGCCGCCGGCGAGGTGGACATCGTCCTGGGGACCCATGCCCTGATTCAGGCGGCGGTGCGGTTCCGGGCGCTCGGTTTGGTGATCGTCGATGAGCAACATCGCTTCGGCGTGCTTCAACGGGCCCGCTTGCTGGGAAAGGGGCGCACGCCGCACGCGCTGGTCATGTCGGCCACACCCATTCCACGGACCCTGGCACTGACGCTCTTTGGCGACCTGGACCTCTCGGTCATCGACGAGCAGCCTCCCGGGCGCCAGCCGCCCAAGACCCATCTGCTGCCCGCGGGCCGGTATGAGGCGATGCTCGGCTTCATCGCCCGCGAACTGGGCGCCGGGGCGCAGGCCTACTTCGTCTGCCCGCTGATCGCCGCCAGCGAGACCAGTGACCTGCGGGCGGCCGTCGACCTGTATGCCCGCCTGCAGTCGCATCCGCTGCTTGACGGCCTGACCGGCGCTCTTCTGCATGGCCGCATGCGCGCCGACGAGAAGAATCAGGTCATGGAGGCCTTCAGTGCGGGCCGGATCGACTACCTGGTCTCGACCACGGTGATCGAGGTGGGTGTCGATGTCGGCAATGCCAACCTCATGGTCATCGAGCATCCCGAGCGCTTCGGCCTGAGCCAGCTTCATCAGTTGCGGGGTCGGATCGGCCGGGGGCGCACGCCGGCGCACCTGTTTCTGGTCCGCGCGCAACGCCTGGCGGACGAATCGCTGGAGCGCCTCCAGGTTCTCGTGCGGGAATCGGACGGGTTCCGCATTGCGGAGGAGGATCTGCGCCTGCGCGGGCCGGGCGATTTTTTCGGTACCCAGCAGAGCGGCCTGCCCCCGCTGCGGATCGCCGATCCGATCGGTTCGCCCGAGTTGCTTGAAGAGGCCCGGCGGGAGGCCTTCGCGCTGCTGGAGGCCCTGGGCATCGAGGCGCTTGCGGAAACGGCGCTGGCCCGTAGACTGCAGGAGAGATTCGGTGACAAGATGCAGTGGATGAAGGTCGGCTAGGCCGGGGTTGGGACCCCGGCGGGTCGCCAGGAACGCGGAGGATCGGATGATGGTACGGGTGCGCTGCCGGCAGTGCGGATGGGACAGCGAGATTCCTCGCGTGCGGATCCCCCGCTACGGTGCGCGCATCCGCTGTCCCGAGTGCGGGGGCCTGCAAACGGTGCGCCCCGTCCAGGCGGCCGTCAGACCCGCCGCCGCACGGGAGGTGGCCGCCGCTGTATGGGAGCCGCCCACGCTGCACCGAGGAGGCCTGCCGGCGCCGGGGACGCCGGGCCCGGCGGCTCCGCGTCCGGGCGATTCGGCCGGCGCGGTGCAGGGTGCGGCCCGGGAGATCGCGGACTCGACCGATCCGGCCGCACTGCGGACCGAGGCGCGAGATCTCCTGCGGTTGTGGTTGCAGGAGTTGCGCCGCGCAGGCCCGCGCCCGCTGACGCCCCGCACTCTCGTGCGGGATCATGCGGACGAGCTGGCCCACCTGTTCAGTTTGTGGCAGGCCAGCCATCCCGGCGAGCGGGCGGCGACCCTCTTCCGTGAGGAGTTGATGGCAACGGTCGACCCCGATCCTCTTGTTCACGCGACCGGCGCGTCCCGCGCGCTCACCAGGCCGACCGGGCCGGCGGCCGCAAAGCAAGAGGACCACCGGGCCTGATGGGGGCGCAGGCGGCCATGACCGTTGGGAAGGTTCAGCCGATGTCCGGGCCGGAGATCCTCCTGATCGAGGATGTGTTCCCCGGCGCCCCCGTCGCCCGCGGGAGCGGTGAGGTGCTTGACCTGCACACCCTGCGCGAGTTCCTTGCCCGCGTGGCCGAGGAGGGGGGCGCGGGGCACCTGCCCGATGATCCGCCTCCGGAAGCGGGGGAGAGCTTCGACCTTCCGATGGTGGGTACCGTCATCGCGCTGCGCGGCGGGCTCGATCATCATCTGCGCTACACGCTGCCGATGCTCGCGGCGCTGCGGCTGCCGGCCCATTTGTTCCTGGCGATCGAGCAGCTCGGTGCGGGCGATGGCTGGAGCCTCGAGGATCTGGAGAGCTGTGCCGGCAACCCGTCATTGTGCGTCGATCTGGACCTCAGTGGGATCCGCTTCACCCGCAGCCGCGACCTGGCCGATCAGCTGGCCCGGGCGGCCCGGCTCTTCGAGGAACATGCCGGTTCCCGGCCCTACTACGCCTGGGTGCCGGGCCCTCCCCGGGACCGACGCCTGGGTCTGCTTCTGGCCCAGCACGAATTCGCGGGGGTGGTCTCGCTGCGATTCGAACGGCACTACGTCCAGGAACGCCTGTGGATGTGGGCCGCGAAGCGGCCCGGCTGGCGCACGCTGGGGGCCTGGGCCTATCGTTAGATGGTTCAAGTAGGTCGCGGCCTGGGCCGATGGTTCTACTCAGAGATCGGTTCGGCATCCGCCGGCCTGCGCGCGCGGGCAACCGGCCCGTGGTGTCCGGCCGCACCGGCGCGGCGGCGCAGGATGCGCACGACTACCGCATGAGGAGGGATCATGGTCCTGGTCAGCTATTCCGGGAAGGAAATCAACGCCAAGATCGTCTTCTACGGACCGGGGCTCTGCGGCAAGACGACCAATCTCGAGTACATCTATGGGAGCATTCCGTCGGATAACCGCGGCAAGATGGTCTCGATGAAAACGAAGACCGAACGTACGCTGTTCTTCGACTTCCTGCCTCTCAGCCTGGGCGAGCTGGCCGGGTTCAAGACCCGCTTTCTCCTCTACACGGTTCCCGGCCAGGTCTACTACAACGCCACTCGCAAGCTGGTGCTCAAGGGTGTGGATGCCGTGGTGTTCGTGGCCGATTCCCAGCGCGGCAAGATGGATGAGAACATCGAGAGCCTTCAGAACCTGAAGGACAATCTCAAGGAGCATGGGCTTTCGTTGGATCAGATCCCGTATGTCCTGCAGTACAACAAGCGCGACCTTCCGGATGTCTACTCCGTGGAAGAGATGGAGCGCGAGCTGAACTCCGGCGGGGTGCCGGCCTTCGAGGGGGTGGCGACGACCGGGGTGGGGGTCTTCGAGACGTTCCGTTCGGTGTCGAAGCTCCTGCTTGGCAAGCTGTCCCAGGAGATCGGCGCGGCGGTGGTCCAGGATCCCTCTGCCTCCCGCCCGGCGCCCGGAGCATCGGATTCCAGAACACCCGCCGCGCATCCGGTTTCACCGGCCGCCGGTGTGCCGCGCGGCGATGGGACGCCGCCGCCGGTGCCCGCCGCGGATCGCGCGACAGAAGCATCCTCGGAAGCCGCCGGGTTGCCGGCGCCGCCATCCGAGCGGCCGCCGGATCGGGAGCGTCGTGCCCCGGCCGGCGTTGAGCCTGACGACGCCGAGTCGGCCGAGAGCCGCAAGGGTCGCGGGTTGTGGCGCTGGTTGCGACGGGAGGAGCAGGGTGAGGAGGATGAGGCCACGACGGCGACCGGATCCACGATGGAGCCCGCGCCCCGGCAACACCCCGCGCCCCGGCAACACCCGGCAGCCGGGCCGGTGCCCGCGGCGCAGCCTCCGGTCGCGCCTGTGCGGGCGCAACAACCTCGGCCTGCGCCTACTCCCCAGGAACCGATCGGGTCGGTTGCGCCCGAGCAGCGGCCTGCCGAAGAGGATGTCCACGCGAGTGGGACCGAAGGGGCCGGCCGCCAGACCCCGTCCGGGCCGCCCGAGGGCTTGGTCATGGGCTCGGCCGCGGTTGAGCCGCCCGGCGCCATGGCCGCCGCGGCGGACCACGATGCTTCCCGGGAGAGCCCATGGCCCGAGATCGTGGTGCCGGTCGTCCTGCCGTCCTCGGCCCTGCATGGCAGGGTGATCCTCAAGCTCGAGATTCGCCTCGACCAGCAACTTGATGCCGGCCGGCCGGGTGATGCGGCCTCCGGCTTGAGGCCGGCCGCCTGACGAGGTGATCCTCGAGCGACGCCCAGGACGCCCAGGACGCCCCGGACGCCCCGGACGCCCAGGATGCCCCGGACGCCCAGGATGCCCCGGCTCACACCGGAGCGGGGCGCCGGCGTCCCTCCGGGCGCTTCCCGGCGCCCCGTCGTGGCCCTCCGGCCTCCGCCAACGGGCTGTACAACTGCACTGCCGGGTCCGCCGGTCGGGGGTGTCGGGAGGTGCTTTCGACAAGCTTGACCTTGACGGGACCCCTCCCGGATCCCTAGAGTCAATCTGTGCTTGTATGATACGCCTTCAGCCTGTGCCACGCGCCTCGAGCTACCGCTGTGCGCTGGGTCGCAGGCATCCTCGGCAGCGTAGCGCGGGAGTGGCTTGCGGGTATGGTAGATCGGACCATCAAGGAGGCGATCGGTGAACTCGAGCGCCGGGTCGCCGATGGAATCGCCGATCGGGAAGATCTGCTCGGGCTGGCCGAGGCCTATCGGGAATCCGATCGTCTGGCGGAGGCGACGGATCTGCTTGAATCCCATCTGAAGAAGGGTACCCCTGATTGGGAAGCCTGCCGGCTGTGTGTGGATTGCTATCGGGAAGCCGATCGGATGGAGGATGCGGTTCGGATCCTGAATCGCTGGGCATCGCTCTACCGGGACCGTGCGCAGTTCTGGATTCTGCGCGGCTTGATGCTCGAGGAGATGGGCGACTGGCAGTCGGCCCTCAACGAACATGCGCTCGCGGCGCGTATGTCACCGCATATGGCCGAGGCCCACTATCGCCAGGGCGTGGTGCTCATGCATGTGGGACGGTTCGACGAAGCGGTCGATGCGTTCCAGAGAACCCTGAAGCTCAAGCCCCGGTTGCTGCCGGCCTTGATCAACCTGGGACTGACCCGGGAAGCCATGGGACAGGATCAAGAAGCCCTGCAGTGCTTCGAACGGGCCCTTTCGGTGGATCCCCGTTGCGCGGAGGCCCATCTGAACCTGGGGGCCTTGCTGGGTGAGCGGGGCCGCTATGACGAGGCCTTCGAGCATTTCAACCAGGCCCTCACACTCGATCCTCAGTCTTCCGAGGCGGCCTACAATGCCGGCCTCGCGCTCCTCCAGCACGAGCCGGAGCGCGCCGGCCGGTACTTCCAGCATGCCGCCCGGGTGGATCCTGGGAATCTCGAGGCGCACCATCAGCTTGGCCTGATCGCGCAGCGGCAGGGCAAGTGGAATCTCGCCATCGAGATGTTCCGCAAGGTCACCGACGCTGACCCCGAACGAATCGACAGCCTCTTCGCCATGGGGGTCTGCTTCAGCAAGGCGGACCGGCCGGCCGATGCGATCGGCCTGTTTCGCCGTCTGCTCGAGACCGATCCGGACAATGCGGATGCCTGGTTCTATCTGGGCCTGTCCTACGACAAGAAGGGCGACTCGCAGAGTGCGCGGGAGGCCTACCGCAAGGCCGACGAATGCGGCCGCCGCATGCGCCAGGGAAAAGCCTAGCCGATGATCATGTCCCTGAGCGCGACGATTGCACTTCACGGCCGGATCCTGGCCACCCTTTCTGCGAGCGGTCCGGCCGGGATGATGACGGCCGCCGCTCAGAACGGCTTGCCGGCGGCGGATCCCTCGAGCGGTCCCACCCTCCTGATCGCCATCATCCTCGGTTTGCTGCAGGGGCTCACCGAGTTCTTGCCGATCTCGAGTTCGGGTCATCTTGTCCTGGCACAGGCCTGGCTTGCGGCTCCGCAGCAGGGCATCGTCCTGGAGGTGGTCCTGCACGCCGGCACCCTGCTGGCGGTGCTGTGCAGCTTCCGGCGTGATCTGCTCACCATCCTCACCGATACCCGCGACGCTCTCTTCAATGGACGGTGGGCCCCCCGCCGCTGGCCCGCGGGGTTCAGAACGTTCGTGTGGATCGGACTGGCGACGATCCCGGTCGTGATTGTCGGGCTGCTCTGGAAGGAATCGATCGTGGCTCTGTTCGAGTCGCCGCGACTGGCCACCGTGGCCCTGATGGGCACCGGGGTGCTGCTCCTGCTGACACGGTGGATCCCGCGGGGTGTACGGCCGATCGGGTGGCGGGCGGCCCTGATGATGGGGTTCATGCAGGTTCTCAGCCTGATGCCGGGCATTTCCCGGTCGGGTGCGACGATTTTCGGCGGGCTTCTGACCCGCGCCGAGCCCGAGCGTGTGGCGCGCTTCAGTTTCATGATGTCGATTCCCGCGATCGTCGGGTCTCTCGTTCTGGAGTTTCCCGCCATGGCCGCAATCGTCTCGCAGGGGAATCTTCTGCCCTACGCGTTGGGATTTGTGGCGGCCTTCTTGTCGGGCCTCGCCGCGATCGAGATTCTCCTGCGGGTCGTGGCCAAGGGCCGCTTCTTCCTGTTCGGGATCTACTGCCTGGTGGTCGGCATCGTGGGCTTCCTCCTCATCTGAGTGATTCGGAGCGCGTATGTGTGCCGGCCGGTCATGGTAATGGCGCAGCATGCATGGGGAGCCAATCAACAAGGCACCATCGGGGGAGATGGTGCCTTGTGTGGAAAGGGCTGGCCTTCCCTTTCCAGGCGCTAGCGGATGTGTGCGGCTTGCAGCCGGATTCTTACCGGCGGATCCACCAGAAGAGGTCGATCAACACCAAGGAGAATAGCAGGACTTCCATGCCTTGCCTCCCTTTCCTGGGTTCGAGCCGTAGCTCGTCAACACATTCGGGCTCCAATCCAATCCAATCCAATCTAACCCCATCCCATGCACCTCCCTTTACGTCCTCCATCCAATGGATCGGGCAGATTCCATGCCATATTGAGATATTTCAAACATGGGTCAGGTTGCATGTCCGCCCTGGCCGAAACCATCCTCTGTCTGTTGTCCGGAGAGGGCTGTCGGTTCTCTAATTTGAATTTTTTGAGTCAGATAGAGTGTTCTTCCTCCCTGGGCAGGCGTGGGAGATTGGCCGAGACTCGCCCGGGGCCCTTGGGGAGCGATTCGGCGGTTCCTTCGTCTGCTGCATCGATGGCGGGGCGATCCGGCCACATTCTCCACAGAGCCGCAAAAAGATCATTCGGTGTTGGGAATTTCCAAGGATCCTCGTTGCTTGACCTGAACCCATTTCGATCGTAGCGTTTGCCTGGGGTCTTCGGCTGAGGGGGAGGTGCGCATGGGCAGCGATCGGGATCACCGCATCGGACGCATCATCGTGGGCCTGCTTGCCATCGTGACGCTCTCCGGTCAGATCCTCGAGGCCGAGCAGGCGCCCAGCCGGCCGGTGCTTGCGATGTCCCTGCGGGGACGTGAGGTCATTACCGTCGAGCCCGATGGGGCCGCGGCCCAGGCCGGGATCGAACCGGGCGACCTGATTGTCCGGGTGGGTCCCCATCCGGTTCCGCCGGCGGGGGATCCGGGCGCCTACATCAAGCAGCACGCGGTTGGAGATCGCGTCGCCCTCGGCCTGCTCCGCGGATCCCGGCAGTTCGCGGCGACGTTCGTGGCGCCCCCGGCCCTGGAGTTCGATGTCCTGTGGCGCCTGGCGATGGCGGGGGCCGCGATCTTGACTCTGCTGGTCGGCGTTCTGGTCTATTTCAAGAAGCCGCGCCAACTCACGCTCATCTTCGCCGGCATCTGTTTCGGCATGGGGTATTCGATCTTTCCCCCCTATGTCCCGGCGCACGAATTCCCGCAGCTGCTGCGCGCCTCCTTCCTGGAGTTGTGCACACTCATGGTGCCGCCGCTGCTCGTGCACCTGTTCTTGCTGTTTCCCTTTCGCGCCCCGTTGCTGGAACGACGGCCGCGGGTGGTGGCCTGGCTCTACCTGCCCAGTCTCCTGCTCCTGGGGCTCTTTCAGGCTACCCGGCTGGGAAGCCGCAGCGCCAGCCAGACGGGCGGGCTGGCGGAATTCGGCCACCTGATGGGGGGGCTGATCTGGATGATCGGGATCGGTCTGGCGCTCTACCTGTTCGCGCGATCCTATCGGCGCGCTCAGACCGACACATCGCGCGCCAAGGTGCGGGTCGTTCTGTGGGGCAGCGTGCTGGGGTTGCTGCCCCTGGCCGTCAGTACGCTCGTGCGTCAGGTCTGGACCGGCGCCCTGGTCCCGGGGGATCAGTTGAGCGTGCTGGGGATCACGTTGATTCCACTCAGCTTCGGCTATGCCATCGTGCGCCACGGCATCTTCGATGCGACCCATCTGGTCCGCCGCAGCCTCGGGGTCACGGTTTCGGTCATCCTCATTCTGATGGTCTATCTGGGCGCCAATCTCGTGCTACGGGAGCTGCTGCTCTCCCAGGCGCTGCTTTCGCCGCTGTGGGTCTCTTTCCTGAGTCTGGTCTCGGCCGGCCTGGTCTTCCTGGTGGTGCAGGGGCCCATGCAGTCGTTGCTCCTGCGGGTCAGTGGGCCGCAACCGCGCGATCAGCACACGCTGCTCTACGACCTCGGCCGCTCCTTGCGAGGGGTTCGCGACCGCGCAAGACTGGTGCAGATCGTCAGCGAGTTTCTGGGAGAGGCCCTGCGCGCCGAGCGCGTCGCCTACTTCGAGCCGCAACCGGGCGGCTCCCTGGAGGCGTGCTATCTGGACGGCCTCTCCCTGGAAAGACTCCATCGCTACCACTTCAGCTCCAACCTGAGCGCCAAGCTGGTGAAGGTCGCCGCGCCGATCGATCGCGGCGATCTGGAGACCGATCTTCCCTTCGGCTACATCTCGAGCATGGATCAGGATGTTTTCGAGGCCATTGGGGCCGAGTTCATGATTCCCCTGCGGGGTGAGGAGAGCCTCCACGGTCTGCTCTTCGTCGGCAGTCAGACCCTGGGTGAGGGCTATACGGCCGGCGATCTGCGCCTGGCGGAAACGATCGCGGCCGAGGGATCGATCGCGCTCGAGAATGCCACGTTCCACGCCCTGGCCCGGGAGGACGCCGCCTGGCGGCAGGAGGTCATCGTGGCGGCCGATCTTCAGCAGCGGCTCCTGCCCAGTGAGGTGCCCGAGGTCGAGTCCCTCGAGATCAGCAGCTTCTCGATCGCCGCCGAGGGCGTCGGGGGTGACTACTACGATCACTTCCGCACGCCCTGGGGCGAGGTGGTCCTGGCCGTGGCCGATGCCTCCGGCAAGAGCGTGTCGGGTGCGATTCTGATGGCCAATCTTCAGGGTCTGGTCAAGGGGGAGGCGATGCGGCGCGAGGATCCGGCGAGGATCACGGCCCGCATCAACCAACGCTTGAGCGAGATGAACAAGCCCGAACGGTTCATTACTTTTGCCCTGGCGCGCATCGATCCCTTGACCGGTACGCTGGGCTACTGCAATGCCGGCCACCTGAACCCGCTGCTCATCCGTGCCGACGGCGCGGTCGAGGAACTCGATCAGGGCGGCCTGCCGCTCGGTATCCGGGACCAGGCGCACTACGACAGCGGCCAGACGCGCATGCGCTCGGGTGATCTGCTGCTGCTCTTCACCGATGGGATTACCGAACGCCGGCGGGAGGAGGAGATGTACGGTCATGAGCGGCTTCAGGCGCTGGTGAGCCGGCATCGCCGTCTCAGCGCCCGCGCCATTCAGGAGACGGTGTTGTCTGCCGTGCGCGCTTTCGTCGATACGCCGCTCGATGACGACACCACGCTGCTGGTTGTCAAGATGCTCTGACGGGAGTTGCGCCGCCGTCCCGCCGTCCCGCCGCCCCACCGCTGCCCACCGCCGCCGAGTCCCCTCCGCCTGGGAAGAATTTGCCGCACTGGATGCTTTCTTTCCATGCGTGGGGAAGATTCCGCCCGATTCACGATCGCGGCGCCGGGCTCCCCGGGTCCCGATGACCGCGAGCCAGGGAGCATGCGACAGGCGAGGCACGCCATGGGAGGGGATCGCGTAACGGATGAATTGCCAATCGGAAAGAGGCCCTGTTTCGAGTGGATCCTTCTTGGGGGATGGTGCCGCTCGGGGGGTGGCCGGCCGGCCGCGCGGCGCGATCCTTGCGCCTGGCACATTCCGTGCACTAGGACCTGCGCGTGGGCTGTCCCGCCGCGAGCGGGTGGGCCGTGGCGCGCCAGGAGGGCGCCCAGAAAAGGAGACCGAGGATGGTCAAAGGGATCCTGACCAGCGCGGGAGCGATGCGTCCGGCGCTGACGGTGCATTCGATTCTCGCCAACAACCTGGCCAATGCCACGACCGCCGGCTTCCGGCAGGACCGCGTGGCGTTCCAGCAGCTGATCAGCGGCGCCGCAGATGCCGCCGGGCAGGATCTGAGCGGCGCTCCGACGCTGGCGACCGCGCTCGACCTGACGGCCGGCGCCTACGAGGTGACCGACCGCCCCTTCGATATTGCGATTCAAGGCGAAGGATTCTTCGTCGTCCAGACCCCCGCCGGAGAGCAGTACACGCGCGGCGGACAGCTCAAGCTGGCCGAGAACGGGCTGCTCGTGACGCCGCAGGGCCATCCGATCATGGGCGAGGGCGGTCCGCTGGTGCTGCCGGCCGATGCCCCGCTGTCGATCTCACCCAACGGTGAGCTGCGCAGCGGCCAGCAGCCGATCGGCCGGCTCCGGCTGGTGACCCTGCCGGCCGGCAGTCAGCCGCAGCATGTGGGGGGCGGCCTGTTGGCCGTGGAGGGCGAGGTCGCGCCCGCGGACGGGGCCCGTGTGCTCCAGGGTGTGATCGAGGGGGCCAATGTGGAACCGGTGCAGGCCATGGTCGATATGATCACGCTGCTGCGCCACTTCGAGATGAACCAGAAGGCCCTGCAGGCTCAGGATGCGAGCCTGGGCCATCTGCTTTCGTGGGTGCGTGCCTGACGCGTACCCGTCGATCCGTCCGGGGAGGGCAGGCCCTGCTTCCCCAGGAAAGGAGGAGGTGCCGCCATGATGCGGGCCCTGAGAACCGCGGCATCGGGCATGAGTGCGCAACAGCTCTACATCGATCTGACCGCGCACAACCTGGCCAATGTCAACACCACCGGCTTCAAGAAGGGGCGGGCCGAATTCGAAGACCTGCTCTATCAAACCTTGCGCCCCGCGGGGGCCGCCGATCAGGAGGGGCAGTTCCCCACACCACTGCAGGTGGGTCACGGATCGAAGCTGGTATCGGCCTCGAAAATCTACTCGCAGGGCGATTCCGAGACCACCGGCAATCCGTTGGATCTGGCCATCGAGGGTGAGGGCTTCTTCCAGATTCAGCTCATTGACGGGACCACCGGGTACACACGGGATGGCGGCCTGCGGATCGATTCGGAAGGTACCCTGGTCACGGCGCGCGGGCTCGCCATTCTGCCGGAGATCAGCGTGCCCGAGGACACCGAGTCGGTTCTGGTCGACGGCGAGGGGAGGGTCTTCGTGCGCCAGGCCGGCAACGAGACCGTCACGGAGCTCGGGCAGCTCTTGCTGGCCCGGTTCGTGAATCCGGGCGGCCTCGAGGCGTCGGGCGGCAATGTATTGCGCCAGGGCCCGGCCAGCGGTGCGCCGGTCATTGGGGCTCCCGGCGAGTTAGGCATCGGCCGGGTGACGCAGGGCGCCCTCGAGCGCTCCAACGTCAGCGTGGTCGAGGAGATGATCAACATGATCGTGGCCCAGCGCGCTTTCGAGATCAACTCGAAGGCGATTCGCAGCGCCGATGACCTGCTTGGATTGGTCAGCAATCTGAAGCAGTAGATGGCCGGTGCGGCCGGCAGGAAGGCAGGGTCTCCGTGAAGCAGGTGCAGGGTATCCACGGTTTCCTTGGAGTGCTGGGCCAGGCGCTCCTCTGGCTGTGGGTCGCGGCGACCGGCCTGGGCGCGGCGGCGGGCGCGGCGGCGGGCGCGACAGCGCGCACGACGGCGCCGGTCGAAAGCCCGCTGGTCGGTTCGGCCGAGCAGCTCGAGGCGGCCCTCGGGAAGATCGTTCAGGCCCACTTCGGGAATCGATCCACCGACTGGTCTTTTGTCCGAGAGCATCCCTTTCAGACCGTCCAGCCGGAGAGTCTGCGCCTCCTGCCGCCCCACGAGCTGAAGGGTGGCAGGAACTGGTTTCAACTGAGAGCGGAGGGGTCCTCGCCCCAGGCCTACCTGCTGCCGGTCGATATCGCCTGGCGGGACAGTCTGTGGGTCAGCCAGCGGTCCTTGCCGGCCGGGCATCCGATCGAGCCCGGCGACCTGGTGCGCCGGTGGCAGCAGCACACCCTGTCTCCGCAGGAGATCGCCTTCCAGAGCTCGCCGGTGGGCCTGTGCCTGCGTCACGGTGTGAAACAGGGGGACATCCTCTCGCGAGCCATGCTGCGCGAACCCTATCTCATCGAGCGGGGCGCGACGGTGAACATGATCTATCAGAGCGGGGCGCTGAGCGTCGCCACGCGGGCCGAGGCGCTCGAGAATGGCAGCCTGGGAGAGCGCATCCGGGTGCGTCCCCTGGATGGCAAGCGCGTCTGCCAGGCGGTGATCAGCGGCGACCAGGAAGTGGAGGTGACGTTGCCATGATGATGCCTGCGTTGGATCGGATCAAGTCCGGCTGGAGCCGTCGGCTCCCGAGGACTCGGTGGCTCGCGGCGGGGCTGCTGATCGTGGCCGCGGGGGGGCCGGCGGGCCCCGCGGGGGCCGGATCGCTGTGGTCGGATGAGTCGGTCAATCTGTTTTCGAATCACAAGGCCATGCACGTGGGTGACATCGTCACCGTGATCATCGTGGAGAACTCCTCGGCTTCGAACCAGAGCCAGACGAAGCTCAGCAAGGAGACCAACAGCGGCCTGTCCGGCTCGGGCGCGGGTGAACTCGACTTCATCAAGCTGTTCAGTGCCTCGATGGACTACTCGAAGGAGCATCAGGGCAAGGGACAGACGTCGTTGACCGGGTCGATGAAGGCTCAGTTGACGGCCGAGGTGATGGAGATCCGCCCCAATGGGAACCTGGTGATCGAAGGGAGCCGCCTCGTCCAGATCAACGACGATGTCGATGAGATCACACTGCGCGGGGTGATCCGATCCGAGGACATCGCCGCGGACAACACCGTGCTCTCTACATTTCTCTCCGAGGCCCAGATCGCCTACACCGGCAGCGGACCGAACAAGAACGCCGGCCGCCAGGGCCTGATCGGTCGCATCCTGGATCTGATCTTCTAAGCGGGTGCCGGAGCCGGAAACAGGAAGGAATCGATGATGGATCGCACAGGACACGGTCCCCGACGCCGGTGGCTCATGCTCCTCTTGGCAGCCTCTCTCGTCGCGGGCGGGATCGGGGAGACCGACAGCGCCGCGGCCAGCGGGGCCTCCCGCATCCGGGATCTGGCCCGCATCCAGGGGGTGCGCGACAACCAACTGGTGGGCTACGGGTTGGTGGTCGGCCTGGATGGGACCGGCGACAAGAGCGGCACCGGCTTCACGCTTCGATCGATGAGCACGATGCTCGAGGCCATGGGGGTCACGATCCGGCCCGAGGACATGAGCGTCAAGAACGTGGCCGCCGTGCTGGTCACCGCCACCCTGCCCGCGTTCACGCGGGAGGGATCCCAGGTAGACGTGACGGTCTCCTCGCTCGGAGACGCCAAGAGCCTCAAGGGGGGCATCCTCGTCCAGACCCCGCTGCGCGGCGCGGATGGACGAATCTACGCGGTCGCCCAGGGGCCGCTGTCTCTGGGCGGCTTCGGCGCCGAGGGCGCCGGCGGATCCCGGGAGACCACCAATCACCTGACGGTGGCCCGGATTCCCAACGGGGCATCGGTCGAACGGGAGGTGCCGGCGGGATTCATGGAGGGCGGCGTGATCGAGCTGATCCTGAACGAGCCGAACTTCACCACGGCGCGCCGGATGGCCGATGTCATCGGCGGCACCCTGGGACCCGGCACGGCGCGGCAGCTCGATGCCGGGACGATTCAACTGAGCAGTCCGGACAGCACCCGCGAGGGGATGATGCGCTTCCTGGCCCAGGTCGAGGATCTGGCGGTCGTGCCGGTTCTGCCGGCCCGCGTGGTCATCAACGAACGCACCGGCACGATTGTCGCGGGCGGCGACATCGTGATCCAACCGGTGGCGATCGCTCACGGCAATCTGAACATTCGGGTCGATGGCTTCACCGGCGTCTCGCAGCCCCCGGCCTTCTCGGCGGGAGCGACCGCGGTGATCCATCAATCGGATGTCGGTGTGCAGTCCGGGGGCGGGCAGTTCACGGTCCTGAACCAGGGAACGACGCTCAACGAGATCGCGCGGGCCCTGAACGCGATGGGGGTCAGTTCGCGCGATATGATTGCGATTTTCCAGGCGATCAAGGAAGCAGGTGCCCTGCAAGCTGAATTGGTGGTGCTCTGATGCTGCGACCGGCGGTCCATCCAGGATATGGTCTGCCGGGGGCGGGAGGCTGTCCGGAGGACAGACTCGTGCCGGCACACGGGCTTCCCCTAGCGGGGGGATCCCGACCCTACACGGGATCCCCCCATTTCCAACCGCGTGGAGAGCCCGACGATGAGCGCTAGTCCGCTGCAGGTGCGCGCGGCGGGCGTCGAGCTCACCGGGGCGGCGCCCCGGCGGACGCTCGGCCCGGCCGCCGCCCAGGACGCCTTCGAAGCTCTCCTGCTCGGTGAGATGCTCAAGCCGCTCGAGGACAGCCTGCGCGAGTCCGGCTTCTTTCCGCCGGGCGCCGCCGGGGAGATCTACGCCGGTTTCTGGAAATCGCATCTCAGCGAGCTGCTGGCGGCCGCGGTGCAGCTGATCCCCGACGGTGTGCTGGAGGGTTCGCCGGCGGCGCCGGCGGCTGCCGCTCCGGACGGTGGGCGGCTCGAGCAGGGTCCCTTGCCGCTTGAGCGGGCTCCGGCGCGCCTTGCCTTCGCGGCCGCGGCGGCCAGGTCTCGAGCGGGGGGGGCCGACCCGGTTCCAGCCGAAGAGACCGCCGCGGCACGCTCCCCGGTGAGTCCACCGGCGATGTTGGCGAGCACGATTCCGGGCCACCTCGCGCCGGTCGTTGCCCGGCTGCGCTCGGTGGATGCCATCGTGCAAACCGCCGCCCGCGAGTCGGGGATCGCGGCCAACTGGGTCCGGGCGGTCATCACCCAGGAGTCCGGGGCGCGCCGGGAAGCCGAATCCCCCCGGGGCGCCCAGGGACTGATGCAGCTGATGCCGGCCACGGCCCGGTCGTTGGGTGTGTCCGACAGCCTCAATCCGATGGAAAACATCCGCGGCGGCACCCGCTACCTGAGCGCCCTCATGAAGCGTTTCGACTCCTGCGAACTGGCCCTGGCCGCCTACAACGCCGGGCCGGGCCGGGTCGAGCAGTACGCCGGGGTGCCCCCCTATCCGGAGACCCGCAGCTACATACGCAACGTGATGGCCCTGAAGGACACCTTCGACCGCATCTGGCCGGCGGAGTGAGGATTGCCGCTCCTTACGACCTATCGGTCTTGACGGGCGTGCGCCCGCCGCCGGCGCCGCCCGCCGGCGGCGCTGTCCGCCGCGGATCATTCCTTATAGTTCCCGTTCCGAACGGCCGATCTAACCAGTGGACACCATGCGCAAGGAGGACATTGTGCAAGACCATTCCCAGGATCGGGAGCGCCTGCTCACGACGCTGTTGCGCGAGCAGGAGAATCTCTACGAACGGCTCTACGCCACCTCGCTGGCCCTGCGTGAAGCGCTGATTCGACGCCAGCACGGCGACATTCGCGCCGGCGTGGCGGAGATGGAAGGCTTGATCTGTGAGCTGCGCGAGCACGAACGACAGGCTACCGTCAAGACTCGCGAGTGGGGCTATCTGGCCGAGGATGAGCTCTTCAATCTCAAACGCCTCTCCGAACGGGAGGATCTCCGCCAACAGCCTGATGTGGGGCAACAGCTGCATTCGATCCTGCGCACGGCGCGCAAGACCGCCCGGGCGGCGACGATCAACCGCCATCTGATCCGGCGGCTGGCCGACTGGAATCAGAATGAGGCGCGGATCCTGCTGGAGCCGCCCAATGAGCAGGCTTCCTATGGCGCCGCCGGAACGCTGCGCAAGGACCGCTCGGCGGGCCAGACGCTCATCGATCGGCGCGGGTAGGGGGGGGCGATGCCGGGTCTCTCTCACACGCTCGATGTCGCGCGCCGGGCCATGTCCGCGCAGCAGGCGGTCCTGACCGTTGTGGGACACAATATCGCCAATGCCAACACGGCCGGGTACACACGCCAGATCGGACACCTGAGCGCGCTCCAGCCGTCCGTGTATGGCGGCGTGACCTTCGGCAACGGCGTGATCTTCGACAGCGTGCAGCGCAACCGGAATTCGGCGCTCGACAATGAGCTGCGCAACGAAACCTCTCTGCACAGCTACTGGGACACCCGGGCCGGCGAGCTCGGTCGCATCGAGCAGATGCTCGGCGAGCCCTCCGATTCCGGATTGGCCGCGGTGCTCGACAACTACTTCAGCGCCTGGGCCGATCTGTCCAATGACCCCTCGGCGCCGACCCGGCAGGCCACCGTTCGCGAACAGGGCCGGGTCTTGAGCGACCGCTTCCGAAGCATGTCCCAGCGTCTGACGCACATGCAAGAGGAGATGCGCACCGAGATCGGCATTCAGGTCGAGCAGTTCAACCTGTTGCTGTCGGAGGTCAGAACCCTGACGACCAGCATTCGCGCATCCGCTCTGCGCGGCGTGGGGGCCAGCGACCTGCTCGACAAGCGCGACGCGATCCTCGATGAGCTTGCGCAGGTGGCCGAAATCCAGTACGGCGAGCGCGGCGACGGCGACTTCTACCTGCGGGTCGACGGCAAACTCATTCTGGATCAGACCACCTTCCATCCTCTTGAACTGGTGCAGCAAGATCGAAGCAGCGGCTCGACCTATCACCTGCGCATTGGCTCCGGGGCCGAGGTCGTGGTCAGGCAGGGTTCGCTGGGGGCCTTCTTCGAGATGCACGATGAGAGCTTCCCGGAGTTTGCCGTCCAGCTCGATACGCTGGCCATGGCCGTGATCGACAATGTGAACGCCATCCACCGCAGCGGACCCTCCCGGGTCGACTTCTTCGCGGGGACCGGCGCCGCGGATATGACGATCAGCGCCGCGCTCAGGGACGATCTCACCGCGATCAACACATCCACCTCCGGTCTCGCGGGGGACAATGACATCGCCTTGGCGATCGCCGCGCTGCGGGATGCCAAGCTGCTTACCTCGAACAGCGCGACGCCCGGCGAATTCTGGAACAGCGTCATCGGACGCACCGGCGTGGCGAGCCGCGAGGCCCAGCTCCAGAAGGAGACACTGGGCCTGACCACCGCCGCCCTTGCCGAGCGGCGCGAGCAATCCGGCGGTGTGTCCCTGGATGAGGAGATGGCGAATCTGATTCAGACGCAGCAGGCCTACATCGCCGCGGTGCGTCTGTTTGAGATCGTCGGCTCCATGATGGAGGTGTTGACCAGCATGTAGCGCAGGGGGGTGGCGCAACGGATCCGGCCGGCCGCTGTCTCGTGAGGGAGATTCGACGATGCGCGTGACGACCCGCATGATCTTCGAGAAATCGCTGGGCAACCTGACCCGATCATGGAACGACATCGGGCGCCTGCAGAGCCAGATCGGGACCGGCCGGCGGATTCAGCAACCGTCCGATGATCCGATCGGAACGACCCGGGCGATTTCAGCCCGCAGCGGCCTGCGGGCCAACGAGCAGTTCCAGCGCACGATCCAGGAGACCGAGCTTCTGGTCCATACCACCGAAGCGGCCGTGCTGCGCATGGCGGACCTGGCGGCCGAGGTGCAGACCATCGCCGTCCAACTGGCCGACGACGCCACCGGTGAATCCGGGGCGATGGCGTTGGAACAGAAGCTCGATCAGGTCCTCGAGGAAATGCTCTCCCTTGGGAATACCGAGTATTCCGGGATCCGGATCTTCGGGGGGCATACGACCGATCAGAATCCCTTTGAGGCCGTACGCGATGCCGGAGGGAAGATCACCTCGTTCACGACCAGCGCCCGGGGACCGGAAGAGAAGCTCGAGCGTCTCGTGGGAAGGGATGTTCTGCTCACGATCAATCTCAACGGGTCCGATCTGTTCGGCGAAGGGCTTTCCTTCGTGGATCACGTCATCGAGTTGCGGGATGCCGCCCGGGCGTATGACACGAAGATGGCGCGCGGGCTGACGTCCCAGATCGAAGCCGCCGGGGACCGGGTCAATCTGGCCTTGGCGATCACCGGCGGGCTGATCACGCGCATCGACAATCTGAGGACGCAGTTGAGTGCGGAGGCTCTGCAGCTCGAGTCTTCCCGCTCGGCGCATGAGGACCTCGACATGGCCCGGGCGACGCTGGATCTGCAAATCGAGCAGACCATTCTGCAGGCGGCGCTGAGGGCCACGACCGAGACGCTCAATCTGAGCCTGGTCAACTTCATGTAGTAGGGGGGCGAATGAAGGTCGCTACACGGCATTGGGGCCAACTCGAGGTGGAGCAAGAGGCCCTGGTCCACTTCCCGGAGGGGCTGCTGGGCTTCGAGCAGCTCCACGAATTCGCCCTGATCGACGCCGAGGAGTACCGCCCCTTCCTGTGGTTTCTCTCCACGGAGGATCCGGACATCTGCTTTGCGGTGGCGGATCCCTTCTATTTCACGGCGGCGCCCTACGAACTGAGTCTTTCCGACAATGATGAGGCCGCCCTGGGGGTCGCCCCCGGCGACAGCCTGGCGGTGTTTATCATCGTGACCTTCCGGGACCAGGAGAGGGGCGTCACGGGGAATCTCAAGGGGCCGATTCTACTGAATACGAGAACGCGGTTGGCGCGCCAAAACGTGCTCTATGGGAACTCGTTTTCCGTCTGCCAGCCGCTCTTGCGTCGCACGGTAGTGCCGTTCCCGGGACAGACCCAGGACATCACTGCCAGGGCCAGTTAGTGAGATAGAGGGGTACGGATACCCATGCTCATCCTCACAAGGAAGTTGGGGGAGAACATTCGAATCGGTGAGCAGATCAAGATCACCGTGCTGGATGTCAAGGGGGGCCAGGTGAAGCTCGGCATCGAGGCCCCGCCCCATGTCGCCGTTCATCGCGAAGAGATTTATGAACGGATTCGTGAAGAGAACCGGCGGGCAACCGGTCTCTCTCCCCGCGCGCTGAAAGAGGTGGCGGGCGTGTTTCGAACGAGCAAGAAGAAGCGCGGTGGCCGTGAGAGCGGCTGATCCGGGCCAGTTTCGGCGGTTGGTTGAAGACGGCCAACCCACTGCGGGAACGAGACTAAAGCAGTTTGAGAGATGTGCCGAATTCTGACACTGGATGCGGTCGGGAGTCAGAGGCGAGGGGCGCGGGCCCGCGCTAGGCCAGACCGCCCAAGGTCGGTCTAGGGTACGGAAACCCGGTCGCCCGAGCACCACAAATGGGCGGCCCCATGTAGGGAGAGTGACGCGATGGCAAATATCGATCTCACACGGATCAGGTCGAACATCCAGGGCCTGAACATTCTGCACAACCTCCGGGATGTGAACAGCAATCTGGCCACGCACCAGCTCAGGGTTGGTACGGGCAAGCGCATCAACAGTGCTGGTGACGATCCGGCGGGTCTGACGATCTCGACCAAACTCAGCTCCCGCTACCGTGTGCTCGGGCAGGTCTACGACAATGTCGGCCATGCCAAGAACATGCTCAGTGTCGCGGAAGGCGCCCTGATGAACGTCAACGACATCCTCGTCACCATGAACGAGAAGGTCATGATGGCCGCCTCGGACAGCATGGGCGCCGAGGAGCGTCAGGCGATCTCCCAGCAGATCATCCAGCTGGTCCAGGAGATCGACGAGATCGCCCAGCAGACCGAGTTCAACGGCGTGAAGCTGCTGAATTCGACGAGGGGCTTCAACTTCCAGACGGCGGCCGACAACCAGACGGTCTGGACCACCAAGAACTATGATGTGACCAGCCTTGGAATGACGAATCTGGCGGCGCTCACCGCGACCGACACCATCGACAGCACGACCTACGCCGACTACTACGCCGAGGTCAATGACGCCATCAAGACGGTCTCGGAAGGGCTGACCGAGCTCGGTTCGCTCACCAACCGCCTGACCACCAAGGAAAACGTCGTCGCGGTGATGCGCAACAACACCGAGGCGGCCTACAACCGGATTTTCAATGCCGACATGGCGGCCGAGCAGATCGAGGTCACCAAGTACCAGATCCTGCAGCAGACGTCGTTCGGCATGCTGGCTCAGTCGAACATGAATTCCCAGTCGGTGCTGGCCCTCTTCCAGTAGGCGGGCGGGCTCGACCCGATTCGGGATTCTGTTCGGCGGGATCCACCGGATCCCTAGGGACCTAGCGGTCGGCGCCCCTCCCGAGGGGCGCCGACCACGCCATCTCGAGGATCTCGTGCATGCGAAGCCCGGGCATTGATGCGTACCGGCGCCAACAGCTCGAGTCGATGCGGCCCGAGCAGTTGGTGCTCGTCGCTTTAGAGCAGGGCATCTCCGCCTGCCGCCAACGGGATCGGCGCCGGGCCCGGCGGGCCGTGCAGGTGCTGATCGGCGGGCTGGATTTCCAGTATGACGTCGGGGGTCGGCTCCTGACCCTCTATGACTGGGTCTTCCGCCTGCTGCGGGAAGGCCGGTTCGACGACGCCGAGGCGGTGTTGAAGGAACTGCACGATACCTGGCAGCAAGCCTGCCGGATCGAAGACGGGTGCCGTACGGCGGCCCAGAACGCCGGCCGCCGGAGTTCCCTGGATGTGGCCGGGTAGGCGCGCGGCGGGTCCCAGCGGTACCCCGGCGCTCGGGCATGGGTGTCTTGACCGCCGGCATGTCGGGCGTCGGACCACGGCCCGGGGGAGGTAGGACATGGCCTATATCGGCAGTTTGGGATCGAACGTCGAGCAGTCGAGCCTCTACCAGGTGGTCCAGACCTACATGCTCGGCGAGCGACAGCAACTACAACGCTTCCAGGCCTCCAAGTCGGAGAACTCCGAACAGATAGCGACCTTCACAACCCTGAGTTCGAAGCTCAAGAAGCTGAGCGACGCCATCGACGACTTCCGCTGGACCGGATCGCTGAGCCCGCTGAGCAGCTTCACGGCCAGCGCGACGACGGAGGCGGTGAGCGTTGCGGTCGACGGCAATGCCTCCGAAGGCGTCCATACACTCCAGGTGCACACCCTGGCGAAGGCTCACAGCGTCGCGTCGAACGCCTTCCTGGGGGACGCCCAGAGCACCATGGCCGGCGAGCACGTGCTCGAGCTGGTCCAGGGCGGAGACACCCACAAGGTCTCGGTCACGGTCAAGGAGGGGGCCACCCAGCGCGAGGCGCTGCTGGCGATCGCCAACGCGATCAACAGCTCTCCGGCCAAGATCTCTGCCTCGCTGGTGCAGACCGACTCGCGCACCGGGGAGTACCGGATCCTCATGACCAGCCGCGAGACCGGCACCCAGAGCATCATCCAGAGCGTCCGCGACCTGAGCGGAGAGCTGGCCACGAGCCTTGGTCTGCGGGGCGAATCGACCGGCATCGATTTCGCCGCCAACACCGTGCAGGCGGCGGCGGATGCCACCTTCAGCGTCAACGGCCTCGAGTTCACCTCTTTCTCGAACAACGTCGAGCACGCGATTCGGGGGCTGACCCTCCAGATCGAAGAGGTCACCAGCGATCCGGTGACGGTCACGGTCTCGCGGGATGTCGAAGCCGTCCGCGGCAGCCTGGATGCGTTCATCACGGCCTTCAATGAACTGCTCGACCATGTCCGCACCCTGACCCAAGGGGCGGACGCCGAGGGTGAGGGGCGCGGCCGGATGACCGGGAATTCGCTGTTCATGAATCTGAGGACCGGATTGCGCTCGCTGGTCGGCTCGCAGGTGAGCGGGGCGGATCTCTCCGGCGGCTTCACTTCGCTGGCGCGGATCGGCATCACCACGACCACCGAAGGACGCCTGCGGGTCAGTGACGAGAAGGCGCTCGAGGATGCGATTCTCAATGGAGCCGATGGCCTCGAGCATCTGTTTGGAGACAGCCAGGCGGGGATCGCGGTCCGACTGTACGACACGATTCGGGGGTATGTGAAGTCGGGCGGGCTGATCAGCCAGGAACGCTCGCTGATTCATCGTCAGCAGCGCACGCTCGATGCCCGGATTGCCCAGGAAGAAGCGTATCTGGAGCGCCGGGAGCAGCAGCTGACCGAGCAGCTGGCCGGGCTCCAGGCCACGTTCCAGCAGCTCTCGGCCCAACGCACCATGGTGCAGAGCATGGGGTCGACCACCGATCTGGCGTCGTTCTTGTCCGGATCGATGTAGCCTGGCATCCGCCACGGTCCATGATGGGGAGCGCCCACCCCGCACAGCCAGGAAGGCAAGATACGCATGGAGCAGCTCAGACGGCGATACCGGGACGCCCAAGCGGCCCTGCAGGCGGGGCGCCTGGGCGACGCGCAGCATCATGTCCAGGCGGCCGGCCGGGATCTGGTGGCGATGGCGGAGGCGCTGGCACGCCAGGATTCCGGGGACGCGAGTCCGGGCCCGAGGCCTGCCGCGCACAGCCCCGCCGGCGGGTTGCGCCGCACGGTGAGCGGGGAGTCCGGAGCAGCCCTGGATCCGAAGACGCTCGCGCGGGACATCGAGGTCTTGATGGACAAGATCATGCGGCTCTCCCACGATATCGAGGAGGAACGTAAGCAGGTGCGCGGCCGCCGGCACTGGCACGGCCGGCAGCATGCCAGCCCGTCCCCCCACGGGGGATGCCTGGACCTGCGCCGTTGATGGTTGCCCGGGGGTGTCGCGGGCAGTGCTGGAGGGAGATCGATGCGGGCCGGAGGCCCGCCAGCTGGAGAGGGTGACAGGATGATTACCGAAGGACCGCGCGGATGCGCGCAGCGATCACGACTGCATCACGAGCAAGCGAGTGCGTCACAAACCCGGGAGATGAGCGCGGCCCGGCCGACGCATACGCCCGCGAGTCGCGCCCCGGACGCTGTCCGGCGCACCGACACGGTGGAGCTCTCATCAACCTCTCCGGTTCGGGCGCAGAAAGTGGCGCAGGCCCGCCAGCGAATCGCGGACGGCTACTACGAGCGCCCGGACGTGCGGCAGGCCCTTGGCCGACTCCTGCTCGAACAGCTCGAGGCCGGGCGATGATCGAGAAGCTGTCAGCGGAGGCGGCGCGCCAGGCCATTCCCGTGGGAGAGCGCGTCCGGCTGCAATCCCCGGGGGGCAACGGATCCCTGGCCATGGCCGGGGTGGTGGCCGGCTGGAGCGGCAAGAGCATGCTCGTCACGCTGGCCGCCGCGTCTCCGAGCTCGGGACAGCCCCCGTTGCGGCCCGGTCAGGACGTCGAGATCGTGGCCCAGAGGCTCGATGGGATCTATCACCTTCATGGCAAGGTGCAGAAGCTCAACTGCACCCGGATGCCGGCCGCCCATCCCGAGAATCAGGCGGCGATCGGCATCCACTTCGACCTGGCCCGCCGGGTTCAGGAACGCATGTTCTACCGCTTGACGGGCAGCTGGTCCGGGGTGATCTGCATTCGCCAGCCCGACTGCGAACAGGATATCGCCGCCTGTCTGCACCGCGGACAGGTGTGGAATCTGAGCGGGGGGGGCGCGCTGCTCGAGGACTTCGATCGAGTGCTGTCCGAAGGGGTTCGCTTCACCTTGTTCCTGGAGATCGACGACGGTGGCGCCCCGATGCGTCTGGAGTCGCGGATTGTGCGCCGCGACCAGAGCAGCGCCATCGGCTCGCTGCTGTGGGGCGTCCGGTTCGTGAACATCCATCAGGAAGACGAAGCCCGGATCCTGCGACACCTGCACGCCAAAATCCGAGAGCGGTTTCATGCGGAAGCGGGACGGTTCGCCACCTGATCCACCCCGCCCGCCCGCCGGCTCGGCCTGGCCCGTCCGCCCATGGGAAATCGCCATGGGATCCAACCCATGGGTTGATGCGGATTCTCCTCGTGGTAGCATTCAGGCTGGACCGCGCGCTCCACCGGCGTGGTCCCGGTGGACAGGGCCGGGGTCGCAGGGACGGCATTGGCGGGGGCGGATCCGGACGTGAATCCGAGAATCGACATTCAGTGGCAGGCGCAGGCCCTGGTCGGGGAAGCCTCGATTTCCCCGGGCTTGATCGAGGATGCCGGTTGGCTGGGGGATCCCGATTGGTTCGAGGATGTCCTGGCCACGGGTGTGGATGCCACCGAGGCCGCGCTCTTTGCCCTGGTCGCGATCGACAGCCAGGGAGTGGCCCACCACCTGGGCGGCACCGTGGCACCCGCCGACATGGGGCCGCGGCTCTTCGAAGCGCTCGAGTCGACCCTGCTCTGGAACAGCGTGGATGCCAGACGCCACTACGCCGCCGGTGAGCTGCGGGCCAGGGTGCCGCTCTGGCCGGAGGAGCCACGCCTGGGCGCGCGCTTCTATCAGGATGGCGAGCGCTTGCTGGGTGCGATTCTCTCCGCGGAAGATTCCCATCCCCTGCAACGAAGCCCGGCGGATACGCCGGCGGGGGACTTCCTGGGAGCGCCCACCGAGGGCGGGGCGGATGACCTGGTCGAGATGATCCTGCGCCACTGGCGTCTGCGGCGCGAAGCGACCGCCGTGTGGGAGTTCAATCACGCCCTGACCGCGGCCCAGCAGCGGGCGGTCATTGCCATCGACCAGCAGGGCCGGGTGACCTATCTGAGCGCCGCCGGGGCCGAACTGCTGGGCGTGCGCCCCCAGGAGGCCCTGGGAGCCGATTGCAGCCGCATTCTGCGCCCGGCCGTGGATGGCGAACACCCGTTGCTGCGGGGACTCGAGGGCGACCTGGGTGAAATCGAATTCTACGTTTCCAACCGCGCCGGCCGGGACCTGCCGATTTCCCTGCGCATGCAGCGCATCCGGGATCCGCGCGGCGAGCCGCGCGGCCTCATCGGGCTGTTCCTGGATCTGACCGAAGAACGGGCCCTCGGACAGGAGACCCGCCGGCGCGAGCGCCTGGCGGTGATCGGGGAGTTGGTGGCCGGGGCCGCGCATGAGATCCGCAATCCCCTGACGGCGATCGGAAACTGCGCGCAGATTCTGCAGATGCGCTTTGCCGAGGATGAGAAGAACCGCAAGATGGCGGACCTGATTCTAAGCGAAATGCAGCGCCTGGATCGCATTGTCACCAGCATGCTGCGCTTCGCCCGGCCGGGGCCGCCCCGTCTGCGTGAGACCCAGCTGGACCAGCTGGTTCGAGAGCGGATGCAGATGGAGGAGCCGATCTGCCAGCGGCAGGGCATCCGCTGTGAGGTTCGCGTCTCCGGCGCGATTCCGCCCATCTACGTCGATCCGGAGCAGATGCAGCAGGTGTTCCAGAATCTGACGCGCAACGCGATCCAGGCGATGCCCGACGGCGGGCGGTTGTCGGTGGAGGTGGGGGTTGTCAAGCGCCGGCGGCACATGCGTCGCCGGCTGGGACGGCGGGCCACCGATCGGGTGCACGTACCGACCGAAGGGCCGCGCGCCCGCTTCGTGCGCGTGGGCGTTCGGGACACGGGCGGGGGAATCCCGGAAGAGGTGTTGCCGCGCATCTTCGATCCATTCTTCACGACGCGCTCGGAGGGAACCGGGTTGGGGCTGGCCGTATCGCAGTCGATCGTTCAGGAGCATGGGGGCCTGATCGCCGCCCGCAGCGTTCAGGGAAAAGGAACCGTATTCGAGGTCGATCTACCGGTGGAACGGAGGCAAGGTGAGCGCAGAAGAGAAGAAGCCGGCCGAGACTAGTCATCTGCTGATCGTGGATGATGAGGAGTCGATTCGCATCAGCCTTTCCGAGGCGCTGATCGATGAGAACACACGCGTTTCGACCGCGCTCGGCGGGGAGGAAGCCTTCCGTATTCTCGCGCAGGAGGATGTCGATCTGGTCCTGCTCGACCAGCGCCTGAGCGCCACACAGGAAGACGGTCTCGACATCCTGCGCCGCATCAAGGAAGAGCATGCCGATACGATCGTGATCATGATGACGGCCTACGGGAAGTTCGAATCCGCCGTCGAGGCCACCCGCCTGGGTTGCTTCCAGTACACTGCCAAGCCGCTGGATCTGCACCAGCTCAAGCTGCTCATCCGCAACGCCCTTTCGACGATGGAGCTGACCCGCGAGGTGCGCCGGTTGCGGGCCCAGCAACGCCGGGACCTCGATGCCGACGTGGTGTTCGGATCGAGCGACCGCGTCCGCCAGATGCTGGCCAATGTCAAGAAGGTGGCGCGCAGCAGGACCGCCACGGTTCTGATCCGGGGGGAGACCGGTTCCGGGAAAGAACTGGTGGCCCGGCAGATCCATCTCTACAGCGAGGTCGCCGGAGGGCCGTTCGTGGATTTGAATTGCAGCGCCGTGCCGGAGACCCTGCTCGAGAGCGAGCTCTTTGGCCATGTGCGGGGAGCCTTCACCGACGCGAAGAACGACAAGCCGGGCCTGTTCGCCCTGGCCAACGGGGGCACCCTCTTCCTGGACGAGATTGCGGAAATGCCCCTGAAGCTTCAGGCCAAGCTCTTGAAGGTCATCGAACAGAAGACCTTCCGTCCGGTGGGCGGCACTGAATCGCTGAGCGTGCAGCTACGAATCGTCGCGGCCACCAATCGCGACCTCTTCCATGAGGTCGAGGAGGGCAACTTCCGCGAGGACCTCTACTATCGACTCACCGTGATCCCCATCTTCGTCCCGCCCCTGAGAGATCGCCAGGATGACGTGCCCGCCCTGATCAAGACCTTCCTGGCGCACTTCAACCGGGAGATCGGGCGGCACGTGCAAGGGGTGACCGATCGCGCTCTGGCGCTGCTACTGGCCTACAACTGGCCTGGCAACGTCCGTGAACTCAAGAATCTGATGGAGCGCCTGGTGCTGATGGGCAGCTCCGATTGGATCGACATCGCGGATCTGCCCGAGCACATTCGCCTCAACCTCAGCGGCCCGAAGGCGAAGGGATCGCGCGATCCCCTGTTCGAGCCCGGGCGCATTCCCACCCTCGAAGAGGTCGAGAAGCTGGCGATCGAGCATGCCTTGGGCCAGCTCGGCTGGAACAAGACCCGTGCCGCGGAGGTTCTGGGGATCTCGCGACAGACCCTACGCGCCAAGGTCAAGCAGTACGGCATCGCGGAGCAGGAACCGGCGGGAAGCCCGGAGGATGCGGCCGTGCGCTGACAGAAAATTGGCCGGACCAGAGCGAGCATCTCCCAGCGCATTCCCCGGCCGCGACAGCGCCGGCCAGCATCGTGCCCGATGCCCTCTTCGATTCTGCATGAGACATATCTGCCAATCTCCTTTCCAGTAATCAGTTGTGATCCCTAGATTTGATGCGGCTTCTTTCGGGTAATCTGGGACGGCTCGGACTCGTCTCTGGCACAGGGGTTGCATTCAAGGCAACCGAGAGCCGTTGGACAGGTCCTTCCCGGCCCTGTCCGCCGGCATCCACGTGGTCTGTGCCGAGGAGAAGAGCCCGATGTCACACGCGAACGAAGAGGGCCCGCTCGCAACGGGGAGCGCGGCTGTGCAGGCCGCCTTGCAGGTGGGCCTGGGCCGCTTGCCCGAACAGCAACGCCTGTTGCTATCCCTTCGCTATCTCGAAGGCCTGGGCGTGGCCGAGTTGGCCGCCGCCTTCGCGCTTTCCCCCGAACAGGTCAGCGAGTCCCTGGCCGAGGCCATGCAATCGCTTTCCGCCCTCCTGGCCACCGTCGCGGATAGAAAGGATCTGCCCGGACATGGCACAGCCCACCCGTAGAACGCTGTTCGTCGCCGACCCTGACCCGGCGGTCACCCGCAGGGTCAGGACCTGGCTCGAGCGCTTGCCGGCGGGCCAGGTTCCCCAGATGCATGCCTTCCACGGCGCCAAGGAGCTTCTGCGGCGCTGGGGCTACGTACGGCCCGACCTGGTGCTGATCGACGTCCACTTCCCCGGGTTCGACGTTCTGACGGCCTTGCGTACGGTGAAGGCGGGATCGCCGCCGATCGTGATCTTGGCCGAAGACGCGTCCGACAACGCCCCGGCCTGCGTCGAAGGGCTCCTGGCCGGGGCCCGGGACGTCTTCATCAAGCGCGGCCGGGGGGAGGGTGTTCGCTTCGCGGGGGGCGGCCGGTCGTTCGTCAGACGGGTGCAGGAGCTCTGCCGCGGACACCAGCCGGCGGAGCGCGACGAGTTGCCCTTCGAGTATCCCGGTTGTGAGCCTCCCCCGGCCTATGGCGCCAGCGGGGACGGAGCGCGCTGGATTCGGCTGCTGCCGGGACCGGACGCGCTTCTGCTGGGTGCGGCCTTCCGGGACTTCCCGGGGTTGGACCGGCGCGTCGTGGTGGCGCTGGCCAGCCTGGCCGATAGCACCCGGCTGGCAGGCGGACTGCTCCTGCCGGACCGAGCGGGTGGGCCGCTGATCATCCGTGTGCCGCATCCCGCTCGATTCAACCGGGCGCTGCAAGACGCTCTCTCGCGGCGCTGGAATCGCGCCATTCTCGAGCTCCAGGACAAGGAGCCGTTGCGCTGCGGGCAATGGAGGATGCTCCCCGGCCGTTCGATGCTGATCTTGGAGAAGAACGGCGCCCAGAGCTACGCCGCGCGGCAGGCGCCGAACCGGATTGCCGATGAGCAACGCTCGGCCGCGGCGCAGATCGAGCACCTTTCGGGGGCGGCCACCGGCAGTCTGGTCGTCCTGCTGACCGGCCTGCCGCGGGATGGACTCCGTGATCCGATCCGCCAACTCCTCGCGCGGCAGCAGATCGTTCTGCTGCACATCCAGGCGGCCCGCGAGGTGTGGCAGCACCTGCACGCCAGACGCAGCCAGGCCACCGGAGGCCTGGTCCTGGCGGCGCCCCAGACGGTGGCGCCCCAGATGGCGCCGCCTCCCGCGCCGGGCGCCTCGCCTGCGGCCGGCGAAACGGATGGATCGAATTCCTTGAGGAGAAGCTCATGAACATGCCTATCTCGGGGGGCTGCGCGCCACGGGTCATCCTGACCGTGCTGTGGCTGTGTGCGGTGACGGCGGGGGCGGCCGGGGCCTCACCGGATCGTGCGCTGATCGAGGAACTGAATGTCTACGCCGCGCCCCAGGTCTGGATTCTGGAGATTCCTCACAGCGGCCCGTGGTCCCACTGGGCCATGGCATCGCCGCCGCGGCTGGTCATCGACCTGGCCAATGCGACCTCCGCCCTGGCCCGCGCGCCGGGTCTGTATGCCCATGATTTCTCCGCCGGTCCGGTCAAGACGCTGCGGACCAGCCAATTCAGCAATGACCCGCGCCAGCGCGTCGTGCGCGTCACGCTCGTGCTGGCCGACGGGGCGCGCTACGAGAGCGAGCAGCGGGAGGGGGTCGTCCGGATCCGCATCCCGGCCCCGATCGGGCAGTCCTGGGACACAACCTTGTCGCTGCGGATCGACGGCGACGGCGCCCGCGAGCAGGTCCACCCTGAACCGGTCCGGGCGGAGCAGACCGCGGTGCAACCGGCGCCCGCGGAGACGGTCCCGCTTGCCCCGCAAGCGCCCAGGACGGATACGGCGCTGCAGTCGGCCAGCCGGCTCGACAGCCTGTTGGCGGACACGACCTTCTTCGAGCGCGAGCCTCTTCTGGGGCCGCAGTCAGCCTGGGAGATGGCGGCGGCGCGCCTGCTCGAGGAGGGCCAGGAGCTCTATGTCGCCGGGGACACCACCGGCTGTCTGGAGCGCTTTGCGACCTGTGGGCGCTTCTATGCCGACACCGACGCCGGTCGCCAGGCCGCGATGGTCCACCGCCTGGTCCTGCGCAAGCTCGGCCGCGAGGTGGAGGCTCACTTGCTCGAGGAGGTCTCCGAGACCGGCGGGTGGTCTCTGCTGACCGATGCCATGCTGGGGACTCTCTTCGATCAGGCCTACCGCGAGGAGGATTTCCCTCTGGCCGCCAGGATTCTGCGGGTCTGGGAGCACGCCCGTCCGCAAGCATCGCGGTGGGCCGCGGATGCCTTGCGCTTGGCGCAGGGCTATCTGGAACATCAGCAGATCGGCCTGGCCGGCCAGTGGGTGGCCCGTGCGCTGGAGGCGGATCCGCAACTGGAGATTTCACCGCGCGCGCTGTTTCTGCATGCCTCCACCCGGATGGAGGCCGGCGATTGGCAGGCGGCCGAGCGGCTGCTGGCAACGCTCGAACCGCTCGCGACCGGGGCCCTGCACTACCGGGCGCGCGCCCTGCGGGCCGATATCCGCTATCGCACCGGTCAGTATGCGGAGGCCATCGACCTGTACGAACGGCTCACCGAAGACGGGGTGCCGGGAGTGGAGCGGGAATGGGCCCTCTACCAGCTTGGCAACTGCTGGATCGCCCGGGGTGATGCACAGAAGGCCCGGATCTACCTGTCGGCTGTGGCCGGGGAGGACAGCCAGAGCTTCTGGGCGCCCTTCGCCCGGATGCGGCTGCTGGAGCTGAAAGGAGACGATCGTGTCGCTGCCGGTTCCTAGGGACCCCGAGACCCAGTGTCCCGGTCCGGCCGAGAGCTGGCCGATTCCAACCGGCGCCGGGCCGGCCGATCACCAGACCGTGATCCTGCTCGAGACACTCCTCGAGCGATTGGCCGATGGGGTCTTCGTCCTCGATCGCCGCGACCGGATCAACTACTGGTCGCCGTCCGCACAGCGCCTGACGGGCCGCGCCGCCCGGGACGTGCTGGGCCGTCCGGCCGAGGCCGCGCTCGAGGGGCTCTCCTGCGAACTCGCGGCCCTGGGCGAGGGCGAGACGACCGGTCTGCTGGAGACCCCGCGCGGACGCCTGCCGGTGCGGGTCGTTGTGATGAAGGCGACCGGAATCGGGGGCGTCCACCTCGGGCGCGTCTGCGCCCTCACGGATCTGCAGGCCGTGTGGATGGAGCGCTCGCAGCAGGTTCGTCTGGAACGACTCGCCACGCTCGGACGCAGCCTCGCCAGCGCCGTGCATCAGATCCGCAATCCGCTGGGCGCCGCCATGGGATTCGCGGACCTGCTGGAGCGCGATCTCCGCGGGCAGGCGGCCCACGGGCTGATGATGCGCATCCGCGATGGTTTCGCCGAGGTCAACCGGCGCATCGACGAGTTGCTGTGCTATGCGCGGCCCCGGCCGCTGCACCTCGAGGAGTGCGAGCTGGGCCAGCTCGTCGAACAGGTACGCGGACAGGTGCAGGCGCGCTTTCCCGGTGGGCCGGCCGCCGAGCTCGAGCTCGAACCGGGCGTGCGGGCCAAGGTCGACCCGCGCCAGATCCGGCAGGCCCTCGAGAACATCTGGGTCAATGCCTGCGAGGCGGCCGGCCCCGGCGGCGCGGTCAAGGTCCTGCTGCAGAGCGGGTCCGCTCGACCGCCCGGAAGGACAGTCGAGACGATTCGACTTCTCGTCCGCAACAACGGGCCGGCCCTCGATCCGCAGCTGTTGCGGTCGATGTTCGAACCCTTTCAGAGTCAGAAGGCCGGGGGCACCGGGTTGGGGCTTTCGCTGGCCCGCAGCATCGTTACCAGCCATGGCGGCGAGCTCGAGGCCGTCAGCGCCGGCGGGTGGATGACCTTCGTGATCACGCTGCCGGCGGCGCCCTGGTTCCAGACCGGGGAGCATCGAGCGACTCGTCCGGCGCAGGAGACCGCCCATGCGGCCAAGCCTTGAAAAGCACAAGCCGGGACCCGCACCCGGGACGCAGGTCCTGGTGGTCGAGGACGACGAGCTCATGCGCAGTTTCCTCGAGCAGGCCCTGACACGCCTGGATCTGGCCGTGGTCGTCGCCGCCAGCGCGGAAGAGGCGATCGAACAGCTGCAGACCGTGGAGCCCGATCTGGCGCTGCTCGATGTCCGGCTCGGGGGCATGGACGGCATCACGCTCCTGGACCGATTGGGCCGGCTGCGACCCGACTGCCAGTCGGTGGTGATGACCGCGCACGGGAATGTGGAGATGGCGATCGCGGCCATGAAGGCCGGCGCCATCGACTTTCTGACCAAGCCGTTCACGATCGAGACCCTCGAGGTCGTAGTGGAGAAGGCGTTGGGCGTGCAGGCGCTCAAGCGTGAGAACGCCCGCCTGCGGGCGCACCTGCAGCGTGACGGCCAGCCGCTTCTGATCGGCCGCAGCGCCGGCATGCGGTTGTTGCGCGACCTGACTCGCACGGTGGCGCGTTCGCCGGCCACCGTGCTCATCGAGGGGGAGAGCGGTACCGGCAAGGAAATCGTGGCGCAGGCCCTGCACGCCTGGGGGCCGCGGGCCAAACAGCCGCTGGTCAAGGTCAACTGCGCGGCCCTTCCCGAAGGCCTCATGGAGTCGGAGCTGTTCGGTCACGATCGGGGCGCCTTCACCGGCGCGACCCACGCGTTGAAGGGCAAGTTCGAACTCGCCGACGGCGGCACCCTGGTGCTCGATGAGATCAGCGAGATGGACATCGGTCTGCAGCCGAAGCTGCTGCGCTCGATCCAGGAGAAGGAGTTCTACCGCGTGGGCGGCGCGCACCCGGTTCGGGTGGATACTCGCATCGTGGCCACCACCAACGCGAATCTCGCCCAGCGCGTTCGTGCGGGACGCTTCCGCGGAGATCTCTACTACCGACTGCGCGTGATCCCGATCCACATCCTGCCGCTGCGCGATCGGCGCGAGGACATCCCTCAGCTGGCCCAGCACTTCTTGGAGGAAGCCGCGGCACAGAACCGCAAGCGCATCCGGGGTCTGGCCCCCGAGGCGATCGCCGTTCTGATGAAGCACCCCTGGCCCGGGAATGTGCGCGAACTCGAGAACATCATTCACCGGGCGGTCGTGATGGCCTCGGGCTCCGTGCTCGGGCCGGACCTGTTCAGCTGGGAGGAAGAGACCGCCCCGCTCGGTTTCGGTATCGGCGCCGGCGACTCGGGCGGGTCGGCCGGGTCCCTGCCGGCGGGCGGGGCCTTCCCAACCCGGCCGGCCGGGGTTGCCGATCACGCGCCGGCCTCGCTGCCCGACAGGTGGGATCAGCTGGATCTGCGTGAGGTGGAGCGGCGCTGCATCGAGCGCGCCCTGGAGCTGGAGTCGGGCAACCGGTCGCGGGCGGCGCGCCGGCTGGGGATCAGCGTGCGAACCATCCGCAACAAGCTGCAGGCCTACCGGTCGCGGGAGCAGCGACATGGAACCTCGGACGAACCCGATCAGGCGGCCGCGTGATGCGAGCCCAGCCGATCGTGCCGCGGAAGATCCGGATGCGGCCTGGGAGAAAATCTTTCCGAGGTGGGCAGGATCTGCCCACCCGGCGGGGAGGCTGACCGGAAGGGTCTGCATCTGTAACTATTTGAATTTGAGTCAATTACTGAGAAATCGGCCTGTGCGGTCTTTGCGGCACGAGCCTTGCATCGCATGGATTGGGCGAATCGGAATCGACCCCGCGCGGCGCCAGGATGGCCGCCGGCCGCCCGAAGGAGAGGGAAGGATGATCGGCAAACTGCTCTTCGGAACCCGGACCATGGACCTGCTGAAGGGGGGCATGGACGCCGCAACCGCACGGATGCGGGTGAGCTCGGAGAACCTCGCCAATGTCACGACGCCCGGGTACGCCGCCCAGCGGGTCGAGTTCGAGGAGCACATTGCCCAGGCCAGGCAGACGATCGAGCTCGAGCAAAGCCAGCCGGGACACCAGGGCGTGGGCCGGCCGGGCGCCGCGCCCGAGCCGCGGGTGAAGCGGTCGCCGGAACAGGTCCAGGCCGGAGCGATCAACAATGTCGACATGGAGGCCGAACTGGTGCGGCTGAAGCAGAACGAGCTCCACTACCAGGCCCTCACGCAGATGATTGCTAGCAAGTACAAGGGAATCCAGGACGCGCTTCGCTAAGAAGCACCCATAACGATCACCGGGGCAGGATGCCATGTCGATCAACTACCTGAATGGAATGAACACCAGCGGTTCGGCGCTTTCGGCCTACCGGCGCTGGATGAACACGATCTCAGAGAATCTCGCCAACGCGCAGACCACTCGCACCGCCGAGGGCGGACCCTATCGCCGGCAGCAGGTCAGTTTCGAGGCCGTGCAGTCGCAGGCCGCTTCCACCCGCGCGCCGGCGACCTCCGCCGCGCGGCTGGCCCCCGCGCAGACCCATCCGGAGCACATGGCTGCTTCGGCCGCCGGGGCCCGCTCGGCGGATGCCACGCAGCCCCAGGTTCAGGTCACGATCTCGGCGGACAATGAGACTCCGTTCACGCAGATCCATGACCCGGCGCATCCGGATGCAGACGCCGGCGGCTGGGTGCAGTACCCCAACGTCAACCCGGTCACCGAGATGGTCAACTTGATCCTGGCCTCACGGGCCTATGAGGCCAATGTGGCCGCGCTCTCGACCGACAAGCGCATGCAGGAGATGGCGCTGTCGATCGGCAAGCAGTAGGGGGCTCACAGCGCCGGCGGCTCTGGCGAACGGCCGCCGGGAGGAGGATGAAGCATGAGCGCACTCAGCGGACCGAATGCGATCGGGACCATCGGGAACCTGGGCTCCGTCGGTTCTCTGCCTTCGCTACGCGATGTCGAGCCCCAGCGGGGGCTCACCCTGTCCACCGGTCCGGAGGCGGCCCGTAAGGGCAGCTTCGATCAGACCTTCGCGGATGTGCTCGGCGAGGTGAATCAGCTGCGACAGCATGCCGACCACCTGACCGAGCAGTTCGCCGCCGGGCAGGTGCAGAATCTGCACGATGTCGTGCTCGCGCAGCAGGAAGCCTCGATCGCCTTTCAACTGGTGCAGTCGGTACGCGACAAGCTTCTGCAAAGCTATCAGGAACTCATGAGGATGCAGGTGTAGCCATGCGGCAACCGCGGCACGTCATAGGGATCCATCGGCCCGCCTGGCTTGAGGGCGGGTTGCCGTGGGAGGTTCTCGGGG
Organism: uncultured bacterium; assembly: GCA_964417675.1. Lineage (GTDB taxonomy): Bacteria > Eisenbacteria > RBG-16-71-46 > CAIMUX01 > WJJG01 > CAYQJL01. The sequence goes on along the minus strand of CAYQJL010000067.1, from coordinate 8,389 downwards.
CCGTCCGGCGCCGGAAACCGGCCGCGGGAGTGTAAGGGAGGACTCCCGTGGAACTGCTCGAGCAAATCAAGAGGATCTGGGTCCGGCTGCCGGCGGCCCATCGGCTGTTCATGGCCACCGTGGCCGTGGCGCTCGTCATCCTGGTGGCCGTGGTCGTCTCGTGGGCCGGACGTGAGGAGTACACGGTTCTCTACGCGAAACTGGAACCCGAGGACGCCGGGGCGATCGTGGATGAGCTCGAGTCGCGCAACGTGGCCTACAAGCTCGGGGACGGGGGCCGGACGGTCCAGGTGCCGCGCGGCGATGTCTATGAGGTTCGTCTGCAACTTGCCGCCGAAGGGCTCCCCAACGCCACCGGCCAGGGCTACGAGATCCTCGATACCAACAAGATGGGGTGGACCGATTTCGTACAGAAGCTCCAGTACCGCCGCGCCCTGGAGGGCGAGCTGGCCCGCACCATTCAGACCCTGGATGAGGTGGCCCAGGTTCGCATTCATCTGGTGATTCCCGAGCCGAGCCTGTTCAAGGAAGACAAGCGGCCCACCACCGCCTCGGTGGTTCTCAAACTGCGCCCGGGGGCCTCGGTACGTGAACCGCAGGTTCAGGGCATCGTGCACATGGTCTCGGCCGGCGTGGAGGGACTCACCGCCGAGAATGTGACGGTGCTCGACACCAGCGGCCGGCTGCTCTCGAAGCCCAGCGACGCGAACGGGCTTCTCGGGGTGACCGGGGATCAGATCCACCTCACACGCACGGTGGAAGAGGACCTCGTGCGCAAGGCCCAGAGCGCCCTCGAGCGGGTTCTGGGGCCGAACAAGGCTGTTGTGCGCATCTCGGCCGAGCTTGACTTCGAACGGGTCGAGACGACCCGCGAGATCTACGACAGCGAAGCGCCTGCGGTACGCAGCGAGCAGCGCACCGAGCAAAGCGCGGGGGATGGGGGCAGTACCGAGGAGTCGATCACCAACTACGAGCTGTCCAAGACGATCCAGCGCGCCATCGATCAACCGGGCGCCGTGAAGCGCCTGTCCGCCTCGGTCTTTCTCGACGGCAGCTACCGGACCGGGGAGGACGGGGAGCGCCTGTATGTCCCGCGCTCTCCCGAAGAGATGAACAAGCTGGTCTCCCTGATCAAGGCCGCGATCGGGTATGACGCCAATCGCGGGGACGAATTGAGCATCGAGAACATCGCCTTCGACGATACGCAACTGCGGGAGACCGTCAAGGAGATGCAGAAGGTCCATCAACTCGAGATGATCCAGAAGATCGGGACGGTGGCCGTATCCCTGCTTCTGGCCGTGGGGGCGCTCTTCATTCTCTGGAAGCTGCTCGGACGCGCCGTGGCCCCGGCGGTGGGCGGGCGCGATGCGAGCGCGGCCCGGCTGATCGATGATGAGGAGGATGAGGACAAGCCCTCGAAGGACATCGAGCAGTTCCGCATGGAGCGCAAGCTCAGAGACATCGCGGAGCAGCCGCCGGAGGACATCGCTCGCATACTCCGAGCTTGGATGCAAGAGGCCAGTTAGGTGCACAGGCCCGCCGACGCGTAGGAGCGGATGAATGGCCAAGCAGCAGATTCATATCGGTGACCTGAGCGGGACGGAGAAGGCCGCCGTGCTGGCCATGATCCTCGGGACCGACAAGGCCGCCGAGGTGATGGCGCATCTGGACAGCGACTCGATCGAGAAGCTGACGGCCAACATCGCGCGCCTGGACGAGATGCCCAAGCAGGTGATCGAGGGCGTCATCGGGGAGTACGACGCCATCCAGCATGCCATGGGCGCCTTCCTGCAGCGCGGCCGCGAATTCGCCGAGGAGGTCCTGGCCAAGGCGGTCGGTCCGGAACAGGCCGCGGTGATTATCGAACGGGTGCGGGCCGCGCTGGATCCCTCGGGGTTCGAGGTTCTCAATGAGATCGACGACGAGCAGCTGCTCGGATTCATTCAGAAGGAACATCCGCAGACGATCGCGCTGATTCTGGCCAACCTCAAGCCGCGCCAGGCCGCGCGGATCATGTCGCAGATCGGAGCCGACGGCCGCACCAACATCATCTCGCGCATCGCCACGATGGAGAATGTCTCGCCCGAGGTCATCAATGAGGTCAAGGAGAGCCTGAACCTCATGTTCAGCAACTGGAAACGGGCCGGCATGGAGAGCGCGGGGGGCGTGGAAGTGGTCGCCGAGATCCTGAACCTGCTCGACCGCGCCACCGAGAAGAAGATCATGGCGACGATGGAATCGGAAGACCCGCCGTTGGCCGCCAGGATCAAGTCCTACCTGTTCACCTTCGAGGATGTCCTGAAGCTCTCGGACGCCGATATCCGTTCGGTGCTCAAGGAGATTGATTCGTCGACGCTCGTGCTGGCCATGAAGGCCGCCAGCGATGAGCTGAAGGAGAAGATCTTCAACAACGTCTCGCAGCGTGCCTCCGAGATGCTGCGCGACGAGATGGAGTTCATGGGCCCGGTACGCCTGAAGAACGTCGAAGAGGCGCAGACCCGAATCATCGATGCGATCCTGCGCCTGGACGAGGGCGGCCAGATCACAATCGCCCGGGCGGGCGAGGGAGAGGAACTCGTTGCCTAGCTCCAGCGTGCTCAAGAATGCGCGAGTGACCGGGGAGGTCGTCAATCTGCTCCAGCGGCAGGGCGGGATCGTCGTGCTGGACGCCGCCGGCCAGCCCATTGTCGGCGCCGACCGGCCGGTCTACTCCGAGGAGCAGATGCAGCGGGTGCGGCAGGAGTATCAGGCGCGCCTGGAGGCGTCCGAGAGGCAGACGCGCGAGGCCCGCGCCGAGGGTCTGGCCGCGGGCGAGGCCGAGGGACGCACGCTCGAGCGGGCCATGCTGCGGGGGCAGGCGGATGCCCTGGAGGCCCTCGGCGGCGAGATTCTCATGGCCCGCCGGCGCATTCTGGCCAGCGCCGCCCAGGACGTGGTGGCACTGGCCGTGACCATCGCGGGGAAGATCTGCCGCCGGGTGCGGGAGGCCGATCCGCGGGCCGCCGAGGACACCCTGCGCGCAGCGCTCGAAGTGGTGTCGGGGAGCGAGCGGGTCGTGGCGCGGGTCCATCCGGCCGATCTCGATCTGCTCCGCGCGCAGGCGACCGAGCTCGGCCGCCTGCTGGCCTCCGAAGGCGACCTGCAGCTTTGCGCCGACGAGCATCTGGCCCCCGGCGGGTGCTTGATCGATTCCCCCCGGCTGCACATCGACGGCCGCCTCGACAGCTACTTGCAGCGTTGCGCCGAGAGCCTCAGCCAATGGGCCGCGAGCGAAGATGTCTTGACCGAGGACGATGTCCCCAACGAGGACGATGTCCCGAGCCAGGGAGAGGATCATGGGGCGTCTGCGGCTTGATACCTCCGGCGCCCGCGCGGCGCTGAGCCGGATCGATGCCATGGCGCCGGCCGGCCGGGTCGTGCGCATGGTCGGCGGCCTGGTCGAGGCCTCTGGACTGCGCGCGGCGGTCGGGGAACTGTGCTCGATCGAGCTGCTCGATCCCCACGGCCCGTCGGCCGACCGGACCGCTGTGCAACGCCGGATCCATTCCTGTGAAGCGCACTCCGCGGGAGCGGCTACCTCGGTCCTGCCGCGCGACCTTGCCGGCCGGATCCCGGCCGAGGTCGTGGGATTCCGCGAACAGACCCTGCTCCTCATGCCCTTGACCGACTTCAGCGGCGTCTGCCCCGGGGACCGGGTGTGGGGGCTGCACTGTCCGCTCACGGTTCCGGTCGGTGAGCCGTTGCTTGGCCGGGTGGTCGATGGCCTCGGGGCGCCGCTGGACGCGGGCGGCCCGTTGCTCGGCAGCGGCCGGCGGCCGTTGTCGGGAGCCGCTCCGCAACCGCTGTCGCGCTTGCGGATCGGCGAGACGATGACCACCGGCATCCGCGCCATCGATGGACTCCTGACCTGCGGCAAGGGCCAGCGCATGGGGATCTTCGCCGGATCGGGCATCGGCAAGTCGGTGTTGCTCGGCTCGATCGCGCGCCATGCCCGCGCCGATGTCAACGTGATCGCCCTGATTGGCGAACGCGGCCGCGAGGTGCGCGAATTTCTGGAGCGGGATCTGGCGGGCGGCCTGAGCCGATCGTTCGTGGTGGTGGCCACCTCGGATCAGCCGGCCCTGGTGCGGATCAAAGGCACCATGCTGGCGCTGGCGGTGGCCGAATACTTCCGGGATCAGGGCCGCGATGTGCTCTTCATGATGGACTCGCTCTCGCGGGTGGCGACCGCCCAGCGCGAAATCGGTCTCGCGGCCGGCGAGCCGCCCACCACGCGCGGATTCACCCCCTCGGTCTTTGCCCTCCTGCCGCGGCTCCTCGAACGGGTGGGGATCACGCCGCAAGGCAGCATCACGGGCCTGTTCGCGGTGCTCGTGGATTCCGACGACATGAACGAACCGATCAGCGATGCGGCCCGCTCGATCCTGGACGGACACATTGTCCTCTCGCGCCGTCTGGCTCACCGCAATCACTACCCGGCCATCGACGTGCTGAGCAGCGTCAGCCGGGTCATGCCGGAGGTGACCAGCCGCGAGCATCGTGCGGCCGCCGACACGATCCGCCGCGTGCTGGCCGTGCATGCCGAGGCCGAGGATGTCATCAACCTGGGTGCCTACGTGCGGGGCTCGAACCCCAAGGTGGATGAGGCCATCGACCGTCTTGCGGACATCGAGGAGTTTCTCCGGCAGCGGCCGGAGGAAGCTTCCTCGGCCGAGGAGACGTTGGCGTGGTTGGAGACACTGACCCAGCGAAACGATCCCGCTCTGGATGCTGCACCGGCCGCGACGCCGGCGGCGATGGGACCGTCGGTGGGTAGGCGATAGGCATGGCGTGTCTCCGGCCCGGCCGGGGATCGAGGAGGACGGGTGAGGAAGTTTCGCTTCTCGCTGGAAGGGTTGGAGAAGGTTCGGCAGGCCGAGGTCGACCGGGCCCAGCTCGCGCTGGCGCGGAGCGCGGCAGCCAAGCGGGCAGAGGAGGAATTCGTGATGGGGCTCGAGCGGGACATGGTCAGCACGGCAATGGCATCCTCGCGGGAAGGGCTACTGGATGTAACCAGCTTGTTGCGTGAGGAGGAATACCTCGGCGAGCTCCGCCGGCAGCGCGCCGAGGCGACGGGGCGGCTCGAACAGTGGATTGCATCGGTCGAAACCGACCGGCAACGCCTTCTTCAGGCCCGCATGGAACGTAAGGCGCTCGAACGTCTCCGTGAGCGCCGCTATCTGGAATTCGTCAAGGACATGCTACGGGATGAAAACGAGATGACCGACGAGGCCGCCGGCGTGCTGTACGCGCGTGCCCATCAGGCGGCCTGAAACGGGTCGGCACGGCAGGAAGGAACACAACGGGCGATGAAGGGCAGGCAGGTACAGAGCCAACCAGGCCGATGGGCGCAGGCCCATCGAGCATTGCGCCAAGCGCCCCGCGAACGGGGCGCCGCCGGTCCGCTCGGTATGCTGGCTGTTTTTCTGGCCAGCACGATCGTGATCACGATCGTCATGTTGTTCGCCACCGGTGTCGCCCAGCGGGGCATTCTGCCGCGATTGCAGAACCGGTCCAGTGAGGCTCTGTCGGTCGCACCGCCCAGCGTGCTCCAGGCCGGTCAGGCCGCCGGGGATCCGGCCCCTACGGATCGGGGTCCCGCGGCGGCCGACTCGCTGCGCGCGCTTCTTCAGCAGGTTCGGCTGGAGGAACAACGCATGCAGGAACAGGTCGAACGGTTGGCCGCGGCCACCGATGACATCGAGTCCGCCCGGGGTGTCGCCGACCGGGACGCCGAGGAGCGGATCGCGGGTCTGGCCAAGGTCTATTCGAGCATGAAGCCCCAGGCGGCGGCCCGGGTCATGGTCAATCTTGACGATGACACCTTCAAGCGGGTGCTCGACAAGCTCTCGGTGCGTCAGGCCGCCAAGGTGTTGGCCTACGTCGATCCGGTCCGTGTGGCCCGGATCACACAGGAGGCCGCGGCGTCTGCTTCCGACCGTGCTGACACAGGGATCCAGGAAAGGTAACCGGGATGCAGTTCTTCCCCGCATTTTCGACGAGTCCCCGCACGGAGCCGCCGCTCCGCGAGGGGAAGGAGCGTGTGGTGGACGCCGCCGGGGCGGCCGATGCATCGTATGAAGAGGTCGCCGCTCTGACCCTGCGCGCCGGCGAGCGCGCCCAGATCATGCCGGTGGCGCCCAGACCGGGTGCGGTGGTGGCAGAGCCGCTCCCGTCCGGGAGCTCGACCCCGGTTCCCGCGCCGACCTCGGCGCTGCCTGAGGATCCTCCCTCCGGCGGCACCGGCGCACACGCCGATCTGACCGGCCTTCCGGAAGAAGCGACGTCCACACCTTTGGGCTCCGAGCGGGCCGTGGCCCCGGAGTCGCCGCGCTCCTCCAGAGTGGCCGACCGGGTCGTGATCGTCGCGCACCCACAGGCTGCCACGCCGCGCCGGGCCGCGGACGCCGAGGTTTCCCTGGATCCTGTCGCGGATGAGCCGTCCGTGTCACCCTCCGCGGCGTCGTCTACGCCGTCGTCTGCGCCGCCCTCCGCACCGTCGTCTACGCCGCCCTCCGCACCGTCGTCTACGCCGTCCTCCGCACCGTCGTCTACGCCGTCGTCTACGCCGCCCTCCGCGCCGTCGCCCACGGCGGCGGGCGAGCTGCCCGTCGAAGATGACCAGACCACCGAGCTGGAGGCCGCCGCCCCGCCGCCCGGCACGAGTGTGCCGCAAGTGCCTCTTTCGATGCTGATGGGGCTCGGGCTGCTCGGGGAACGGCCAGCCGGGCCCCAGCGGGCGCTTGCCGCGCCAGGCGCCGACAGTGAAGAGGCCGTGGTTGCCGGCCGACCGGGATCGACCGGGCGTCGCCCTTGGCCAGCCATGGCACCGCTGGCGCCTTCCATCCCGGTCGCGCGGGTCGTGGTTGCGGGCGCCGCCCAGGGGGGTGGATCTCCCGCGGGAGAGGGGATTCCGGGAACCGGACGTAGGTATCCTGAGATCGGCGGTGACCGCCGCGCCATGCCCCACGAGGCCATCGAGCCCCGCGCCGCCAAGCCTGCGTTGGCGCCCGGCCAGACCGGCTTGCGCTCGGCGGAGCCGCCTTCCCCGGTGGCCGGCATGCGGCTTCCCGGGCAGATCGCCCCGGTCCCACCGGCGACATCGGCCAGCGCAGAGCCCCCCGCTAGCCAAGGGAAGCCGAGCAGCGCAACACCGTCCACCCGAGCGCCGGCCGCCAATCCGGTTCCATCGCCCCCGCCCGGCGCGATTCCGACTCCCCCGGTCGAAGGCGCGCCCGCGGAGCGGCTCCCCGCCCAGGGGAGCATCCGTGCTGGTTCGATGGCCGCGGCGGCCGCTAGCGGCTCGGCGGTGACGAGTTCCGGCTCGGCCCCCGGCCCGGCGCCCAGCGCGGATTCGGCTTCTTCCGAAAGCAACACGGGAACCCCGCCGGAACGCGCCGCGTCTGAGCGCGTCTCGTTCTCCGCGCCCCGGAGCGACCTTCCCATCGCCGGGAGCCGGCCGGCGACGGCATCGCTTCCGGTCCGGGCGGGGACCGATGCCGTGGGGGCGGCTGTTCATCGCGCGCCCACACCGGCGAGCCCTCCGGCGGCGGAATGGATGTACGGAGCCGGCAAGGCGACCAAGACCGTGGAGGTCGATCTGGAGCTTGCAAGGCCGCGGTCCCCGGAACGCCATGTTTCGTTCCGGGTCATCCGTCCGCCCGCGATCGAGGTCACTCCGTCTCCGGCCCATGCTCCCGACGGCGAAGGGGCGCCCGCCGGGCGTGCGTCCGTATACCGCGCGGGTGCACAGATCTCCGAGTCGGCCCGCATCCGGGTATCGGTCGATCCCGGTACATTGAACCGGCCGGGGCAATGGAACCTCGCGGAGTCTATGGGAGACTTGCCGCGGGCGGACGCGCCCAAGACAGCGCGGCCGGGTGTGCTGTATGAAGTGGCCCCACCGGCGAAGGTGTCCACGGTGCTGACCGCGGAGAAGCTGGGCACCTTGCGCCAGCCGGTCGATTCCGGGGACCTGCTGTCGAATCGTGAAGGTGCCGGCGGAAACGCCGTGGCCGCCACGCCACGCAGACAGCCCCCCGCCGGCGCTCCCGCCGCGCGGCCGGGACAGGCGGCGGCCGGCGCAACGCCCTCAGCCTCGCGAACCACCTCATTCGCCAACCCGGCGCCCGCGCCGGCCCAGAGCCCGTCACCGCGCGCAGCGGCGGTGGAAGCGCCAGGCAGCGACCGCGCCGCGGTGACCGGCCCGGCACCGACGCCGCGGCCCGCGGCCTCGAATCGGATCCCGTCTGTGGCTCGTGAAGGCCTGCCGGTTCCAGCCACTGATCAGGGACCGGAGCCGCCAGCGACCCGCCCGGCGGGGCGGAGTCTCGCACCGGCCGCGTCGGCT
>CAYQJL010000066.1:0-39297 GCA_964417675.1 uncultured bacterium | reverse complement strand
GCCCTGACAGATCAGGGGCCGATTCACGCAGAGCCGCTCGCCATCGAACCGACTCGTGCAGAACTGCTTTCCATGGATTCGGCCTCTACGGGCAACATGGCACCGTCCTTGGTGCTATCAGGGATTCCGCTCAGGGTGCCGTTCAGCAAATTGCGCATGGAGTAGTGGCAGAAGTGGCGTAGTGCGAACTGTACCTATCTGTTTCTAGCAAATGTGGGGCCACAAGTCAACAATCTTGTACAACAAGTGTTGAACGATCCATGGAATGTTTGCGAACACATACGAGGCAGACGCGTAGAAGGTTTGCGAACACATACGAGGCAGACGCGTAGAAGGTTTGCGAACACATGTGAGGCGGACGCGAATAGGGTTTGCGAACACATACGAGGCAGACGCGAATAAAAAAGATCCCGGCCCATGTCAGTGACAGGCCGGGATCCTTTTGTCTAGCGTCGGCGTCTAACGGAACAGCGACTTGATCTCGCCCCAGGAGCTATCATCCGCGGGGGAGGGAGTCGACTCGACGTCGAAGAAAACGACTGTATCCACGGTGGACTGCATCAGGATGACCAGAACGTTGCCGAAGCGCGTCTCGGCCATCGTGCAACCGCCATGCAGATCGTAGCCACTGAACAGCGTCGAGTAGGTACCGATCTGGTTGCCGTTCATGTCGAGCTGAATGACGTCACCGGTGTAGTTGGCCGTCGACATCCAGAGGCACTCGTTGCCGCTGTCATAGGCCAGGCCATAGGTGCCGTCCCACGGACCACTCAGCGGCGTTGCCGTTGCCGTGCTGCCCCAGACACCATCCCATGACAAGCGGTACAGCATCTCGCCGAAGCCGCCCGTGTAGAAGTAGGTGCCATCATAGGCCAGCGCCCGGTTCGGATTGATCGCGCCGTTGAAGTACCCGCTGAAGGTGTTCCAATCAGCGTATCCGTTGATCCGCGTGCTGTAACTGCCGAACATGTACGTGCCATCGTAGGCCAGGTCACGATTGCCCCAGCCCGTGGCGCCGCCGCCCTGCGCGACGGGGCCGTCGACCAGCGTGCCATACTCGTCGTAGATGTAGAACTCGCAGGTCCCGGTTTCCTGATCGCCTGCGGTGACCCAGATATACTGACCGTCCCAGCCGATGCCCACGCTGTAGTTGTTGGGCAATTCAAAGGAGAAGAGCTCGTCGAACATGTCGTCGGTGCCGCTGGGAATTCCGGGGGCGGTCGCGTCTTCCATGGCGAAAGCCGGCAGGGAAACCAGTGACACGAGCGCCAGGGCCACAAAGATAGATCTCATTCTGCACCTCCCATTTCACAGATGCCATTCGCTTCCCGATCCCTGTCACATAGCCGTCGACGGACTTACTGAAGCACAAGGGGGGGAAGCACGAAACTCAGTTGCCGTCATCAAGGTCGTGCTACAAGGAGAGCACATAGCAATGGTTGCCGGGACACCTCCTTTCACGCGGCGCAACTCGCGCCGACCTGCGGACGTTTCCGACACGGAGTTGGCGAACCCGGACCGCGGATCAGGAAATGCAAGCGCCGCGATCACTCGAATTCGCACTGCGGCTGCGTCGGACCAACTCATCTTAGTTAGATGATGCATCTGCGAAGCCGCTGCCGTCAACCGGTAGTTCTCATGAATGCCGAGCCGCTCCCCTGCCCGGACGCGAAGGGGGGGCCAGCGCTCGATATCCCGATCGGGCGCCGGCCAGGGCGTTGCGAGGCACATGCCCGTAACCCACTTTCTTTATGAATGTTACGCTTGATCCTCCCGCATTCGCTCCATCGGGATCGGACGGGCCCCTGTCAGGGGCGCACCCGAGCGCGCTTCGCGTATGACGCCCAAGCGGGTGCGCGCGCCAGCGCGCGCACCCTGGAGTTCTGCTTGCTTCGCACCTGCGCCGCTGGAATCATGCATCGGGCACCGGAACCACCCTGGCGCCAGTCGGCTGCCAGCAGGAGAACGGAGGCAACACGATGCCGCTGCGCAAGAAGCTGCTGCTGGCCATCCTGATCCCGGTTCTTCTGTTGGCGATCGTGGGAGCGATCAGCATTCGATCGCTGCGGCATCTGGAACAAGCGGCCGGCCAGATTCTTGCCGACAACTATCGCAGCATTCAGGACGCGCGGCGCATGGAGCACTGTCTCCGGAATCTGGAATGGGGCACGGCCGATGTCGGTCACGTCCACGAGGATGGGGCCGTCCCCGAGGCCTGGATCACGCTGTTCGACGATGCCCTGAGGCGCTGCGAGGGCAACGTCACCGAATCGGGCGAGCCCCCCATTCTCGAGCGGATCCGCGCCGGTTGGCGTGAGATGCGGCCATACTTCCTTGCTGAGGAGGGATCATCTGCCGAGCAGCGGCGCCGATGGTTCAGGCAGGGGCAGAATCTCTACAATGATCTGGAGGCGTTGATCGCGCTGAACGAAGAGGCCATGATCGCCTACGAGCGCGAGACCCGCCACATTGCGCATCTGATGCTGGGCGCGGTTTCCGGATCGGTGTTGGCCGCTATTCTCACGCTTGCCCTGTATGCGCTGATCTCCGCAGGCCGGATCTCTCGACCGGTCACGGAGGTGGCCGATCGGCTGCATCGGGCGCTGAATCCGGACCTGGGCGCGAGGCCCGCGGGTAAGAGTTCCAATGTGGATGAGATCAAACGCCTGCGTGAGGAGCTTGACTCCCTCCTGGATCGGCTGGGCCGGCATCAAGATGAGCAGAAGAGAAGACTGACCCATCTCCAGGGCCGGCTCGCCTTCGTGATGAATGAGGTGCTCGAAGGCCTGGTATTCCTGGACCGGGAGTACCGGATCCTGGCGGTGAACCGTGTGGCCCGATCGATTTTGGGATCCGGGTGCCGGGAGGGCATCCGCCTCGACGAACTCGATCTGCGCGAGGATGTGGGCGCGCTACTGGATCCGCTGATGTCCGGTTCCTTTGAGGGAGAGCGCGATCTGGGCGAGGTGCGACATGGAGCGGAGGGTGCCGAGCGCGTGTATCGTCCCCGGGTGTTGACCGTCTATTCGGGACTCGGCGGTGTGGAGGGCTACCTGCTCTTGTTCTGGGATGTGACCGAGCAACGTCGGTTCGAAGAATCTCGACAGCGGTTCATCTCCATGCTGTCGCATCAGTTGAAAACCCCGATGACATCATTGTCGATGTCGGTGAATCTCTTGAAGGAGCGGCTGCGCAACGTTGCTCCCGGCGAGGCCGAGCTGCTGAGCATCGCCAGCGAGAACTGCGGAACCCTGGCGGCCCTGGTGGCAGATCTGATCGAGGCCTCGCGCGAGACCATGCCCGACCTGGCCCTGAATCCCCGGCCCGTGGAACTCACGCGGCTCTTGCGATCCGCCCTGAGACCGCTGGTTCCGCAGGCGGAGGGTCGAGGTATCGAGTTGGTGTTGCCCGCCTCCGCGCGCGAACTCTTCTGCGCTGTGGATCCGGTCAAGTTCCCGTGGGTGATCACGAACATCGCCGGCAATGCTCTGCGCTACACGGAGGCCGGTGGACGGGTCGAAGTGACCGTCGAGCCGGAGGGGCGCCGCGTCGCGATCAAGGTACGGGACACCGGGGCGGGCATTGCACCGGAGAACCTCGAGCGCATCTTCCGCCCCTATACCTCGTTGGACAGCGAGCCACAGCCGGGCACCCATGGATTGGGCTTGACGATCGCGCGCGAGATCGTCGAGGCCCATGGCGGTGAGATCTCGGCCGACAGCAGGTTGGGAGCCGGGACGGAGTTTACCATCCGGCTCCATACGGTGGGGGAAGAAGAGCGATGGGCAGAATCCTAGTCGTGGACGATGACCCGCACATCGTGCGGACCCTCGAGATCATGCTCCGTGACGATGGGCACGAGGTCGTCAGCTCCGCGAGCGCCGAGGAGGCCTTGGATCAGCTGGAACATCGCGGGGTCGATATCGCGCTGGTCGATCTGCAACTGCCGGGCATGAGCGGCAGCGAGCTGCTCCGCAGGTTGCGCGATCAGCACCGCGGCGTGGAAACGGTCATCATCACCGCCCATGGTTCCATCGAAACCGCGGTCGAGGCCATGAAGGAAGGCGCCTTCGACTATCTGACCAAGCCGTTCTCGCCGGATCAGGTGCGGCACCGCCTGCGGCAGATCGAACTCGTCCGATCTCTGCAGGGAGAGGTGGCCGGACTTCGCCGGCGCCTGGGCGATCTGCCCTTCGGTGAAGAGTTTCTCACCCAGAACCCGGCGGTTCAGCACCTGTTGGAGGTTGTGCGCAGTGTGGCCGCCTCCAGCGCGACGGTGCTGATCAGCGGCGAGAGCGGCACCGGCAAGACGCTGCTGGCACGGCTGATTCACGGTGCAAGCGCACGGCGCGAGGGCCCGTTCGTGGCGCTCGATTGCGCCTCCTTCCAGGAGTCATTGCTGGAATCCGAGCTGTTCGGGCACGCCCGCGGCGCCTTCACCGGCGCGGTTGCGGACAAGACCGGCAAGGTCGAAAGGGCACAGGGAGGCACGCTGTTCCTCGATGAGGTCGGCGAGGTGCCCCTGCATCTGCAAGGCAAGCTGCTGCGGTTGGTGGAAGAAAAGGTCTTCGAACGGGTCGGCGATCCGACGCCGCGAGCGGTGGACGCCCGCGTGGTGGCGGCCACCAACCGGGACCTGGAGGAGATGGTGCGGGACAAGGTGTTTCGCGAAGACCTGTTCTACCGGCTCAGCGTCGTCGATCTGGTGATCCCCGCGCTGCGGCATCGACCGGAGGACATCTTGCTCCTGGGTCGCGGGTTCATGGCGGCCGCCAGTCGGTCGCACGGCCGCCGGGTGACGACCTGGGACAGTGCGGTGGAGAGGGCTTTGGTTCGTTATAGCTGGCCCGGGAACGTGCGCGAACTCGTCCATACGATTGAGCGCGCCGTGCTGCTGGCTCCGGGACGAACACTGCGGCTGGAACATCTACCGAAACGGCTCGGCGAGGAGCGCGTACCTACCGGCGCGGGGGAAGACATCCTCCCGCTCGGCGAGATAGAGGAACGGCACATCCGCAAGGCCCTATCCCTGAACCTGCCGCTCGAGGACACGGCGCGCAAGCTGGGCATCGACCCGTCTACCCTGTGGCGAAAGCGTAAGAAGTACAACATCTGAGCCGAGCGACCCGCGTAGTTTGTGTCCCCTGCCCGTCATGTTGCCCGCATCTGGCGTCCCACGCACCTTGCAGCCTGCACGATGCCTTGCAAACTACAGGATTGGCGGCAGAACCTGGATTCAACAGCGGATGAGCTTTCTGCATCGTCGCCGCGCGACCGCTCCTTGAACCCTGCAATCTACTCCCAAGGATCCCCAACCGGTCCAAACATGCCAACGTCTTGATTCCAAAGAGGTTATCGCCGTGGCACTGTCCATGCGAACCCTTCGCCGGGCGTGAGAAGTCGGGGGGGGAGTGGCATGGAATTGTGGACCAGGCAGGAGCAGCACCTCACCTGGAGGCAGTGGCCGGATCTGTCCAGCCTTGCACACGGTTACCAGAGACGGCATCTCGCTCTCGGTCTGCGGACTGCGCCACGATCGACTCATCCGAGTCAGGCGTCATCTGACGGACTGGTGTCTGGCGAATCACGGGCAGTGCCCCTACCAGCAACGAGGCAGCCGTGAGTGAATGGCGTGTTCGGAGATGGGCGGCAACCGCCTCTCGCTCTCCCGAGGGATTGCTTCTGCGAGTCTTCGCCGTGGCAATCCTGGCCGGCGCCCTCCTGCTCTGGCTGCCCTACTGCCATCATGGGGATGTCGGATTCCTGGATGCACTCTTCACGGCAACCTCGGCTGTGTGCGTAACGGGCCTGATCGTTGTGGATACGGGGAGCGATTTCACACGGCTCGGGCAGGTCATCATTCTCATACTCATCCAGGCCGGCGGCCTCGGGGTCATGTCCTTCGCGGGTTTGGCCCTGCATGTCATGCGCCGGCGGCTTTCTCTGCTGGCCCAGGCCGCCCTGAGCAGTTCGCTTCTACAGGAAGATCTGGCGGCCAATCTGAGAACCGTCTTCCTTCGCATCGTTCTGTTCGTGTTCCTGGCGGAGCTGGTTGGCGCCGCGCTTCTTTTCGTCGCCCTGGCTCCAGAGCGCGGCACGGCCCACGCGGCCTACTCCGCCCTGTTTCACTCGATCTCCGCGTTCTGCAACGCGGGCTTCTCCCTCTACTCCGACAGCCTCATGGCCCTGCGCGGAAATCCGCTCGTCCTGATCACGGTGATGAGCCTGATCGTTCTCGGTGGCATCGGGCATCCGGTGGTCATGGATCTGTGGCGTCGCTTTGGGCGGCCCCGCCGGCGATCCAACCGGTGCCCGCGGCGTCTGTCGTTGAACTCGCTCGTGGCCCTCTCCACCAGCGCGATCCTGTTGATCGGCGGAAGCTCACTGCTGCTCTTGTTCGGACTTCCGCCGGACAGCGGCACCTGGATCACACGGATCGCAGCAGCGCTGTTTCAATCCGTGACGGCCCGAACGGCGGGGTTTAACACCGTGGACATTGGCGGCCTGCCATTGGCTCCTTTGTTTCTCTTGACGATACTGATGTTCATCGGCGGATCACCCGGCTCCTGCGCCGGCGGAATCAAGACAACGACCGCCGCGCTGTGGATCGCCAAACTCAGCAACCGGCTGCGCGGAGAGAAATGGCCGCGTCTCTTCGGACACCATATCGCGGGAGAGTTGTCCCGACGGGCTTCGATCATCATCGGTCTCTCGCTCCTTTGGAATCTCTGCGGCCTTCTTCTGCTTCTGGCGACGGAGCGTCACACGGCCGGTGTCGGGATGCACAATGTGCTCTTTGAGCAGATCTCGGCCTTCGGAACTGTGGGCCTCTCCACCGGAATCACCGCCGATCTCTCCACCGCCGGGAGGCTGTGGATCATCGCCACGATGTATGTCGGGCGTCTCGGGCCGCTTACCCTGGCCGTGTGGATTGCCAGCCCGAGAAGACCCGGCATTCGCTATCCGGAAGGGAGGATCATGATCGGATGAAGCACTCCGATAGACGCGTATGCGTGGTAGGTCTGGGGCACTTCGGCGCAGCCCTGGCGCGATCTCTGGCAAGGCATTGTCAGGTGCTCGCACTGGACAACGACATCGCGAGGGTCAACGCCATCGCCGAGGACGTTCAGCGGGCTCTTTCGCTGGATGCGCGCGACTACGCGACGCTGGCGGCCGTCGTCTCGCCGGATTTCGATGAAGCCGTGGTGAGCATCGGCGAGAGCCTCGAGGCCAGCATCCTTTGTACACTGCACCTGAAGTACATCGGCGTTCCCCTGATCCGCGCCAAGGCCAACAGCGCCGACCACGCGGCGATTCTCAAAGCCGTCGGCGCCGCGCAGACCATCTTTCCGGAGCAGGAACCGCCGAGCGGTTGGCGATGCGAATGAGCAATCCCAATCTGCTGGACTTCATCCCGTTGGCGGAAGATTTCCGTGTGACCGACGTCGTGGCCCCCACCGCCTTCGTGGGCGAATCTCTTGCCGGCCTGGCCCTGCGCAGTCGCTTCGGTGTCTTCGTGATCGCGATCAAGAAGGAGCAGGGGACGCGTTTCGTTTTTCTCCCGGGTCCCGGCGATGTGATCGAACCGAAGGATGTGCTCGTCGTGATTGGCAAGGAGGATGACATTCTGCGGATGGGCGAGAGCGATGGTGACAAGACGCCGCGCAACGGTTTGCTGCCGGGCTCGTGAGGGGGGATCGCCCGCTCGGTGACCGGATGCGGGGGAACAACCCGCGCGCCGACCGGATGCCCGGCGCGTTGCCCACAGCGGGAGTCGTCCCAATGCAGGCTATCATCCCGCGGTGCGTTTATCGCAACCAGCCCGTCCCGGTTGCATCGCGGCGCAGCAGCAGGCTGGAGGATTCCGTGAAGGCGGCCATCCGCTCGGCGATGCTGCCACCGCCGTCGGCGGCCGGCCGGCCGTCGCCGAGGGGCGTGCCGGGAGGGATCGACAGGGGGCTGTCGTTGTGCACCACAACCGCCGAGTGGACCAGCAGCTGATGGGCCAGCAGGAGCTTGCGCGCATCCTGGGTGAACACCGACACCACCGGGCCCGGCGCGGGGGCGTTGAGCTGCTCGAGACCACTGTGCAGGCCGCGGTAGGTTTCCAGGACGACCACTGGCGCGAACAGCTCCTGGGTGACCAGGGGCAGATGCGGCGGGACCTTGGTGAGAACGGCCGGTGAGATCAGCTGCTGTTTGCGCTGGGGCTCGATCAGCAACCGCGCCTCGCCGGCCCCGGCCTGATCGATCCATTCCAGAATGCGGTCGGCCTGCGCGGGGTCGATCAGCGGTCCACAGATGACGGCCTCATCCGCGGGATCCCCGGTGGCGAGCTCGCCCGAGATCACCTGCAAGAAGCGATCGTAGAAGCGTCCGGCCACGCGTTCATGGATCAGGATCCGTTGGATCGAGTGAGTCAACTGGCCTGCGCAGGCAAAGCAGGCGATGGCCAGCGTGGCGGCCGCGGCCTCGGCGTCCGCATCGGATTCCACCAGGGCCGCCGGCCGGCCGCTGAGCGAGCAGACGAACCGCCGCCGGCCGGCCTGAGACCGCAGGGCCCATCCCACCTCCGCGCTTCCACTGAAGGAGAGCACGCCCGGACGGTCGTCGGTGATCAGGGGCAGGGCATCCTGAGCCTGGCAGGGAGCCACGACCACCGCTCCCGGCGGAACCCCCGCGGCCAGCGCGATGCGCCCGAGCTTGATGGCCGCAAGCGGAGTCTGGCTGGCGGGCTTGACCAGGATCGAAGCTCCCACCGCCAGCGCAGCGGCGATCTCCCGCGCCGCGACAGCCAGCGGTTCACTGAACGGGCAGATTGCGACGACCGGTCCTACCGGGCGCCGCAGGTGCAGGCTCAGTCGCTCTTCGCCTCCCGGCGTCATGTCATGCACATGGGCTTGGCCGTCGCCGCGGCCGAGCAGATCCGCCGCCTCCCGAAAGGTGCGGGCGGCGCGCTCCACCTCCTTGCGGGCGAACTGGATGGGCTTGCCCGCCTCGGCCAGGATCGTGCGGGCCAGGTCATCCTGTTCCCGTTCGATGAAGGCGCCTACTTCCCGCAGCCAGAGGGCGCGCTTGTGAGCGGGCTGCTGCGCGAGGGAAGGGAACGCGCGGTGGATGAGATCGAGGCCAGCGGCCAGCTGTTCGTGGCCTGCAAAGCAGACCGAAGCGATCTTCCCGTGATCGAACGGGTTGAGCACCCAGCCGGGACGGCCAAGGTCTGCCCGTTCCTCATCGAAGATGAGGCCGTAGGTCCTGTCCGGGATCGCTTCCTGCACGCGGCGTGTCCTCCTTCCAGGAGATGTCGGCTGCCCAGGCTGCTCTCGCCACCCAAACAAGCCGCCAAGGGCGCGGGGGCGGGGTGCGGAGCGGGGCGCGGAGCCGTGTGGTGTGGCGCAAGATCCGGCCGTAGGCCGGCCGGCGTGCGGATCGATCAGATCGCCGTCGCAGCGCGGGGATCGGATCGCGATCCTCCTGGGGGGAGACCGTTCTTGAGAGATCTCTAAGAGCATGAGATCGTGGAGATTGACAGGGAGGGTGCCGATTCATGTTGGCGGGAGTGTCCGAAGGGACCGAGGCGCCTGCGAGAGGGGCCTGGGGTGGGCGAGAAGGGCCTGGGGTGGTTGCCGCTGCGGGTTCTGGGATCGCGATCTGTGGTGATTGCCGCTGCGGGTTCTGGGATCGCCATCTGTGGTGATCGCGGCCGCGGGTTCGGGATTGCGATCTGTGGTGATCGCGGCTGCGGGTTCGGGATTGCGATCAGTGGAACGTAGGCCGTACCCTGGGGATCCTCTGTTGCGTGGCGGCGAGCGGTGCAACGGATCCCTCCAGGGCCGAGACCGACCGCGATCACAGATCGCTGATCGGGGGGCGAATACCGCCGGAGGCAGGCCACGATCCGAGGTGGATCGCGATCGCGGGCAGATGGACGTAGACCGCGGTAGACCGAGGTAGATCAAGGTAGATCGAAGACAGACCTGAGGCGGATCGGATCTGTTGCGGATCTGATCCATGTGGGAACAGGAGCTTGGCTCGTAAGGAGTGGATGATGGGATTCTTGGATCAGCTGTTCGGCAAGAAGACGTCCCGGGGGGCGGCCCCGCGGCCGATCGTCCGTCCTGCGGGGGTGGGCCGGCCTCATCCCAAGCCGCCTTACGATGAGCTCAACAACTACATCTTGGTGATTCTGGACAGCTGTCGCTACGACTCGTTCATGGCCGCCAAGCCCACGATCATCACCAAGCTCGGCCAGGTGGAGCCGCGTTGGAGCTATGCCTCCTGGACCGGTCCGTCGCATTACAACCTTCTGATGGGACTGCTGCCGCACACCAGCCCGCCGAATGTGTATGCGTCCGACTATTACAAGGAGGACTTTCTGCGCTTCAACGAGCGCCTCGGCGCGGCGGGGATCGAGTTCAGCAGCTTCGTGCCGCACCTGTTCCTCCCGACCTACCTGCACAACACGTTGGGCTACTTCACCCACGCGAAGGTGTCGCTGCCGGTCCTCAATCCCAAGACGGCGATCAACAAGGATTTCGACACCTTCAAGCTGATGGAGAAGCACAACGACATGAACGCGATGCTCGACGACATGACATTCTCCAGCGAGCGTCCTTCCTTCTACCTGCTCAACGTGGGCGAGACGCATTATCCCTACGCGCGCCCCACCGAACCGAAGAACGAGTGGCCGCGCCTCAGCGGCGTGCATGGCGTGTTCAAGCACCTGGATGATGCGGTCGTCGATGGGCATCTCAAGGAAGATCAGAAGACCGAACCGTTCTTCGACCAGGAGAAGCTGGACATCCTGCGGGGCCGCCAGATCGACACGGTGCAGTATCTCGAGAGCGTCTTCGAGCGGCTCTACGACATGGTGCCGAAGAACACCTACATCACGGTGACCGCCGACCATGGGGAGCTCTTCGGGGAAGAAGGCTACTTCGGCCACGGTCCGATCCAACACAACAAGGTGTTCGAGGTCCCGTTCCTCGAGGGCAAGATCCGCTAGGAACGGCCGGACATCCTGTGCCTCCCGCACAATTGAGCCTGCTCGCAGCCGCCGTCCTCTCCCGAGCGGCTCTGCGGGTGGGGAATCTGGGCTCTGCGATCCCGGCGAGCGGCGACGAGTGACGGGCCGAGAGACGGGCATGCGGCCACCCTAGCAACTGCAACCCGGACATTGCTCTGCGCCATCCGGAGCGTCTGGTGAGATCGCAAGCCGAAGGATCGTGATATACTGGAGGGTGCCGCCATCTCCGGTGCAGCCACTGTCCCTTTTGGAAGGCGGGCCCCGGTGCTCTCACCCTGGCGTGTGCCGGTGACTGTTTCGTGACGACATGCGGAAGCGTTTGAACGGAGGTGAATCATGAACCCCAGGCAACGGCGCTGGTTCTTGGTGCTGGCGGGAGCGGGCTTCGGATTGCTGGCGGCCATCGGGCCGGTTGCCGCCAATCCCCTACCCGATGGCGCCATCTTCACGCACGTGCAACTGCGCGACCCCGATTTCTGCGCGACCCATGAAATCGCAACCTGCGAGGACATCGAGCAGATCTCGATTGAGGCCGGTCTGCTCACATTCGGCCTCTTCTATCAACCGATCGCTCCACTGACCGGACCGGTTGCCTTCATGGATTTCGAGCTCCGCTGGCAGGACAGCTGGGTCGCGCACGATCTCATCATCTGCTGCGGCGACTTCTTCTTCGAACAGCTCGAACATGGCATTCAGATCGAAGTGCTCGTCGATCCCGAGTACCAGCTCGACCAGTTCTTCCTGATCGGCCATGTCGCGCTCGAGGTGACCACGGCTGGACGCCTGGAGATTCCCCATGCACTGGTGGGCGAGGGCGGCTATCTCTTCGTGGACGGCATCCCGGGAACCGCCGGCGTCCCCTGCGGAGACTGCGCGCAGCCGTGCGATTACTCGGATGCCTGCTTGGCGCGGACCGATGTCGACTTCCTCGCCATGACCGTCCCGCAAGACGGCTTGGCCGAGGCGCAATTCCACGGCTGGGCCGGCGGACTGAATCCCCTGTGTGACATCGCTTTCTACACCCCGTCGCCTTTCCTGTCCTTGGTAGTGGAGGAGGCTCCCTCCGGCTATGACGTCACCGTCGTGGCGGATGGCACCGGTTTGGAGCCCGGCGAGCACTTCGGCCATGTGGTGGCCTTCACCAACATGCCCTGTGAGCTGTGCCTGCCGGTCTATCTGACGGTGACGCCCACAACGCCGGTGGCTAAGGAGACCTGGGGGGCGATCAAGAGCCTCTACCGTTAGGGCGCCGCACGGCTCGGCGCCGCCGCTGAACAGGCAATGCCGATCAAGCGGGCCGCGAAGCTCGTCGGGCCGTGGTTCGTGGAAGGCCTGTTTCCGTATCCAGTTTCACCTTCCGCAGCCTGTGGCTGTTGGTCACCACATTTATCGAGCTGAAGGCCATGGCCATCTCCGCCAGGATGGGGTGCATTACCCCTATGATCGCCAGAGGCATCATCACCGCATTGTAGAAGAACGCCCAGAAGAGGTTCTGCTTGATCTTCTGGAAGGTGGCTCTGCTCAGCTTGACTGCCTTCACCACGGCAGACAGTTCTCCCTGTACCAGGACGATATCAGCGCTTTCTATGGCCACATCGGTGCCTGTACCTATCGCGATGCCCACATCGGCGGCGGCAAGTGCCGGTGCGTCGTTTATTCCGTCGCCGACCATTGCCACGGTTTCCCCTGATTCCTGAAGCCGTTTCACTTCAGCCGCCTTGCCGTCGGGCATGACCCCTGCGATCACACGGTCTATCCCAACCTCCGCGGCAACCGCCAGGGCCGTGCGCCGGTTGTCGCCGGTGATCATCACAGGTTCAAGGCCGAAACCCCTCAGCTGTTCTATGGCCCATCTGCTGTCTGGCTTTATGCCGTCGGCAACCCCGATAAGCCCCTCGAGCTTTCCCGAGGCGACAACGAGCATTACGGTTCGGCCCTTTTCCTCCAGATCATGCTTTCGACCGCTAATGGCGGAGGGTATGGCCGCTCCCAGTTCCCGGGCCAATCTTTCAGAGCCGACTCCCACGGGTGCCCCTGAAATCTGTGCAGTGGCCCCCATACCGGCAACGGCCCTGAATCCGGTCACCTCTTTGGGGTACTCTATGCCCCTCTCCTCGGCATGCTTTGCAACTGCCCTTCCCAGCGGGTGTTCGCTTGATGATTCAACGGCGGAGGCAAGGGCCAGAAGTTCGTTTTCGGAAAGATCGCCTGTTGAGACAACATCGGTTACAATCGGTTTCCCCAGGGTTATCGTTCCGGTCTTGTCAAGCACGATGGTTCTCACATCCTTCATTGCCTGAATGGCGGCGCCCTTCCTGATAAGCACTCCGTTTTCGGCGCCAACGCCTGAGCCGACCATGAGCGCAGTGGGCGTGGCAAGGCCCAGGGCGCATGGACAGGCTATCACCAGCACCGCCACCGCGGCGAAGAAGGCCAGCGCAGCTGGGCTCATGCCCGGGTCGACCCAGGGCACTACCTCTGAAGCCCTTGCGGCGATCCCGCCGAAGAAAGCCGGAAACAGCAGCCATGCTGCAAGCGTGAGAAGGGATAGTGCAATGACCACCGGTACGAAGACGGTGGTGACTCTATCGGCGAATTCCTGAATGGGCACCTTGGAGCCCTGTGCCTCCTGAACCAGCCGGATGACCTGGCTCAAGAAGGTTTCTCGGCCGACCTTCTCCGCTTGTACATGCAGAACTCCGTTGGTGTTCACGGTGGCCCCGATTACGCTGTCGCCTTTGGCTTTGTCCACAGGCAGCGACTCTCCGGTGGCTATTGATTCATCTACGCTGCTCTCACCTGAAACAACCACTCCGTCGGTGGGAATCTTCTCGCCGGGGCGCACCACCATGATGTCGCCAACCGCCAGGTCGCCAACGGGTACTTTCACCTCGTCCCCGCCCCTGAGTACCGATGCCTCCTTCGCTCCTAGCGTGAGCAGCTTCTTGATTGCTCGGGAGGCGCGGCCCTTTGCCCGGGTTTCTATGTTCCTGCCGGTGAGATGAATGGCCATGATCATTCCGCCGATTCCCGCAAAGCTGGGAAATGCAGGAGCGGCTCCGTGGTGGTGCAGCACCGCCACCACGCCAGTGCCAAGGGAGGCCATGGTTCCCAGGGCTATCAGAGCATCCATATTGGGGGAGAGGTGCCCGGCGGACTTCACCGCGCTTCGAATCGTGTCCAGCCCGGGCACGAAAATGACGAAGGATGCAAGAACCAGTATGGCGGCATCCATGAACGGCATGCCGAGGAACATGTAGTCGAAGAACATGTGAGGTATCATCCAGAGGATGATCGGAATCGTGACCGCCCAGGCCAGAAGCATCTTCTTCCTTGCCTCCGCCATGCGGTGCTGGTCCTTCTTCGTCGGGTCTTCCGTTTCCGCTTCACGGGAGACCATTCGGAACCCGGCGGATTCAACCGCCCGAGAGAGGTCCTTCTCGCCTGTATGTTCCGGGTCGAACTTCACCGAAGCGGATTCGGTCGCCAGGTTGACCACCGCCACCACCACGCCGGGCACCTTTCCCAGCGACTTTTCCACGGAAGATGCACAGCTGGCGCAGTGCATGCCTTCAATGCCCACGGTCTTCTCAACTGTTTTCGAAGCCATTGCAACCCGTCCTTCCCGGTCAGCCACGGGAACACGATGAATCAATCATCTGTATGCTAGGTACATACAGACAGGTCTCCGCAAGGTTCAACTCTGAATGCTTGGCGCTCATCGGCCGCATGCTTGGACCAACGGGACGGTCCGTGCTCCCAGGGCACGGATCTCATCGCGGCGTGGGAGGAGCAAGAGGCACCACGGGTTCGGGCAGTGGGGCGGGGTCCAGCTGGGATCGTGGGCCAGGTCCTTGTGCATACCCCCGGATGGTAAGGGACGGGCCAGGCACAGTCTTCCAGGCACAACCAACCGAGAGAACCGGCCGGATTCACGGGGGAATCCGGCCGGCGCTGGCGATCGCGGCTCTCCACTCGAACTGTCAGCCTCGAACGAATCTATGCTCGCGCCTGCCGCATGCGCCACCCCGGCGCGCTGCGCCGACGGGCTACTTCTTCGCCTTGGAGCGGATGGGGGTTGCATCGGCCGAAGACTTCTTCGCCGCCGCGCCATCGGTGCCTTTTTTCTTCGGCTTCTTCTTCTTCTTCTTCGACCCGGGGGACACGGCCTTCGAGATGCTTGCATAGGCCTTGCGGGCCGGTTCTTCCGTGATCTCCTTGATGCCGTCGACAGTCCTACCGATGGGGCGTTCCCCGGCCGCGGAAGAGTTGCCGATCATGGCTCCCGCCACGCCACCGACCAGCGCCCCGATCGGGCCGCCGACGAGGCCGCCGACCACAGCCCCGCCGATGCCTCCGGCAGTTTGCTTGGAGACCGGAGGCAGGTTCTTGCCCTTACGTTCGGTATGGGGCACCCGCCCCTCCGGATTCGCGGCTTCCTTGGCTTTCGTGGCTGATCCCGATTTCTTGACCGCTGATTTCTTCTTCGTATCGCTCATGGGGTTCTCCTCTATCTGGCCTGGACGTCGTCGAGCTCGTTGATCGGGCATGGCGCTTCAGCAAATCGTTCGACGCGGGTTGCCGATGGACATCACGAACATCGGATCCGCGTCAAGTGCGAACGTCATGGTCGCCCACCCCTTCCCTGTAGTGCCCGCGCTCACGCAATACATCAGTGCAAATCTCGCGCCACGATCACAAGACGCTTTTGCATATTCACTTAAGGATTTCCTTGGTCCTGGGAGGCTGCCGATTTCAATCAGAATGAAGGACTACCGATCACCTGGGACCCCGCGCCGCCGCGGCGGCGGTCCTGCTTCGTTCGGTATCGGCAGCCCTGGCGCGAGAAGGCGCTGCCCTCCTGGTCGCGAGGCCGAGGTGGCAACGGGTCACGGAGAGGTGGGCAAGGTGTGCCAGGTCTGGTCGCCACGGGGCGTGCGCGGGGCCATGTACCGGACGAGCGAGCGCGTGGAGTCGGGTGGGTCTTTCCCGGGGTGGCGTATCGGCATTGGGTCCGCCCGGCTCTGGAATCCGGACCCGGTCAGGCTTCCCCGAGGTACTCGCGGAATCCGATCGCTTCGAGCCGCGCGGCCTTGTCGAGCACTTCGTCGCGGGTCGATTCACGGAGCTCGTTCAATCGCGTGCGAGTGTCGGCATCCGAGGTGGCCACGATCTGCGCCGCCAGCAGCCCAGCGTTCTTGGCCTGGTTGATGGCAACGGTGGCCACGGGGATCCCGCCCGGCATCTGCACGATCGAGAGCAGCGAATCGAGCCCGGACAGCGATGACGTTCTGACCGGCACACCGATCACCGGGACGGTGGTCAGGGCCGCCACCATGCCGGGCAGGTGCGCCGCGCCGCCGGCCCCGGCGATGATGACCTTCAGGCCGCGTTGCTCGGCCGACTCCCCGTAGGCAACCATCCGCTGCGGCGTGCGGTGAGCCGAGACGATGGTCACTTCGTGCGGAATCTGTAGCTGCTCGAGCATCTCCGCCGCCGCTTTCATGACCGGCAGGTCCGAATCGCTGCCCATGATGATGCCGACCAGCGGTTCAGCCATATGTCCCCCCACATCTGTCCGGTTGTTCGCTCGTGATGCGAAGTGTCTGTTTGACGAGCAGCGCGCGCTCGGCCGCCGTCTCGATATCATCGGCCAGCACCGTCGCGTGGCCCATCTTGCGGAACGGTCGCGTCTCGGCCTTGCCGTAGATGTGGATCCGCGCCCCGGGGACGGCCAGCGCTTCGTGCAGGCCGATCACGGCCGCCCGGCCGTGGGCGTGCGGCTCCCCAAGCAGGTTGACCATCGCCGCGGGCGCCATCTGCGTCGTTGATCCAAGCGGCAGGCCCAAGACGGCCCGAAGGTGTTGCTCAAACTGGTGGGTGTGACAGGCCTCGATCGTGTAGTGACCGGAATTGTGCGGACGCGGCGCCACTTCGTTGATCAGCAACTCGCCGGACCGGGTCAGGAACATCTCGACACCGTACACGCCAACCGTCCGTGCCACGAAACTCGGTGCGAAGATCGACCCCGTTGCGCTGGCCGCTTTCGCCGGCGCAATGTCGCCCAGGCAACGGGCCGTGGGTCCCACAAACCCGAGCACCCAGACGGATCAGTAGTTGGAGCGTCGCGTGTACGCAGTGCGGCCGCCGTCAGAATCCGCTTGCCAACAACTCCGCCCGCTAGGAACGGCCGGGCCTTCCCGCCTCCGGCCGTTCCCTGCCCAAACGCGCGATTCCCAGGGTTGCGGCGAACCCCGCGCCGATCAGGAGCAGGGAGCCGCCGACCTGCCCGGCGCTGGGTGGGAAAAACTCGGTGGGCAGATCCTGAGCGTCGATCCTGTCGAGATCCGCTTCGCTGAGCAGCCGGCCCTTGACCACGGTCTGTCCGGGGACCGGTTCCACCGGACGCTGGAAGGGCCACAGGCCGACGACCGCCCCGAGCAGCAGTCCAAGGAGCACTCCCAGGGTCGGCCTGGCATGCCGCCGCAGCAGCCAACGGAGCGCGTTGCTCAACGCGACAATGCCCACGGCCGCGCCGATGCCCACCGGCAGGAGCACCTGGAGCGCCGGCCCGGCCGCCTCGGCCATCACGCCCCGCGCCAGCGCGCTCTTGACCGCATCGACGGCGCTGAGGATGGGCACATACTGTCCCAGGACCAGGAGCAGGTATCCCCCGCTGACGCCCGGGAGGATCATGGCGCTCGCTCCCAACACTCCCGCCAGGATCAGGATCGGTGCACCGGATTCTGGAGCGCCGCTCTCACCCGCGCCGCTCTGGGCCAGGACCAGCAGGCTCATGGCGACCAGGCCGGCCGCGGCGCCGATCCAGAGGGAGGGCGCGGCGGGGCGCGCCAGCCGCCAGACCACCGGGAGCCCTCCGAGGGTGAGCCCGATGAAGAGGCTGTACATCACCCAGCGATGGTGTACGACCAGATCCTTGACTCCCCCGGCCAGCAGCAGGATGGCCAGCGCGGCGGCCACACCGACCGAGCCGAGCAGCACGAGCGAGGAGAGACGCAGGCGCAGCGTGCTGAGATCGGCCACCGCGCCCACGAAGAGCGGGTAGACGCCGACGGCCAGCAGCATGGTTCCGCCGCTGATTCCGGGAACGAGATTGGCAAGGCCCATGAGCACGCCGCCGGCCGCGCCGCGAACCATGAGAGCGGCCAGCGAGGCCGCCGCCGTGGCGGCTGGGCTGATGGGTGGCCTGGCGAGTGGGGTGGCCGGTGGCGCGCCGGCAGGCGCGGCGGCCGTCGGTGGCGGCGGCTTCACCGGGCGCGTCGGACTCGGCATCGACTTCTGTCCTTTCCTCTTCATCAAGCGCGTGCTCCCGGGTTGCCTCGCTCCTGCGCGCGGGAGGCATGCGTGCAGGCCAACACGCACCCGGCGCCCAGACGGGCCGAGTACGGCTCCGGTGGCCGCTGCGTCTCGAGAGTCTCGGGGTCGGCGGCGCCCAGCTTCCAGCGGGTGCGCATGTCGATGAGCAGATCGACCTGCACCGTCTGCTGAGCGGGCAGGAAATGCTCCAGTAGGTAGAGTATCAGCGGCCACTGTCCCGCCAGCGGCAGGCAATGCGGATCCTGCCGGTGCCGGCCCGTTTCCCAGTCCCGCCAGATTTGCTCCAGCTCGCATACCGGTCCCAGCTCGACGCCGTAGATGCCTTGCGAGCCCTCCATGCGCGGGTCCCATGTGTGGGGCACGTACTGCCGCCCCCGCTCCGGCGACAGCGGCCCGATCCGCACACGGGTCTGATTCCCGGCATACGCGACCGCGCCGCCCAACGCCGCGCGTCCCAACCGCGCGGCCGCCAGTACGGTGCTGTCTCCTTGCCCGCAGGTCACGGCCGTTACGGGGCAGGGGTGGGCATCCTCGATCGTGACCGGATCCCCCAGGAAGCGGGCCAGCAGGGCGGCCGCCACCCGGCGTTCCCCGGTCACCCGATGCAGCAAGGGGAGAATGCGCAGCCAGTCCTGCAGGGCGGCCTCGTCCATCACCTGCCGGGCACGCTCGAGGGAGCGCGGCTCGAGACCGAGCACCTCGAACAAGGCCCGCGCGAATCCAGGGTCCTGCAGGGCGCCCGAGAAGACCCCGTTCCAACGGTGCAAGCGGGCGCGGGCCAGGAGCTGCTCTTTGTCGAATGGGGCGAAGATGCGCCGTGCATCCGCCATCTGCGCGCGTCCCTCGGCGCCGGCCAGACTGACGAAGAATCGTTCCGGGAACTCATCGGCCATGCTGTTCAGAGCCAGATCGAGGCGCACCTCCTGGCCATGCAGCACCGGGCTGCCGGCCGCGGGATGCTGTTCGATGATCTGTGACCGGGAGGGATGGGTCTGCCCATGAAAGATCAGCCGGATGTCGCCGGGCGCGACGCCCAGCTGTTCCCACTGGGCAAGCGCGCTGAGCGCACTGCAACTGGTGCGGAAGCGATCGGTGCGCGCCAGGCGCGGATGCTCGAGATCCCTAGGCATGACCCGGCGCCTCCACCCGCGTACCCGTGTGGGCTCCGGCCTGGCCACCCGCGCCTGGCTGCGTACCCGGCGTTGCTCCTGCCTCCGCCGGATGCACCTCCACGTACAGGCCCACCGGGGTGAGTTGCTCGACCTTCCTGGTTGCGAGTCGGCAGATGGCGGCCTGTTCGGAGAGCGACAGCTTGGCGCCCTCGGCGAACGTGGCCACGAGACGCACGCCGGGCACCATCCGGCCGTGGCGTGACAGAGAGACCGAGCGGGCCTCGATCGCGGTGATCCGACTGTCGAGCGCCCGAACGAAGGAACGCAGGTCGGGCATGGTGATGAGCCGGTCCCTTGTACGCAGGCTGACGGCGGCCCGCGCGTACTGGCGGTTGAGGATGGAAGCGGCGCCGGTGACGAAACTGTCCGGGTCGCCGCCGCTGCCGCCGCTGCCCATGCTGCCCATGCTTCCGCCGCTGCCCATGCTGCCGCCGGCTCTGCCGGTTCCGCCGATCCCGCCCGCGAAGCCATCGCCGCCGCCCTGGGCCGGGACGAGCAGGCGCATGCCGGAGACCTCGGGAAAGTCGAGGGCGTTGGCCGGGACGCGCGCCAGCGCCGCCAGATCCGATGTGTTGGCGACCCGGCCGAGCAGATGGCCGGTGTACAAGTCGAAGTGGCCGATCTCCGGCACCTTCCTCCGGGGCAGATGCACCATCAGGGTGATGTCGTCCGGGCCGGCTTCGAGACTGAACCAGCGATCCTCGCGGCCGTCGATCGCCTCGTAGACGTAGGGATAGTCGTTGCCGGCTTGATCCTCGAGGGCGGCGACCACCCACTGGCCGTAGGTTGCGCAGTAGCGGCCCGGGCGATCCCCGAGACCGAACGCGAAGAGCTCGGTGCGCAGGTTGTAGTCGACCTTCTTGCAGTTGAAGCGATCGCGGGGATCGCGGCGGTAGCCGACCGCCAGCCGGGCATTGGGCGCGATGACCGAGATCAGGGCCCGCGGATCCTCACTGGCCGGGTGGGGAAGCTGCAAGCGGAGCCAAAGCGCCGGATCGAGGTCGAGAACATCCTGCCACGCCGCGTGGCCTTCGGCCGGCTGCTTGATCATCCGGGGAAGCGGCGTCGGAGTCAGGGCCGTGCCCGCTTCGAAGCGGTGCAAGGCATGGGCGTAGAGATGCTCCTGCGCCAGCCTCCCGAATGCGCTGCGCTCGGTCGGGAAGCGGCCGCCCTGTCCCAGGAAGTCACGCCCGGCGTACAGGCTGCTCGAGAGCGCGGGGGTCAGGACCGGTGCGGCGTGGAACGTTCCGTCGGCGCCGCCCATCTGCCACAGGCCGGCTTCCACGTAGTCGGCGAAGGCGCGCTGTGGATCCGAGCCTGGAAACAGCCCCGGGATGCCGGTGTCATTGGGTTGGATGAGCAGCGACAGCTGGGCGCTGTCGATCCGCTCCGCGGTCGACCGCAGACCGATGATCAGGGCCGGGCGTGCCACCGGCTCGGCCAGTTCCCGTCGTTCACTGGTCATCTGCAGGTTCTTGTCCCACTGCAGCCGGTAGAGCGCGGGTCCCGAGACATAGAAGACGGCTCCCAGCTCGAGCGGAACCATGGTCCGTTCGCTCAGGACGGCGTACTCGGGGGTCAGGCCCTCGCCCGGCCGTTGCCACGCCATGCGCATCTGCGGGCCGATGGCGGCGGGAGCCTTCAGATGCAGTTGCACGACGGTCTGCGCCGGCGGCTCGAGGAACGGTTCATCGAAGTAGTTGCGCAGCAGCGCGCGCCGGTTGTGTTCAAGGGCGTGATCCACGCGGTCGTAGAGGGATTCCATCTCGCGGGCGAATCCGTTGACCAGGAGCTCGAGCACCGGATCGAGCGGGGCGCCCTTGGTGTGCAAGCCCACGGCCTGGGCCTCGGCCATCAGGTCGGCGCGGATGCGATCATAGGTTCGCGTACGTCCAGGGCTACTCATGCATGTGGCTCCCTTGAGAAGAGAAGTGTGGAGGCCGGCTATACCTCGCCTGTCTCCAGGCTTCCCAGACTCAGCTTCAACGCGAAGGTGTCCTTGCCCTGCCGCAGGGTCAGCTTGACGGAGGTTTCCTGGCCGCGCGTCTCGGTGCCGCCGATCATCAGCGACATGCGCCCGCGATGGTAGCGGTTGAACTCGTCGACCTGCAGGCGCAGGAACTCGTCGGTCGAGAGCCAGGAATGCTCGTCCAGGTTCAATCCGAAGGCCAGGTTGGGATGGGCTTCATAGGTGCGCGAAGCGAAAAAGCAGGCGATGTAGCGCTTGAGCGCGGTTTCGCGCTCTGTGCGGCGGAATTCGCCCCCCTGCAGCACCAACGGCAGATCAAGGTAGTCCATCGTGTCCTGCTCTAGTTGATTTCGATCAAGACGGCCTGCAGCTTCAGATTGACGCCGCCCTTGACCTCGAAGGTCGTGGAGGCTTCTTCCTTGGCCCCCATGGACTTCATCTCGTAGTTGGCGGCGGCCTCGACTTTCACATTCTGGCCGCCCTTGAGGGTCAGATCCTGGCCGGCCTCGATCGTGGCCGGCGTGCCCGACTTGATCTTGATCTCCTCCTCGGCCTCGATCGTGATGTTCTTGGCCTTGATCGACAGCGCGCCGTCATCCTGGCCCTTGATCTGGCAGATGCCGCCCCCGACCTGAATGTCGAACGATGCCGGGCTCTCCTCCGAGAGGATGACCGATGCGCTCGGGGTGGCGATGATCAGTCGCGCGCTGCCCTCGGTCGTATCGTGCACAATGCAGGTGCCGGCCTTGGACAGATAATACTTGGCGTTGTTACCCGCCAGCTTGCTGTTGTCCATGCCCGCGGTGGTAGGTAGGCTGTCGAGCAAGGTCTTGGCGGCGCCGTTGTACACAGATCCGAGGGCCAGCGGCGCCTTGAAGCTGCGCGGATCGAGCGAGAGGATGATCTCGTCGCCGATCTCGGGCAGATTGAGCGTGCCGTGATCCGCCCCGGAGCCGTCCGCCAGCATACGGACCCAGACCTCCTCGGTGAGTTCGTCTTCCGCATAAGCATTCAAGCGGGCCAGGACGCGACCGATCCGACTGGGATCCTCGGCGTCGGTCACGACGGCGCTCAGCAGCGCCGTACCCGGCTCCCGTTCGGTGCGGGCCGGATCGAGCAGGGGCGGGGCGCCGTCGGCGTGACAGGCGAAGCGCACCTGGTAGACCCCGTCGCGGATGACATGGGCCGCATGCGTGACCAGGAAGCGCACATTCTCGAAGGCATCGAAGGTGCGCGTTTCATCGGGCGCCAGGGTGAGGATCGAACCGAGGCCCACGCCGGGAAGATCGCTTTCGCCCGATCCCTGCACACGCCGGGTCAGGGCGTGATGGCCCCACCGGCTGGCGACGGCGTCGAATTCCTGCTGCGAGAAGTGGTCATCTCCCTCCACGACCAGGCCCTCCGGTCCGCCGCCGGAGGGTACCCGTTGCGCCAGGGGGTTGGATGCCTGTGGATCGCTGGTCGGTCCCTGCCAGACCCGCGTCTCCTCCAGCGCGTCTCCGGAGGAAGCCTCGAGCCCCTGTTCTCCGAAGTACTGATACGAACTGGAGCGCACGAGGCGCGTGTGAGCTCCGACCCCGAGGCGAAACGATGCCAGGCTTCCGCCCAGGTGCAGTTCGATGGGACGGTCCAGCCCCCGGAGCGCGTTCCAGGGGTCCGCCGCGTGGATGAACAGATCGCGGCCGCGGCACATCATGAAGAGGCCGAACCGGCGGCAGATCCGCAGCAAAAACTCCCAATCGGTCTCGTTCCATTGGGCCACGAAGCTGATCCGCTTGTTGCCCAGCGATCCGATGTCGATATCGACCGATTCGAGGCTCTCGCCGCGGTAGTCGGCCAGAACCTGTTCGAGCAAGTCCTGCAGGGACGCATCCTGAAGGATGCGCGTGCGCGGGGGGCCGTCCAGTCCGCTGGATCCTCCGGAGGCCTCGATTTCCAGACGCAGTTCCCCGGGCGCGTAGAGGAGGTTGGCGCGCGAGACCGTCCCGCTGAAGAGCGCCACCGCTTCGGCCGGCTCGTCCTCGGGGGCGGTTGCGTCGCTGATCGCGACCGTCACGCCCTGTCCGATGAAGCCGGTGAAGTCGCTGATGAACTCCTCCTGTTCGCTTTTGTGTACATGGGAGAGCAGGAGGTAGAGGCGGGGATGGGCGAACGGCTCGTTGGTGACCTCGACCCGCAGGATCTTGGGATCGAGGGTGCTTTCCGAGAATGTGACAGTCGTTTCAACGGGTCTCATGGGAAAAACCTTCCCTGAAGTTCAGCCGTCCGGCCGCCGGTCCACCAGGCGATGTCGGGCCGGATGCCGCGCTGAACATCCGGCCCGCACTGCCTGCTGGAACATGCTCCCCACGCACGGCCCCCGGGCCGCTAGACCTCGGGCCAGTTGTCCGGGTGGGCCGTTCCGTCGACGGTCAGAATCTCGGCCTGGATCTGCACCTCTTCGTAGATCCGCCGCGCGACGTCCTCGGTGCGCCGGTCGGGCATGCATTCGGTGTAGACATGCACGAAGCCGTGATCCCAGACGAGCTCGCGGATCTTGGCGTCATTCTCGTCCAGGAACTCGATCTTGCCCGACTTCCAGTTCGCCTCGGTGGAATCGGCCGCCCAGGCGAACCAGTCGGTCTCGTCGGTGCTCGCCCGGCGAATGGTGATCAGGCCGTTGCGGGCCCGGTCGGCCGGCCGGTAGTTCTTCTCATCCGGAGGCGTGTACTGTTGGTAGGCCACGCTGATGATGCCGGAAAAGGCTTTGTTCGCCACATACACCTTGGCTTGATGGGCCATTGTGAAAACCTCCCTGTATGTTCTACCAGTGGCAGTTGACGGTCGACTCGCCGCAGCGGAACTCCTCGGCGCAGATCACGTATTCCTCGATCATCGTGGCGCGCTCGGAATTGGTGAGATCGGGCACTCCCTCCTTGTACTGGGCCACGTAGCCGCGATCCCACTCGAAGGTCTTGAAGATCTCGCCGCGCGTGTTGTAGAACTCGACCTTGCCGGACTGGTGCGCATCCGGCCGGCTGTCATGGGCCCACTCGAATCCGGGCGTCTCGGCCTCGGACCGGCGCACGATATGGATGCGATGCGGGCGGGCATTGCCCGTGGGAAGGCCGCTGCGCGCCATCTCGGTGCGGATCGTATAGAAGCAGGAATAGACATCCCTGATCTCCTGGCCCGCAACATAGACGCGCACTTCATTTTGATATTTGCGTTCTGCCGCCATGAAAACACTCCCTGTTCGTGGTGGATCTCGATCGAAACCTCGTGAATCTCGTCAAACCCTTAGTCTCCGGCATCCTCGGAGAGCTTGACCGGCAACTCGAAGAGCACCTTCTCGATGGGCATGTTGAACTGAAGCTCGACCTTGACGCGGACCACGCCGGCCTCGCCGGTCGAGGTGTCCTCGTAGGTTTCGAGTTTGCTCCAGGCCTTGAGCGGCTTGCCCGGGCCGGTCAGCGCATTCAGGAAGGTGCGGATGCCGTGTTCGAGCCGGTTCTGGGTGGCCGCGTCCCAGTTGCGGAACTCGACCCCCTTGGCGAAATCGCCCAGCACATTGCAGATCATGTCATAGACGCGCGAGACGGCGAAGAACTTGAACTCCTCGCCGGTGCACAGGGAGCGCGCGCCCATGAAGCGCAGCGTGTCGCGGGGATAGGCCAGCGGGATCAGGTTCAGTTCGCGGCTCATCGTGCCGTGATCCTTGGCATTCAGGAGCAGCTTGGGCCTGGCCGCGCCCTTCACGTCGCCCTTGATCTCCCCGGCCGGGGTCACATGCGGACCTTCTTCATTGTCGGTGCGATAGATGAGGCCGGCCAACGCCGCCGAACTCGGCAGGGTGACGTCCTCCTTCTCGTACGCCTCCTTGTCGCGTCCGACGAGCTCGTTGGCGGTCACGATCATGTGGCGCTTCTCGTGGCTGGCATCCGGGATGCTGCGGAACTGGTCGAGCTGCAGGCGCTCGAGGTAGTCCTCGGTTTCGTTCATACCCTTCTGTCCGGCCAGGGCGTCGGTGATCAACATGACCCGGTTGTTCTTGACCAGGGTGCCCAGGGCGCCCAGGTGATCCTTCCGGAAATGGTGACCCGGAATGCAGAGCATCCCGTAGGCCCGGTCCTTGTAATCGGAGTACTCATTATAGTTGGCGATCTCGCGGGCCAGTTCCTTCATGCTGTCGCTGTCCGGTTCGAAGAGCTCATCCTGATTCGCGTTCAGGACGGTGACCTTGAGCTTCTCGTTGGGATCCAGCTGGGCGTTGTCGACAAACAGCGCAAAGGTCCGGTAGCGGGTCTCGATGGTGCGGATCTGGTTGCTGATCGTGCCGAGATTCTGGGCCAGCAGATCCTGCGCCTTCTTGGCCTGGTCCTCGGCCTTCATCTGGGCGTCCTCGAACGAACTCGATTCCTCGAGGAGCTTCTTCAGCAATCGCAGGCGCAGCTTGAGCGTGAAGCGTTCGCTCTCGAAATCCGGATCCTGGACGAAACGCTTGGTTTCGGAGATGTCATCTTCCAGGTACCAGCGCATGGCCGGAATGCTGCGGCCGTCGGAGAGCTTCGCCCCGCTGAGCATGGTCTTGAAGTCCTTCCAGGCGTATTCCTTGGCCTCTACCGCCTGGGCCTCCCTTTCCTTGACCTGTTCTTCGCCTTGATTGAGTTCTTGTTCGTCAGCCATCATCTTCTCCTTATGTCCTCGCGGCCGGAGCCGCGCAATCGAACCGTCTCAGGTTCCCGCTGCCGGGCCCTAGGCGCTCTCGACCAGATCCAGGACCGCGTTGAGCCGCTCGAGGAATCCGGCCCGGGTCGCCGGGTCGTCGAAGACCTGCTTCCACTTGCTGCCCTTGCCGAACAGCTTCGTGAAATGCTCCAGGATGTCGGCGGTTTCCGACTGCTCCCGCAGGGCTTCGAGCTTGAGGGTGATGGCTTCCTTCTTGAACTCCGCGATGCCGCTAAACAGCAGATCCTCATTGGCCATGTCGCCGTCGAGGGTCTCGACATCCACATTGGCCTTGGCGGGGATCTTCTCGAACAGCTCGCTGGTGCTGCCGATCTCGAGCATTTGATTCTCGAAGTCGGGATCCTCGCTGAACTGATCGACGTACAGTGTGCGGTTCATCTGCAGCGCCTGCGCGACCGTACTCAGTTTGGGGTCCTCGAACTCGGCGAATTTCCATTTCTGCTTTCCGGCCATTGCTCCTCCCTTTCCAAGCACTCGCGTTCCACGCGGGTAGCGCGCGAGCCAAGCGGGCCGTGTGGTCGCCCTGCCCGTGCGGTGATCGGCGCGATCCCGGCTCCCGGCGGGAGCCGGGAATCTTTATGTGGAGCCGGTCCCGACGCGCACCTTCATCTCGTCGCCTGCAGCGTCCACGATGAAGGTGGATCCGGGGCCGGGGTTTTCTCGAATGACGATGTCGGCGATCTGATCGACCACCAGGCGCTTGATTTCGCTGCGCAGCGGCCGGATGCCGAACTCCTCGCTGTGCCCCAGGTCGCACAGCAGATGCTTGCCGGCCGGGGTCAACTCGAGCGCCAGGCCCTTCTCCTTCATCCGGCCGGCGAACTGCTTGAGCTCCAGATCGATGATGTCGAAGATCTCTTCCTTGGCGTACGGATAGAAGGGCACCAGCTCGTCGATGCGGTTCATCTGTTCGGGGGAGAAGACCCGCAGCGCGAGCTTGCGTTTCTCCTCCTGATCGAGGCGGCGACCCTCACGATAGGCCTGCAGCACCTCCTGCGCCCCGACATTGCTCGTGAGAATGATCACCGTGTTGGTGAAGTTGGCCAGGCGATTCTGCCCATCCTCGAGGCGGCCCTCGTCGAGCACCTGCAGAAGCAGGTCGTAGATCCCCGAATGGGCCTTCTCGATCTCGTCGAAGAGCACCACCGAGTAAGGCTTCTTGCGGACCGGCTCGGTCAGCCGACCGCCCTCCTCGTAGCCGACCAGTCCGGGCGCGGCGCCCACCAGGCGGGCAACGTCGTGCTGGCTCTTGAGCTCGGACATGTCGATGCGCACCACATTCTTCTCGTCGTCGAACAGGAAGCGCGCGAGCATTTTGGCCAGATAGGTCTTGCCGACGCCGGTCGGGCCGAAGAAGAGGAAGCTACCGATGGGCCGCTTCGGATCGCCGAAACCGGTGCGCGAGCGGCGGACGGCCTTGGCCAGCAACGCGACCGCCTCCTGCTGGCCGATCACATACTGGCCGAGCAGTTCCTCCATGCGCAGCAGCTTGGCCGACTCGTCTTCCGAAACGCGCGAGACGGGCACGCCGCTGGCCCGTGAGACGTAGCGCGAGGCGGCGTCATCGTTGACCACCGGAATCCAGCCCTCCAGCGACGCGGCCAGTTTCTCGTAGTCGGCGCTGGTCGGCTGTGGGTCCAGGCCCTCGAGCAGGGCCGCGAAGGCCGACTCTCCCGCGAAGCGATCGCGCAGGGCCGCCAGGACCGCGCCGGCCCCGTCATCGACGGCCGCCTTGCGCAGCCGCTCGATGGCCGAGACGACCGCCACGCGCGTGTCGGCGGCGGCGTTGTCGACGATGTCAAACGCGCTGTCGGGCAGGCGCCGCTGGCGCAGATAGCGCACGGCCAGGCGCACGGTCTCATCCAGCGCCTGGGGCGTGTAGGCGACGTTGTGATGCTTCTCATACCGCGCGATCACACGGCCCAGGATCTCGCGCGTCTGCTCGGGCGTGGGCTCCTCGCAGACCACCACCGCGAAGCGGCGCTCGAAGGCGGCGTCCTTCTCGATGTACTTGGCGTACTCATCACGGGTCGTCGCGCCGATCACCTGCATCTCGCCGCGCGCCAGGGCCGGCTTCAGAAGGTTGGCCGCATCCGCGCCGCCCTTCTGCCCGCCGGCGCCCATCAGGACGTGGATCTCATCGATGAAGAGCAGGATCTTGCCCGCGGACTGCGTGACCCCCTCGATCACATTCTTGAGCCGTTCCTCGAACTCACCCCGATAGCTGGCCCCCGCGATGAGCGATCCGACATCGAGCGAGAAGACGCGCTTGTTGCGCAGGAACTGCGGCACCTCGCCGGCGATGATGCGCTGGGCGAGGCCCTCGATCAGCGCGGTCTTGCCCACGCCCGGTTCTCCGATCACCAGCGGATTGCTCTTCTTCATGCAGGAGAGTGTGCGCACCACCGCCTCGATCTCCTCCTCGCGGCCGATGACCGGGCTGAGCTTGCCCTCCTCGGCCTGCTTGGTCAGATCGATGCAGAACTTCATCAAGGCCTGCGCGCCGGCGCTCTTGCCGCCCAGACGATCCCCGCCGCCCGGGCCGCCGGCCGCGCCGCCGGCATCCTGGCCGGGCGCGAGCCGCGCCAGGGGGCCCAGGACACTCACCTCGGCGATCGCCTTGCGCACCAGGCGGGTGTTGAGCCCGGTTTCGGCGAGCACATCCTTTCCGATCGGACTCTCGTCGCTGATCAGGGCCAGCAGCACATGCTCGGCCCCGGCCTCGGCGTCCTCGTTGCCGTCGGAGAGTTCGACCGCCCAGAAGTGGGCGGCATCCAGGACCTTAACAGTCTTGGGCGTCGGGTCGAGCGTGTCGCGTCGTACAGAGGTCGGCAGGACGAACTTGAGCTCTTCCTCGATGAGCGCCTTGATCTTGTTCGCGCTGATCTTGAGGTGATCGAGGATCGTGGGGACCATTCCCTCCTCGAGATTCGCCACGACGAAGAAGATATGCTCGGGCAAGATGAACTCGCTGCGCTGGTGGTGCGCCATGGCCTCGGCCCGGCGGAGGAGTTCCTGCAGTTCCGGAGAGAGAGATGTTCGGTCCATGATCCCTCGAGCAGGTGGAGGTCCGTCTCCGTGCAGGGATGTGCCTGTCCCGTGAGGGCCGCAAGCGCCACGCACATCACGGGTGCACAAACCCTAGCCTAATCACCATCGTAAGATTGGTACCGCTTGTTCAGGGGGGTGTCAACCCTGGCGCAATGTGCTAGCGCACGAAATGAGCGTACGTTGGCCCCGCAGCAGGGGCGGTCGGCCGGCGCTGCAATGGGTCTGGACAGCCCCCGGGGGCTATGCCACACTGCCGGCACCCTGCGGGGAACCGCGCAGGTGCTGTAGGTATTGGCCAATCGGCCGCTTGGCGGCTCTGGTTGGGGAGGTGGCGGCGTGCGACGGCTCGATTTGGGTTCGGTCAACTGGTTCGACGGCATGCTGGTCTCCGCGGGTCATCTCAAGACCCAGGAGTCCTATCATGACCAGAGTCTCCAATGGGTCCTGCGCTACGGGATGCCGCTCTATGGGATCGTGCCCACCCCGGCCGGGGACGGGCCGGCGCTCGAGGTTCGGTCGCGGCTCGAGAATGACCGCGACCTCACGGTGGAGATCGTCAGGTGTCACGCCATAACCGCCGGTGGCGCCATTGTATACATTGACGGCGAGAGCGAGATCGGCCGGGCCGGTCCGGTGATCGGACAGCGCGCGCTCTCCAGTGGTCTCGAGCAGATGATCCCCGTCTATGTCCGGGCCGTGGGTGAGCGCAAGCCCGCGGGAGCCCCGGATGCTTCCGGCAATCCGCCGCAACGGGTGGGGGCCTATGACGTCCTGCTCAGCGATGAGGAGGCCGGGGGAAGCCGAGACTGCCTCAAGGTGGCCGAGCTGGTGGCGGCCAACTACCAGATTCGTGAGAGCGACAGCTATCTGCCGCCGAGTTGCGCCATGACCGCGACCGAACCGCTGCGCCGTCTGGGCGAGGAGATCTCCCGGCTTGCACAGACGACCCTCGATGAGCTGGTCGAGGCCCTCCGCGCGGCGCCGCCCTCGGCTGACATGCATCCCTGGCACCTGTCCGCCCGGGGGGTCCTGGACGGCGTCCTGGCCGGATGGTCGCTGGGGATCGAGGCGCTGGTCGGCTGGGAGCCGGTGGCGCCGGTGCAGTTCGCCGGCGGGATCCGCGCGCTGCTGCGCGTCTTCGCCAACGCGCTCACGGCCCATGCGCCGGTGCGCGAGACACTCGATGGAGAGTTCCTGCAAGCCGGCGGCCTTCCCGGCGAGGCCGGCGGCCTTGACTTTCACGCGGCTGTCGGCCGGTATGTCTCAACCCCCTACGGGCATGATGGCATGAGCCGCCAGCTGCGCGAAGGGCGCCAGCTGTTGCACAATGCCCGCGAGTGCCTGCAGTTCATCGTGGGCAAGCTGGAGACCGGCGTGGAGGGCGGCGTGGCGGCGCCGCGGCCAAAGGTCACCTATCGGCAGCAGGATCACTACCTGCTCGATGTCGGCAAGATCGAGAGCAGTCTTACGGAAGAGAGCCAGGTGTTGTACTTCCGCAGCCTGGGCGAGAAGGAGATGCGCAGTGTGCTCTTCGTGCTGCGCAACAATGCCGCCGAGGGGGTCGATGCGCGCGACATCCGCCTCAAGGGGGGGGTGAATGATGACCGGCCGTTATACTGCCCCGAGCTGCAACCGGATTTCAAGGAGCGTCCCGGCCGCATCTATCTTCTGATGGAAGTGGAACGCGGCAAGCGCGACCGTGTTGACTATATCACCTTGCGTTCTTCCGGCGTGGTCGATCTCGAGGAACTCCTGCGCAACCAGGCGACCGATATTCGGTTGTACTATCTCTAGCACGCACTTGCGCCCGCGGCTGACGCGGGCCGCAACGACGGAGGGAGCCGTTCGCGATGGGTGTCGGGATCAAGCAACTCGAAGAAGTGTTCTCCCAGGCGGCGGGCTTCGATCGGGATCCGGCCTCCCTGGACACGGATGCCCTGGAACGTAACCTGGTCGGCGTGATCGACGACTTCAAGAATGTGCGCGGCAACGACGCCCGGCTGCGCGAGATGGATGAGCGCCTGGCCGAGCTGGTGATTCCGCTGGAGTACGAGAAACCCGGCCTCGCAACGCTGCTGGCCCATGTGCTGGCGACCCTCTTCGAGAACTATGCCAATGAGGGCCGCGGCTTTCGCAAGGCCTACGAGTTCACCCAGGAGAAGCGCACGGTCGCGACCATCGACGGGCCCTTCATCTACGAGGAACTGGTCCCCGGGATCTTCGAGGAAACGACCCTGCACGAGGCCGACGGACTGCGGTTCTATCTCACGACCGAGATCGCCCGCTTCCTGGAGGACAAGGACCCCGGCGGGCATTGGCCCGATCGGATGCCGCTCGAGCAGGTGTCGGCGGCGCGCACCGACACGCTGCTGGTCGAGTTGCTGCGGCGGCGGGTCTGCTACCAGGATGTGCCCAACCTGGCCCGCAAGGCCCACACCCTCGAACAGCGTCTGGCCGAAGCGGGTTTCTTCGGCGAGACGGCCCAGGTGCGCCGGGTCCTGGGTTCCTTCTTCGAGCGGCTGGGCTATGTGGAGCCCGAGTCCTTCTGGACCCGCCTGCGCCGGAAGGCGGCCTCCCTGGGCGGGGGCCGTTCGACCTTCGGCCGCCTCGGTCGCTGGAGGATGGTCTACCGGCTGCAGCTGACTTACATGATGCTGGCGGTCGTGCTGAGCATCCTGACCGTATTCTTCTGGAACTGGCGCCAAGGCGCGCAGCTCGAGTTGCTGGAGCAGTATTACAATCGGGTGAGCGAGCTGCGCTAGCGCCCGGCGCCGCAGGTTCCCGCGGGACGGCGGCGGCATGACAGTGCTCCTGGGGTGGCGCCCGGCGCGACTTTCGCGAGAGGACAGGGATGGCTTTCAATCTGGGAATCTTCAAGAAGGGCCTGACGCAGGGCAAGAAGGCCAAGGGTGCCGGCGTCAAGATGACCGGCGGCAAGCCCAGCGGTCCGCGGGAACGCAAGATCGGCATCTTCGGCCACACGCGGGCGGGCAAGACCGTCTTTCTCACGATGCTGTGGCATCAGACCCACGGCCGCCGTGATTTCTCGCTCGAGACCGATGACTACCAGACCCGCCAGGACATGAGCAGCTATTACGATCTGCTCTCGAGCGGCGAGTGGCCGCCGCCGACCGCGACCGAACGGCTCTACCGCTTCACCGCCGTGATCGACACGACGATTCGCTATCCTTTCGAATCCCAGGACTACCAGGGCGAGAGCGTCTCGATCGACCGCGAGGTCGAGACCGGCAAGGAGTTCCTCGAGTACTTCGAGTCCTGCGATGCCGTCTTCATCCTCGTGGATGCCGAGGATCTGATCTTCCATGGCGAGGACGCCGCCCAGCGGCGCCGCAAGAAGATCGATTCCTTCGAGCTCATGCTCGCCCAGCTGGTCGAGGGCACCCGCAACCGGTTGCGCATCCCGGTGGCCATCATCGTCACCAAGGCCGATCTGCTCGACGGCTACCGCGACCCCAGCCAGGTCGTCCTGGTGAGCGATGACATCCGCTACTCGCGCTACCGCGGCTATGACAATTTCGTGAGCGCCGTGTTGGCGCAGAAGCATGTATCGGCGCATCTTCCCTGGCGCGAACAGGTCGAAGAAGTCCTGCTCATGATGAAGCCGTTGGTCGACTACTGCCTGACCAAGTCGCCCGATCTGCAGGTCTTCTTCGTGTCCTCCACCGGCGGGGTCGATACGGTCGAACAACCGGACGGCGGCAAGTCGGCCCGCCCACCGAAGGATCTGAAGCCGATCGGCCTCGAGATGCCGTTTGTCTGGTCGGTACACCTGTTGATGCAGAAGCGCCGGGCGCTGATCGCGCGCAAGATCAAGTGGTATGTCTCCGCCGCGGCCGTGCTCTTCATAGGACTCTTCTCGTTGTTCAACTTCTGGCACGAGGGGCGCATTCAGAAGATCCACCGCCTCTCGGGAGGACGTTCGGGGGTCGGGGCCGCGCCGGCGACCGAACGGGTCGTGGCGCTCGAGGGCTATCGCAGCAGCTTTCTGTCCCGCTTCTTCAAGGACGATTTCCGCGGGACCGTCGATCTGATCCTCGATTACGAGCAGGCCCGAGCTCTTTCGGCGGAGATGCAGTCGGCGATCGAGCTGCTCGACTATGAGAGTTTCTCGTCGCGACACCGCGCGCTGCGCGATCTGCGCGACCAGTTTCCGCAGATGTCGGAGGAGTACCGGCGGGCGGGCGAGATGCTCTCGCAGATGGAGGCGGCCTGGGATGCGGCCTATTACCAGTACAAGCTGCAGCCGCTCCTGGCGCGCAATCCAGCGTCGGCCGAGGTCGAGCTGGCCCTCAAGCAGGTCTTCACGCCCGACAACCGGCGGGAGTGGTCGGGCCAGTGGTCGCAGCGCCAGACCCAGACGCGCGACGAACTGCGCCGCCAGGATCTCCAGCAGATCCTGAGCTCCACCGCCGGGCTGGGGGGCCAGTCCTGGAAGGCGCTCGAGACGATCGCCACGCTGTGCCAGTCCTACCTGGAGTCCTACTCCGATGACGTGCGCTCGATCGGCGAGTGGCAGTCGGCCTTTGGGACGATCCGCCAGATCGAGAATCTGTTGGGGTTGGCGTTGCAGAGCAAGGACTCGGCCGGGGAGCTGCGCGGCATTGCCAGCCAGCTGCGAGCCGTGGGGGAGCTCCAGAATCAGCCGGTCGGCGCCCGGCTGGCGCAGCATCTCACCGGGCTCAGCAGCGAGGCGGTGGCCACCTCGGCCGGCGAGGAGTACGACGCGCTGGCCAGGTACATCGACACCGGCGATCTGGACTTCCGCTTCAGCGAGGCGTTCAAGAGCCGGGCGCGCAGTTTCGTGCAGAAGTACCGCGGCACTCCCGAAGGCCAGCGCGTGAGCACATTCCTCTCGCGGCTCGAGGCCGTGGAGAAGAACGGCCTGCTGGTGGCGGTGCAAGCCAGTGAGTGTCCTCCGGGGTATCATCTGCGGCTGTGGGATGCCGAGGCGGGGAACTGGCAGCCGAGCGATGTCGAGCCCGGCCTGCCGGGGACCTTGCGCTGGAAGCCCAACGAGCCGGTCAAGATCGGCATCGAGCGCACCGACCCGAACAACCCCGGCAACAACATTCTCGACACCTGGGAGGTCACCGATCGCTTTGCCCTGTTCCGGATCCACACCGACGGAGGCCGGCATGTCTTTCGCGGCAATCTCCCGGTGGTGATCACCTTCCCGGACATCGAAAGCTCCTTGCCGAGGCTCTGATCGTGGCGATGATTCACGTTGAACAGCTGGTCTACGGGACCTTCCCCTTCACGCAGGGATTCACCCTGGTGGGGAAGTCTGCCGGCATCGACGGCCCGCTGGCGCAGGCAGCCATTGGGGTGTGCAAGTCGTGGGGCGAGGTCGGGCGGCCTGAGTTTCGCAGCGCTCTGCTGCATGTGCGCCTGCTGGAGCCCGAGGACCGGCACCTGGTGAGCAAGGTCATCCGCCAGGGCACCGACCGCGGTGACCGGATGGCGTGGTATCAGCAGGTGCTTCTGCTCACCCATGAGGATTACCTGTCGGCCGGGGCCGACTGCTTCGCGTTCGAGCACGCCGGGTTCTTCAAGGAGCGTTGGTTCGAGAGCGACCAATGCCAGCCGCACGATGTGGAGGCCGGGATCCTGGCCCCCTTGCAGGCCGGCGCGGTTTCCGAGGAGCAGGCGCCGCTCGTGCAGCGGGTGGCGACGGCGCTCCAGGATGGGCGGGCGGTACGGTTTCAGGCGGGCGAGCCCTGCCGGTTCATCGACGCCCTCTGCCGCGGCGCCCTGGCGCAACTGCCGGTCGAGCGGCGGGCGCAGATCGCTCTGGCCAGCTTTGCCTACCGCCCGGTGCGCCGCTATGATCTGTGGTGTGCCTACGAATCCGGCGGCGGATGCCCCGCGGCCGTGGACCAAGTGCAGGTACGGATCGAATAGGGCCTGCGTGTGTTGCGCCGCCGTCCGTGCCGAGAAGGGAGAGTCTGATGCGTGCTGACATGTCATCCTGGCAACGACTGACGGTGATCACGGTCGTGATCGCATTTCTCTTCGCCCAGCTGCCGGCGCTCGTACCGGGAGCCGGCGCTCAGCAAACCCAGGTCACGCTGCGCGAGGGCCGCGAAATCATGGCGCGCATGCTCGATGACGCACGGTCGCGCAATGTCGCCGCCGGTGACAGGGTCCGCTTCGAGGTGACCGAGGACGTTGAGGTGCACGGCCATATCGCCGTCAAGCAGGGCACGATCGGCACCCTCCAGATCAGCGAGGTGAAGCGCAACGGTATGCTGTGGGGCAAGCCGGGGCACGTCGTCTTCGGGGAAGGCTCGATCCCCTCGTACAACATGGAGATCCCGGTCCTGCTCTCGGGCCGCAACGTGTTCCCCGGAAGGTCCAAGAAACTGACCGCGATCCTGCTGACGCCCCTGCTGGTAGGACTCTTCCTGCGCGGCGGCCAGGGCGGCCTCGAGGCGGGCGAACCGATCATCCTGGCGGTACCGAAGACCCTGCAGGCTCCGGCGCTCGAAGATCGCTAGCGGGGGGGCGAAGCGCTTGGCAGCGGGACCCTACAGCACGCGCCGGGCGGTCCAGTACACCTCCCGCCAGTAGCTGGTGTCGATGCTGGAGATCGTCACGCCGCGACCGCCGCTCGAATGGGCGAACTCGCGGCTTCCGAGGTAGATTCCCACGTGCCGCGCTCCGCTGCGGCGCTTGAAGAAGACCAGATCGCCGGGCCGCAGATCCGCCCGGCCGATCTCGCGGCCGGCGCGCACCTGGGTCTTCGTGTTGCGCGGCAAGGGCAGGTCGAAGAGATCCTCGTACACGCGTACAACCAAGCCGGAGCAGTCCACACCCTTCCGTGTCAGTCCGCCCCTGCGATAGGGCGTCCCCAGCCAGGGGTGGACGGTCTCGCGCAGCTGACGTTCCAGGCTTCCGGCTCCGGGAGGAATCCTGGGCGTGTGCGGGACCGGCACCGGCCGCGGGGCGCTCTTGCCGCAGCCCAGCGCGGCGGCGGCGCCCAGGACGGCCACCAGTACAAAGGAAAAGAGTCGACTTGCAGATCGTTTCATGGCTCAATCCAACCGGTTTTCTTGCGAGGTATCCGGACTTCCTAGGCTTCAACCCCCGCCTCGGAAAGGAGTTCCTGATGTCAACCGCGCTGGAACGG
The DNA here is from genome assembly GCA_964417675.1 of uncultured bacterium. Lineage (GTDB taxonomy): Bacteria > Eisenbacteria > RBG-16-71-46 > CAIMUX01 > WJJG01 > CAYQJL01. The sequence continues at coordinate 2,863 of CAYQJL010000066.1, read as the reverse complement.
ATCAAGCAGGTTCTGTCGGGCATTCAACTGGCCACCTTCACCACCGTGGCCGCGGATGGTTCTCCCCGTTCCCGTTACGTCATGATCAGGGTGGACGAGGACATGACCCTGCGCTTCGCCACGCACCTGGCGACCGCCAAGATCGAGCAGATCAAGAGTAATCCGAAGGTTCATCTGCTTTGCGGCGTGACCTCCCTGGAAACAGCACGGCACTGGGTCGAGGTGGAGGGGGAAGCCGAGATCCGCACAGACGAGCCTTCCCGGCAAGCCATCTGGTTCGATCCCCTCAGCAAGTACTTCAGCGGACCGGAGGATCCCAATCTGGCCGTGATCGCGGTCCGGCCCACGAGCATCACCTATCACAGCATGGAAGAGGACTCTCCGTTGGTGTGGAAGCCTTGAATGCCTACCTGAGCGGGAGGTGAACGATGCCTGATGTCGCGCCCGAGCTCCTGTGGTTGATCGTGGGACTGGTCTTTCTCTTCCTGGAGTTCGTGGTACCCGGGGTGGTGCTGGTCTTCTTCGGACTGGGCGCCTTTCTGACGGCGGCCCTGGTATGGCTGGGCGTCCTGGACGCGGTGACCGGCCAGCTGCTCTGCTTCGCGGGGGTCTCCCTGATCCTGCTGTTCTCATTGCGGCGCTATGTGAGCCGCTACTTCCGCGGCAAGGTGGCCGGCCTGAGCGAGTATGACGATGCCAAGGAGTTCAAGGGCCGCCTGGCCAAGGTCAGCCGCGCGATTCGTCCGAATTCGGCCGACGGACGCATCCTGTTCGACGGGAGCGAGTGGAAGGCGGTGGCGGCCAAGGAGATCGCCGAGGGCGCCACGGTCAAAATCACCGGCAAGAAGAACATCACATTCTTCGTCGTGCCGGGGAATGAGACGGAGACGGAGCAGAACCGCCACGGGCCGGCGGATCCCGACCCGCGCGGTTGAGGGGAACCGGCACGGGAGCGAGGCGGCGGGCTTGCACTGGCGGCGGGCTTGCACTGGCGGCGGGCTTGCACTGGCGGCGGGATTGCGCTGGCGGCGGGATTGCACTGGCGGCGGGATTGCGCTGGCGGCGGGCAATACGCAGGCGTGAATGTGCAGAACTGACGTGGTGATGGAATGGTGTCTTACCGAAAGGGAGAGAGATCATGCTGCTCGTGGTTGTGATTGTCCTGGTCATCCTGGTCATTGTCACAGTGTACAACACGGCGAGGGTGGTTCCGCAGAAGTCGGCGTTCGTCGTCGAGCGCCTCGGAAAGTACAACCAGACACTGGAAGCTGGATTTCACATCCTGATGCCCTTCATCGATCGCGTGGCGTACAAGTTGAGTCTCAAGGAAGAAGCTATCGATGTTCCTCCCCAGGTATGCATCACGCGTGATAACGTGTCGGTCGAGGTCGATGGGATCCTCTATCTGCGCGTGATGGATCCCATGCGGGCGGCCTATGGCATCACGAACTACCGCTTCGCCAGCATTCAACTGGCGATGACCACCATGCGCAGCGAGATCGGCAAGCTTGACCTCGATCGCACGTTCGTCGAGCGCGAGTCGATCAATGGCAATGTCGTCACCGCCGTGGATCAGGCCTCCGATCCCTGGGGGGTCAAGGTCACGCGCTACGAGATCAAGAACATCACCCCGCCGAATTCTGTGCAGGAGGCGATGGAGAAGCAGATGCGGGCCGAGCGCGAAAAGCGCGCTGAGATCGCGCACTCGGAGGGGGAGCGGCAGGCGCGGATCAACCGTGCCGAGGGTGAGCGCCAGCAGATGATCGCGATCTCCGAGGGGGAGAAACGCAAGCGCATCAATGAGGCCGACGGCCGCGGGGCCGAGATCGAGCGCGTGGCCACTGCCACGGCCACCGGCATCCGCGAGATCTCGCGCGCCATCATCGAGCCGGGCGGGCAGCAGGCGGTCAACCTGCGGATTGCCGAACAGTGGATCGGCGAGTTCGGAAAGCTGGCCCAGACCAACAACACGATGATCGTGCCACAAAACCTCTCCGACATCGCCGGCACGGTGGCCGCCCTCACCAAGGTGGCCAAGGAATCAGCGCGGACGGCGGGCCCCGGCACGCTCGGAACCACGCACGGCGGGTAGCTTGAGGCAGGCGGGCGGGTGGTTCCGGGCGCGCCGGTTCTCGTGGGGGAAATGGTCACGCCGCTGTCCAGCATGCGGGCCTCGACGAGCTACCTCTACGTTGCCGCGTGGAATTCCGGCCTCAGCATCCTGCCCCTCCAGTGTGACGAACCCGCCGGACTTCCGCCGGATGCACGGGCGACCATGCCTGCGATGCGCCTCTCTCCCAATCCGAAGAGGGAGATGACCCGGATTTCCTATTCGCGTCTGCCTCACACGTGTTGGCAAACCCTGTTCGCGTCTGCCTCACACGTGTTGGCAAACCTTCCATGGATCGTTCAACACTTGTTGTACAAGATTGTTGACTTGCGGCCCCACATTTGCTAGAGACAGATAGGTACAGTTTGCACTACGCCACTTCTGCCAGTACTCCATGCGCAATTTGCTGAACGGCACCCTGAGCGGAATCCCTGATAACCAAGGACGGTGTCATGTTGCCCGTAGAGGCCGAATCCGCCGAATCCATGGAAAGCAGCTCTGCGTGAGTCGGTTCGATGGCGAGCAGCGCTGTGTGAGTCAGTTCGATGGCCGGCAGCTCTGCGTGAATCGGTTCGATGGCGAGCGGCTCTGCGTGAGTCAGTTCGATGGCCGGCAGGTCTGCGCAAGTCGGTTCGATGGCGAGCGGCTCTGCGTGAGTCGGTTCGATGGCGAGCGGCTCTGCGTGAATCGGCCCCTGATCTGTCAGGGCCCGTATTGACCACCGAGCGCTTTGTCACGGTGCGAAGCCCCATT
>CAYQJL010000065.1:0-2489 GCA_964417675.1 uncultured bacterium | reverse complement strand
GCGAAGCGGCGGGTGGCAGAGTCCCGGTGACGATAGGAATGGAAGTACCCGGTGGTCAGGATGCCCTCCCGGTTGCCCCACACAGCGAAGGGCACGTGCCAGACCCCTTCGAAGGAGCGCTCCTCATCGTCCAGCGTGCCGAACATGCGCGTGAACCCCATGCTGGCGGTGCGGCCGCTCACCCGCCAGGGACGGTCGCTCACCTCGCCCTCTTCGGGGATCGGCCGCTCGTAGTTGTACTCCCGCCGATCCGGTTCGTGGCGCGTTGCCGTGGCGGAGCTGATGTTCCAGGCGAAACTCGATCCGAGCAGCCAGGGAACGGCATGTTCCAGACCCAGGGTGGTCGAGAAGATCTCCTGCTCCACGTACATCAAGCGCCGGTTCCAGAGATAGATGCCGTGATCCTCGTTGGGACCCACATACTCGCGCGCCTCGTTCTCGGTCACGCGGCTGAGCAGAGAGTGGATCGACAACTTGGTTCGCTCATCGACGCGCAGACTCAGGCCGGCCACGCCGCCGAGCGTCGTCTTCCAGTTCGAAGAGGTGGACGCGTAGTCGGTCTTGGGATCGCCCGAGCTGCTGCCCCCGTAGCTCAGGTTGCGGGAGTCGGTGGTCCCGAACTTGTTGTCCAGCACGCCTCCGAAGACGAATCCAAGCGTGGAGCCGAAGGGGCGCGCGACATTGCCATAGGAAAGGCCGACATTGTAGGCCGGCTTCGCGGTCTCGCGCTTGATCGCCCAGGTCTGGTTGAAGGACCGGCCCATGTCGGCGATCTCGTCGGGAGTGAATCCCCCATCGCCCAGCAGTCCGGCCGGTCGCACCGGCTGATCGGCGCTCATGTCGGCGACGTACTTGGGCAACGCGCGCGTGCCGTCATCCATGCCCAGGAAGTCGGTGCTGCCTCCCGGGTAGGTGAGGAAGGTTCGCCCCGTGCTACCCTCGGCATAGCCGGAGGCGACCTTGAGCGACCAGATCCGCTCGCCCGGAAAGTCGAGCGTGTTGATGTTGACCGATCCGCCGCCGAACTCCTCGGGCATGTCGGGCGTATAGGCCTTCTGGATCGTGACATTGTCGATCAGTGCAGCCGGAATCAGATCCAGGGGGATGACGCGCTTGTTCGGCTCGGGGCTGGTGACCGGGGTTCCGTTGATCAGAGTCGAGCTGTAGCGCTCTCCCAGTCCGCGCACGAAGACGAACTTGTCGTCGACCAACGATAATCCCGAGACGCGCTGCAACGCCTCGGCGGCGTTTGAGTCGGCCGTCTTCTTGATCTGCTCCGAGCTCACGGCGTCGGACACAGCCACAGCCTTGCGCCGCTGCTGAATCACGGCGGCTTCCGTGTGACGGACCCGTTTGGCGCGGATCTCGATTCTATCAAGGGTGAAGGTAGCCGCGTCCGAGAGCAGGACATCGAGTTCGCGAGTGGCGCCGGCGACGAGCTCGAGCCCCACCGTTTCATGGGCCTGGTAGGAGATGTGCGTCGTTCGGAGGCGGTAGTTGCCCGGCGCAACCTTGAACTGGTAATAGCCGTTGGGCGCCAGGGCGAATGTCCCGGTGATTTGGACACCGACGGTATCGGTATCGGAGGTCAGACGGAACAGGACGAGATTGGCATGCGGGCAGGCCTGCCGAGTGGAGGCATCGAGCACCCGGCCTTCCAGATAGGACAGCGAGTCCGCCCGCGCGCTGTCCGCGGCGGGGTCGGAGGCGGCCCCCCGGAGACCCTCCGCGGTCCGCGGGACAATCGGCTGGCCAGCGGGAGGCGATCCATCCGCTGATTGTACCGGCGAGAAGAGCAGGCTCATCAGAAGAACCAGCCAGAACCACCGGTCCCGGCGCACGACTCGCCGCGACGGCGCCCCCCACCTCGAAACCAACACTGCAGGCATCCGGTCTTCCTCTCCGCAGGGGTCGCCTGGGACCCGCTTGCCAGTATGCAGCAGGGGAAGGTGTCCCTGCGGTCACCTTCCCCCGTTCAGCTCGACGTTTGGGGCGCTGCAGGATCGAATCCCGCGCGCGCCCCGTCCGCCGCATTCGTTCAAGACCGCTATGTGACCGCCACGGCCACTACTTGATCACGCGAATCCAACCGGTCGCCATCTCTTCGCCGCACTGAGCGCGGTAGAAGTAAGCGCCGTTGGCCGTGCCCTTCGGCACACGCCAGGAGACATTGTGCTGGCCGGCGCCCAGGTTCGCATGGATGACGTTGTCGATGAGACGGCCCGCCGCGTCGTACACGGAGATGCTGGCGGGACCCGCCTGCGGCATCTCGAATGCGAAGCGCGTGGACTCGATCACCGGGTTCGGGTAGGCGTTGACCAGGAAGTTGACGGCCTCCTGGGGCTCCCAGTCGACGGAGACCGGGTTGCAGTGCACGCCCGGATCGGGGAGCGTGCCGCGGGCGATGGTCTCCGGATGCTCCAGATCGATGCCGTTGCTCTTCCAGCCCATGATGATGGAGTTGAAGATCTGGGCATCGGTGCCGCGCC